>JBDKRX010000090.1:0-47087 GCA_039683175.1 Phycisphaerales bacterium
CGAAGCCCTTGCCTGCCTCGCCCGCTCGTGCGGCCTCGACCGCGGCGTTCAGGGCCAGCAGGTTGGTCTGGAAGGCGATCTCGTCGATCACCTTGATGATCTTGGAGGTCTCGTCGGAGCTCTTCTGGATCTCCTGGATCGCCTCATTCATCCGCTGCATCGATTCGGTTCCGGTGTTGGCGGCCGTGCGGGCCTCGACGGCCAGCGTGTTGGCCTGCTGGGCATTGTCGGCGTTCTGTTTCGTCATGGAGGCCATCTCTTCGAGACTGGACGACGTCTCCTGCAAGCCGGCGGCCTGCTCGGTGGCGCCCTCGGCGAGAGACTGCGATGCCGCAGAAACCTGGCCGGAGGCTGCGGCCACCTGCTCGGAGCCAGCCGTCAGTGCATCGATGATTCTCTTGATCGGCTTGATGATGCTCATCGTGATCAGGATCGCCAGAACGACGCCCAACACGATGCCGGAGGCGGCCACGGTCATCATGAGGGTATTGGTTCGGGCAGTAGTGGTCTCCATCTTGTTCTTCAGAGAGGTCTGGAGGCGGTTGATGGTGTCCACGATCGCCTTGGCGGCTGTCGTCATTTCGGTGAGGGCGGCGTTGCGTGCCTCCATGCCGGCACGGTACTTCCGACCGGCTTCATCGTAGCTGTTCAGGTATCCCGCGATGTTCTGCGCCACGGTTTCGACCTTGGCGTCGCCCTTGACCAGGGCCGTCCAGGTTTCCAGGTTGCTCTTGACCGTGGCAAGTTGCTTCTGGTAGTTGGTCCACTGCTCTTCCTTGTCGGTTGCACGGAGGTAGACCGCGTTGACGCGCAGAAGGAGGAACTGCTGGAAGACCAACTCGTCGAGCTGTGTCCCGATTTTCGTCCATCGGACGATCTCATCGGTGTTCTTGGCCTCTTCCGCCGCCTTCCGGGCCGGCTCGATGACATCGGTGATCGCCGTGGTGACTTCCTTGGTCATGTCCCAACCCAGTTTCGACCAGGCATCGAATGCACCGTCCTTCAACTTGCGAGCATCCTCCTGATGCACGAAGGAGGTCAGATAAGGGGGCATCTTGCTGCTGGCCTCGACCACGATCGCCTTGTCGCCGCTCGCAAGGCCCTTGGCATTCTCCAGTTCCTGAAGCTTGGTGGTCAGTCCGGTGTAGGCATCGTGCCACTTCTCGGCCGCAGTCTTTTCCTCATTGGCGGCTTTCTCGAATCCTTGAATGGTGAAGTCCTTGCGGAGAGAGGCGCATTGGTTGAGCCCGGCCAGGCAGTCATTCCCTGCTGTGTTGAGTTCGGCGTTCCTCGCCACGCTGCTCAATCCAGTCCATCCCACGAGACCGAGTATGCCTGATATGACCACCAGGACGCCAAAACCGATCCCCATCTTCGTCGCGAGTTTCATTTTCTTGAACATGTATGTTCTCCTTGAATCATCTCTGTGAGTTTCTGAGCTCTACGATGCTATCGGCTTCGTACTCCGTGTGTTCCTCGACACCTTCGTGATTCGCGACTATGCGGCGTCGCAGAAGGCTGCCAGATCGGCCCCGCCGAGGACGCGGTCGATATCCAACAGGATTTTTACCGAATCACCGATTTTGCCCATGCCCAGGATGCAATCCGTGTTGACGCCGGAGCCGAAGTTTGGAGAGTCTTCGATGTTCTCCTCCAGGACATCCAGAACGTCCCGGACGCGGTCCACGACAATCCCGGTGTTGCACTTGCCGGTTCCCTGGTTGGTTTCCACGACGATGATGCAGGTCTCCGAGGTCGTCTCCGTCGTGTTCATGACGAACTTGGCCCGCAGGTCGACGACCGGAATGACCTGTCCCCGGAGGTTGATTACGCCTTTGACGTACCCCGGGGTTTGCGGAACTGCTGTGATTGGCATGTAGCCGATGATTTCTCGAACCTTGAGGATTTCCAGGCCGAATTCCTCTGGTCCCAGGGCAAACGTAAGATATTTGCCCGCGGCTGCGCGCGCTCTTTCCACGGTTTGCATGTTCGATCCCTTTCACCTTCACTTCGATGTTGCCGTCCACGATGGACGGACTCCGCATGATGCGGAGCAGGCCGTTCTATCGCGGTAGCGTGGTTCCACCCCATTGAGAGACGTGGCGCATCCCTGAGCGTACCCGAGTTTCGTACTCTGCTACTCTCTCGACTCGCGTCTGTCACGCTGTCGCATACTGTTGTCGTAGCATCGTACCGGCTATGGCCCGGGTTTTGCGAGGGATCGGCCGGGAAGATTGAATGGAAGATACGCGGCCATATAGAGTGTTTTCTGGGAACGGCGTTTTGAAGTGCAGAAACTGGGTTTCCCATGCCGATAAGTAAAAAAGTGTTTACATGTGGGCGAAATTCGAGTTTCATTGAGCGTGAACCGTATTGGGCCCTATAACACGATGAATGGCATGTCCGCCCCGGACCGCCTGGGAAGGAGTTCGCTGTGAACAGCGATTACGATTTTCGGATCATCCGCGTTCTGCGGCGACGCCTGAACATGACGCTGCAAGGACTGGCCGGCCGTGCCGGACTGACCTATCCGACAGTCGAATCCGTCGAAACGAACAAAACGATGCCGTCCCTCAAGACGCTGGATGCTCTGGCCGGGGCGCTCCAGGTTTCCACGAGCGACCTGCTGGGACTTTCCGAGCGGCGACTTGTCCAGAGACGCAAGGCCCAGATTGAGGATCGCAGTCACGCGACGCGGGCGGACAAGGGACTGGAGAGGTGCAAGGTGGCCCGCTACGACAAGGGCAAGCTCATTCGTGTTGCGGCCTTGGCGGGGGATTACGTGCACGTCATGGGGCTGCACGAGGACATTCACGAATTCTGCTACGTCCTCAGTGGCAGCGTGGATTTGCAGATCGAAGACCGGACCTTTCGATTGAATATGGACGACACGATTCTCTTCGACGGGCTTCTGGATCACTCCTATACGCAAGTCGAGGCGGGAGAATACGTTACGGTTCACATCCCCAAGGACATCCGCATCATCGAGAAATTGCTCGAAGGCAAGGCCGACGATTCCGGCGACGGGTCATGACTGCCTGCTGCAGGACGTCTCCGTGTCCCGTCTCAGCGGGATGAATCGCACCGGAACTGATCTGCCGTCGCCCGCACGGCAGCATCCGCCGGGAACCAATCCTTGGTTCTCAGGCAGATCCGGACCAGCCATAGCATCACCGGGACCTCGATCAGTACGCCCACGACCGTAGCCAGCGCCGCGCCGGAGGAAAGCCCGAAGAGCATCGTCGCCGTGGCAATGGCCACCTCGAAGTGATTGGACGCCCCGATCATGGCTGCCGGGGCGGCGTCCCGGTAGGGCAACTTGAGCCGCTTCGCCAACCAGTAACCCAGCCAGAAGATCAGCATGGTCTGAATGAACAGCGGGATGGCAATCCAGAGAATCGTCAACGGATTGGAGAGAATCGTTTCCCCTTTGAAGCTGAACAGCAGGACCAGTGTGGTCAGCAAGGCGATGATCGTGATCGGCGTGAGCACGTGGAGGAACTTCTCCGTGAACCACGCCTCGCCTTTGGCTTGGATGATCCACCTGCGCGACAGGTATCCGCACACCAACGGCAGGGCCACATAGATCGCGATGGACAGCAGCAGCGCCTGCCAGGGGACCGGTAGCTTCCCGACGCCCAGCAGGAACCCGCCCAACGGGCCGTACAGCAGCAGCATGGTCAGGGAGTTGATGGCCACCATGATGAGAGTCAGGCCATCATTGCCTCGTGCGAGATATCCCCAGACCAGCACCATCGCCGTGCAGGGCGCGATCCCCAACAGAATGCAGCCGGCAAAGTAACTCCGCCATAGGGGAACTTGGAGCATCTTGACGCCCTCGTGCATGACGACCGTTCCGGCGCCATGTTGATCGCCGACCGCCAGATCGAGTCCAAACGGCATCTTGACCAAGTCGGTCGCCTCCGCTCCGATCAGGCCGCGGAACAGAAATCCGAGGAACAGCAAGGCGATGGCATACATCGTGAATGGCTTGATCGCCCAGTTCACGAATAGCGTCAGCCAAACGCCTTTGCCGCTCTTGCCGCTCTTTATGACCGAAGCGAAATCGATCTTCACCATGATGGGATACATCATGAAGAACAGGCAGATGGCAATGGGGATGGACACCACCGGCGCACCATTCACGAAGATGGATATGCCGTCCAGGTACTGTGCTATCCCCGGGGCGACCTTGCCCAGAACGATCCCACCCACGATGCAGAGCGCTACCCAGACGGTCAGGTAACGCTCGAACATGTTCGTCAGCTTCCGCTCGCTGGCAGGCACTGTTTCCGTTGTCATGGTCTCAGGTCTCCTTCTGTACGAGACAGCTCCATTCTCGCGATTCCGCGAGTCAGGTGCCGTAGTCCTTCCGTCCCTGTTGGTTCTTGAGAGAGCCAGGGTATGACCGCGAGGCGGTCCGTATACCGGCCGACTTCGCTGATGAACCGATACTCGTTGTCCCGTCTGGTCTTCAATAGAGGATGGTCCAAGGCAAGTGGACTGAGACTCTGGTTGATGACCCAGGCGAAGGGGCGTATCCCCGCGCGTTTGAGATCCTCCTGCAACTGGGCGGCTTCATGAACCGGTGTCGCCTCCGCCAAGGTCACGAGGATCACCTTGCTGAAAGAAGGGTCCCGCAGACGCGGCAACAACTGCCGGACCGCCTCGGGCAGGTCGCTCTGGGTGCGCGACACTTCGCGGTGGTAAGCCTCCGTGGCGTCGAGAAGCAGAAGCGTATGCCCGGTCGGGGCGGTATCCATGATGACGAAACCCTCCCGGCCCTCATCCACCTTGGCGGCAAACGCCCGGAACACGGCAATCTCCTCGGTGCAAGGGGATCGCAGGTCCTCCTCCAGCAATCTGCGGCCTTCCTCATCGAGATCCGGTCCCGCAGAGGCCATAACTTCCTGGCTATAGGCAGCGACCTCAACGCGAGGGTCAATGCGGCTGGTCTGAAGGTTCGACACGGATACTCCAATCGCGTGCGCGATATGGGCCGCCGGATCGGTGGTCGTCAGATGCACCCGGTGGCCGCGCGATGCCAATTCGACCGCGATAGCCGATGCGATGGTTGTCTTGCCGACTCCGCCTTTGCCCATGGTGAGGATGACGCCGCGACCGTCGGCCTCAATGTCGCGGATCAATGCGGAGATGTTCGGCCAGTCCGTCAAGGGATGGGCTTGCGCGGCCCCTGTCGCCACACCCGCCGAACGGGTCGGATCGATCACCGCCCGGATGGCGGACAGCCCGGTGACATTGAAGGCCACAAGAGGAACGTCTGTGCGAGGCAACAGACGCAATGCTTCCGGCATGGCCGCTAAAGCCTGTTGCTGCCGTGAGGCCATGGCGCAGGCGACCGAATCGTGGTCGGCGCTATCGAAGAGCCCATTCAGCAGGAGGTGAATGCTGGCAAGACCCAGCGTTGCCAGCTCGGATCGGGTTCGCTCCGCTTCGGCCAGCGAGGAACGCTCGGGTCGGCTGACCAGGGCCACCTGGGTCTTCGCTGAATCGGCCAGGCATTGCAGCGTCCTGGCGTAGAGAGCATGCTGCTCACGAAGACCGGACAGCGGCCCCAGGCAGGAAGTCCCGCTCGTGTTGGTGTCGAGAAAGTGGTTCCATGCCGCCGGCAACTGGAGCAGACGGAGGGTGTGGCCCGTGGGCGCCGTGTCGAACACGACGTGGTCATAGTCCGCCGTGGTTTGCGGTTGGCCGATGAAACGAGAGAACTCGTTGAATGCTGCAATTTCCGTGGTGCAGGCGCCGGATAGCTGTTCCTCGATCCCGGCCACCGCCGCAGGCGGCAGAATCCCGCGATAGGGAGCGATCATGCGTTCACGGTACTCGCGGGCCGCCGTCTGAGGGTCTATGTTCAACGCCCACAGTCTATCCACCGATTCCAGTCGAACGGGCTTCGAAGACAGCTCCGCACCCAGCACCTCGTTCAGGTTCGACGCGGGGTCGGTGCTGATCAGGAGTACCCGCCGTCCACTGTCCGCCAGGGCCACCGCTGTGGCGCAGGACAGGGTCGTTTTGCCGACGCCGCCTTTGCCGGTGAAGAACAGAAAGCGAGGGGCGGCACGGACAAACGCTTCGAATGTGTCGCGGTGTCCTGTCATGCGTCCGCCTTCTTCTTGCTTCCGACCCCAGCCATCGCGGCCAGTTCCTCTCTGCTGGGGTAGCCGCCGTAGCTGACGATTTCCCCATCCACCAGGATCAAGGGAAGGCATTCGGTTCCCTGCGCATTGATCGTGCTCACGACCGCTGCGTTGTTGACGAACGCGTCGTATTGCTGAGTCGGGTTGTATCGCTCCACTTGGATGCCTTGACCTCGCAGCCATTCCATCGCGGCGCTGAACTGCACGAGCTTCTTATCCACCTTCGGTCCGCACACCCCGCTGGAGCAGCACATGGGCGGATCGAATACTTCTATCAGTTTTGCCATCTTCGATGTTCTTTCTTTGTCAAAATGACGCCAACAAATACAGGCCCGCGCCGACCAGCAGAACACCAGCAACGGTTCGGATCGCCGCGTCCACCTTCTGCATCTTGAGGGATGCCTTGCCAAACGATACCCCGAAGAGGATGGCGGCCAGCGGCAGGCTGAAGCCCACAGCAAAGGCCGCCATGAGCACCATGCCCCACACGACGCGGCCCAACAACACACTGGCGCCGAGGACGATGAATATTCCTGGATTACAGCACAGGGAGAATGCCGCCACACCACCGCCCAGAAACAGCCCTCCCAGTGCTGCGCCCATCTTCCCGCCGGAGGCGGAGGCACTACCGTCTTTCTGAACACGTTTCGGCAGATGGAAGGGAAGCATCTTGAGGGTCGCCAGCCCCAGCAGGACCGCTACCACTCCCGCGAATACTTTCCAATACCGCCCGAGGAACGCCTGCGCCGTCTGGCCGACGAAACCTGCGACAAACCCGAGAATGATCAACGCCAGCGTGGTTCCGATCAAGAACCAGATCGCGGACGTGAATGCCGCTCGTCGGCTCGTGTTTTCTCGCGTGCCCGAGTAGGCCACGAGCATGCCCATCGCCGGCAGAGTGCAGCAGGCACTGGCGACGGCGCTGACCACTCCCAACAGGAAAGCCAACGGCAACGCGGCAGGCCCCATGCTGGCTGCTTGAAGCGCGTCTGTAAGCGTCTTGAGCATATTACTTGGACCCCGTCGGTGTGCAGCCCGTCGGTCCGCACCCAGCCGGTCCACAGCCCGCTGGTCCACAGCCGCCCGCGCTCGATGCGGCCACAAAGCCCTGAATGAGCTTCGTCTCCGTGATGTCGCCGGTGACTGCGCTCATTCCTCGCCCTTTGACCATCGCCAGGACCCCCGGCACGGACATCTGTGCCGTGAGTTGCTGGTAATCGCGAGAACCCGTATCGAGGGTGAACAGGGCGGCCTTGTATCCCTGGGACTCGATCCGGCTTGCGGCGCTCTTCATGGCCGCCGCGGGTGGATTGCCGGCCGATCCTTCCTTCCCGGGGACGTACACGAAGACGGCGTCGGTCGCAGCAGCCACAGCATTCAACTCGGAAAGCGAGGCGATGCCCTTGCCCACGCCTGTTTCTACTGCTTCGGTGGCTGCGGGCGGATTTGCAGGAGATTGACTCTCGGCTGCTGTGGCCGGGGCAAGCGGCGCAAAGGCAGGCACGGCTGGCTCTGTTGACACTCCGTGGTTCTTGACCACGGCCCGCGCCACCAGCGTCGCGGCGGCCAGCAGCACGACAATCCCCAGGACCCAACGCAATCGGCCCGATCCAGTGCCGTGGCAGGCGCACCCTGTCGTACAGGCGGATGCCTGTTGTTTCAGCAATTCCATGTTGTCAGTCTGCTTCTGCTCTTCATTCGGTGCGTTCATTGGTCATTCCTCTCTTTCTCGGTTTTCACGAACAGCAACTCTTCCCGTCGGGTGATGTCTTACTGGCACGACCATCAGCAATCCCTTGTGTTCCACAACAGGTGCCCGCCGGGGGAGACCCTGCTTCTTCCGCCGAGGCGGTGCGTCCCAGGAGCTTATTTGCCAGCTCCAGCACGGCCCGGGCGGGTGCCTCTTTCACTTTCTGGGCCATGGTCACGGCGCAGGCCATGTCTTCCTGCGATACCCCGAGTTTGCAGGCCTGCGCGGAGTGGTACTTGAAACATGCCTCGCAGTTGGCTGCGATGGCGGCGCCAATGGCGACCAGTTCGCCCACTGCCGGCGTGTATACCCGTTGCGGTGGCTCATGTGCGCCACACGCTCGCCCTGACCCTTTCCTCGCCGTGACCTCGAGACTGGTGATGTAGTCACCCGCCTTCGCTCCCTGGGGTAGATGCTCGATGATCTTGCGGTAGAGCGGGTCGTTCCAATCCACCATGGCATCTACGTATCCGAGCTTGGGTGTCAGGACGATGTCAACCAAGCCGGCTGCTTCGGCGATGGCGCGGGTCTGGTCCACCAGCACGGCGCCGGC
The DNA here is from genome assembly GCA_039683175.1 of Phycisphaerales bacterium. Lineage (GTDB taxonomy): Bacteria > Planctomycetota > Phycisphaerae > Sedimentisphaerales > Anaerobacaceae > PLanc-01. The sequence goes on from JBDKRX010000090.1 coordinate 8,462, forward strand.
GATGCAGCCGACGAGGGCTTCGACCATTTGCCGCACTTCCTCGGGCAGTGGCTTGAGGAGGGCCAGATCGGAGATGGCGACTCGCCCGCCGGGCTTCAGCACTCGCCCGATCTCCTGCCAGACTTGCGGCTTGTCCGGCGAGAGGTTCAGCACGCAATTGGAGATCACCACGTCCACGCCGGCGTCGGCGACCGGCAAGTGTTCGATCTCGCCCAGCCGGAACTCGACGTTGTCGAGGCCCGCCCGCTTCCTGTAGGCCGCGATGCCTTGGCGGGCCTTGCTCACCATATCGGGCGTCATGTCCACGCCGATCACTCGCCCCGTCGGGCCGACCTTGGGTCCCGCGATGAACACGTCGAACCCTCCGCCGCTGCCCAAGTCCAGGACCACCTCGCCCGCCTTGAGGGAAGCGATGGCCGTCGGGTTTCCACAGGAAAGGCCCATGTTGGCCCCCTCCGGCAGCGTGGCCAGTTCCGCTTCGCTATACCCCACGCTCTTGGCCACCTGTCCGGCGGTTCCCGAGCCGCAGCAGGAGGACGAGCAACACGATCCCCCGGTCCTGGCAATCTTGCCATAGCCGTCACGGACGGCCTCTCGAATTTGTTCTGTCTTGTCCGGATCGTGATCCGCAACCATGGTCATATCCCTTTCCTATGTTGTCTTGTTCGTGGTCAATGCCTCCGGGAGTGTCTCGATGAACCGCCTGATCTCATCTCGAACCCGCCGGTAGGGGGCGAGCGTCTCCTGCTCGCTGGTACTGTCCCTCGCCAGTCTGGGCGGATCGTCGAACCCCACGTGAATGATCTTTGTCTTGCCGGGAAACAGCGGACATGACTCGTGGGCGTTGTCGCAGACTGTGATAACGTAGTCGAACGGGATGTCTCTGACCTCGTCCAGGTGTTTGGAGCGGTGTCCGGAGATGTCCACGCCAGCTTCGGCCATCACCCTCACGGCGTTCGAATTGAGCCCGTGTGTCTCGACGCCGGCGGAATAGGGCTCGATCACATCGCCCCTGAGTCGCCGGGCCCAGCCCTCGGCCATCTGGCTCCGGCAGGAATTGCCCGTGCAGAGGAACAGCACCTTCAACTTTTGCATTGCCTTCTGCATATTTCCTCTGGGTCCATCGCAAGGATGGCCTCCAGCCTTTTCCTGTCCTGTGCCAACTGGGGCGAATCCGCAAGGTTGCGCCGGACCCACGTCACAGCGTCCTTGACGGCCTTCGGGGCATCCCGGTCGGGCAGTCGGTAGTGCATCCATCGCCCATCCTTGCGGCTCTCAACGAGCCTCGCCTGCCGCAGGATGGACATGTGCTTGGACACGGTCGAGGGGGCCAGTTCCAGCAACTCGACGATCTGGCAGACGCACAGCTCGCCGCCCACCAGCGCCATCAGGACGCGAAGCCGATTCCCATCGGCCATCGCCTTGGCTATCTCCAGAATCTCACGCATACTCACCTATCATATTTCGCCATATGACGAATTATAACCATGGCATTTCACGAGTCAACTGGAAAAATGTTCGATCTTCAGAGGCTCACGTTCCAGCGTGTGCGGCATAAGAAGCCGAAAGCGGCAGGTCAGCGGTAGACGTCTCGCCGGTGGGCGATCTTGACGACGTAGACGACCAGAATGTCATCCTCAATCCGGTACAGGACTCGATAGTCGCCTTGTCTGATTCTGTATTTTTCCTGTGCGCAGAGCTTCTTGCTTCCCGGGGGACGAGGATCGTCGGCAAGAGCCTGAATCCTGGTCACGATCCGTCGTAGATCTTCTCGGGGGATATCGGATAGTTCCTTGGCGGCCGACGACGTGATTTCGAGCTTATATCTTGCCATGGGCCTTCAGGTCCTTGAGAACCTTGTCAAAGGAGACCCTTCTTTCCTCGGCCCGTTCCTCGAAGGCACGCAGATCCTCGTCGTCTTCCGCCAACTCGCGACGGAGGGCATCGTCGACGATGTCCGAGATGGATCGTGTCGTTTCTGCGGCTTTGATCTTCAGTGCCCTGTGGATCGCAGGATCGAAGTACACCGTGGCTCTCTTGCTCAGCGACGCCATATGCAATATCTCCTAATGTGGAACCGAGCGTATAACATCATGACAGTATAACGTTATAGCACTACAACGTCAAGACATGTTCTGTGCGGTGTCGTACAGAACATGGACTTGGTGATCTCGTCCGCAAAGCAGCAGGTGATGCCCAATCCGGAAAGCCCCAATCTCCCTTCCACCATTGTCATATAGATGCCCAGAGGTGAGATGGCAAGATTCTAAGGTTGATCTATCTGGTCCTGCAAGTCATGTTGGTTTGTTGGATAACAGGCCGGTGATGAGGTCGAAGGCCGCGAGTTTTGCATCGTCGACAGATGGATAGTCCTTCTGACTGTGTTGGACGAACGAGTTGTTCTCTGTGCTCACGGTTGCGCCCCACCCATTGCGTCGTCTATACACAGTTGCCCTGAAACCACCCACTCGAATCCAAGGGTTGCCCTTGGCCGAGACTCTCCACTTACGGGTGATCCACCGCTTCCGTTGTCCATCGCGACGCTGCATTGCAGATTCTCGGATACGCGCGGCCGTTATACTCCCTTCCATATGTCCTGCGCAGATGCATCCGACACCGAGAACCTCGGGGTAGTCCGGGTGCCGCATGTGATGGACGTAGCGAATTGTCTGTGATTCACACATTTCACACTCCATTTGAGGTTCCCCCAAGTCCTCAAGGCCCACACAAGTCCAGCCGCGATGTGGAACGCCTCGTTGTGACCATTTGCCGCGGCACGATGACACAGATTGTTCTTCTCGATCCGCATGCTCCATGGGAATCTCTCCTCAGCACTGTTCGAGAAACCAACGCTCAAGCCAACACCAGTCCCGCGCTTGGTAGGATATTCACGGCCTCCAGAAGTCGAACACCTGGTATTCGTGTTTGGTGGTAGTTGCAGGGAGAACCTCTCTGAAGTGAAAGTTGAAATGACCACTCTCTGTTGATTTACAGACAATATCATTTCTGATGTGGGGATGGAGCGCAATTCCGGCATTCACGATAAGGGGCACCACGTTGAAGAATACCTGTGTTGCCAGCAGTCCGTGGTCGGCCGCATGAGCTATGCAACTATCCATATCGATGTATTTGCTGATCAGGCCATGTGTACCTTTTCCCAGCCTTGAATGATCTTGAGGCAGTAACAACAGTTCCTGCAAATCGCTCAGAGAAAGAGGCACATCGAAGGTTGATACGTCCGCTTCGCCCGGTGCAAAGTCCACGAAGAGATATTTGTGTCGGCGAGTCGGCGGAGTGACTGTATCGAGATGATAACGGAAAAGAGTCCGTACCTTGTGGCAGAGGTTATGATGGCGAGCATTCCTTAGAGCCAGCATGGTGCACAACTCCGCTGATTTATACCAATCAAGTCCCGTCCGTTTGGACCGTTTCATTGCATCATACAAGCTGTGGAACGCGTTGAGTACGCCAGTCAGCCCATTTTCAATGTTGCCAACGGCCTCGTCGAAGTCGACCGTAAACAGGGCATTTGCCCCGATTCGTACCTCTGCCAGTACTCTCAAAGCCTGACTCAGATCCTCGAACGTTTGTGCGATCATGCTCTTCTGCTTTCGTATGGACTAAGGCTTACCATGTGTTGCTCAACCATACCTGCGCAGCCATCAGGTTCAGGCACCAGTTGTGCCCGCTTCTCCGTCAATTCGTCAGTTCATTTGGCAGTCTTGCCTCGCGTTTCCCAATACTCATTCTTGCGTTATGGCGATGCAGTCTCATGATGGATTATCAGTCGCTACACACATATATCGACACGGAACCAAGGTGGCTTTATCAATTTCAATGTCATTCCTGCTACTTGGCGTGGAGTACTCCGGAGTGGGCCGAGTCTTCTGTGCAGTGATGGGCCCCACCTCGGTCTTTGGCTGCAACCAATGGCGTTTCACGCTTTGCAGGATACCAGCGGGAACCTGGGGTATTCCCATGCTCTCTCCGCTGGTATCCCGAATGCGATAAACGCCTTCATCTGTGTCGGCATCAGCTATTGCCGCGTGTCTACTTTGTCCCGGCTGCGAGTTTCAGGGTGACCTCGGCGACGTGGCGGCCGAGATTCTTCGCGGTACCGGTCCCGAATTCGTCCTTGCTGATGTCGTCGTTGGTGTTGATGAGCGTGGCCCCGAAGTGACTGGTGGGTCGGCCGTCGCCGACGATGATCAGGTTCTGGCCCATCAGAGCAGCCTGGACGGATTGGAGGGTCAGTTCCTGGCCGCCGTTGCGGCCGGCGCCGACCGCGACCACGCCGCCCACCTTGCCGGACAGGGCGAACTCCTTTTGGCGGAAGACCATGCAGTGGTCGAGGAATGCCTTGCACAGCGAACTCATGTTGCCGAAGTAGACGGGGGTTCCGACCACAATGGCCGCGACATCGGGACTGGACAGGACGGGGATCAGATCGGCGAACCCGCCTTGGACTGCCTTCGGATCGGCGGGGTCGTAAACACCGATATTACGGCCCGCCAGCTCGATCAACTCGGTCGTGATCGTCGGATTGACCGCCTTGGCGGCATCGAGACAGATCGTCAGTGCGGCGGCGGTTGTCTTGCCCTTGCGGGGGCTGCATGACAGGCCGATGATCTTGACAGTCTTCCCGCCCTGAGTTGCGGCTGATACGGTCGATGTCGTTGCGCCGGCGGCGAGCGTGGTTGTCAGGAATTCCCTTCGATTCATGTTCAGTCCTCCTTTGTTCATGGTTGTTGTGTCGCCAGTCTAAAGCGTCCGGTTCCTTATGGTGCGGTGTAGATCAGGTACAGTCCTCCCAGCAGGACGAGGACGCCGCAGATTCGTTTGACTATGATGGCGCCTTTGGATTGCTCGTTCCAGTTCATGTATCGCTGCACCCAGCCGGTCGAAGTGCCGGCTACCACGATCACGGAGCAGTGACCCACGCCGTACACGAGCAGCAGTAGTGCCCCATATACCGCTTGCGTCGAGGCGAGCTTGAAGGTCACGCCGAGCATGGGGGCCATGTAGGCGAAGGTGCACGGGCCGATGGCGATCCCGAACACCAGGCCCAGGATCAATGCCGCGAGCAGGCCTTTTCGTTTCATGCCGACTTGGCCCGGGCCGGACCAGGGCATTGGGATCACGTCGAGCAGGTGCAGGCCGACGAGAAAGAAGATGGCCGCGACGAAGTAGTTGCCGTAGGGCCCCACGTCGCCCAGCATGCGACCGGCGGCGGCGGTGATCGCCCCGATCAGGGCGATGGTAACCAGAATGCCCCCCGCGAAAAGGGCCGAGATGGCGAAAGCCCGTCGCGTGGACATCTGGCCCTGTTTGTCGATGAAGCCCACGATCAGCGGGATGCTCGCGAGGTGGCACGGGCTCAGCAGAATGCTGAGGATTCCCCACACAAATGTGGCGGCCACGGCGATGGCCGGCGTGCCCTCGATGGCGTGCGTCAGAGCGGTGAACAGCCTCTCCATGCTCTATTGGACTCCCATTTCGGCCAGTTTCTTCTCGATTTCCACCTGTGGCCAGAACCCTGTGTGCCGGAACACTTCCTTGCCGTTCTTGTCGTAGAAGAACTGGATCGGGATGGTCTGGACGCCGTACCGGGCGGCGAGAATCTGCTCTTGGCCGACGTGGACGAACAGCACGTTCACCTTGCCGGCGTACTTCTCCTTCAGCGTTTCCAGGATGGGAGCGAGCATGTCGCAGGGCGTGCAGCCCGTGGAGCCGAAATCGACCAGCGAAGGTTTGCCGCTGGATCGGGCCTTGTCCACGGGGTTGTCCCTGGCCAGGATGGACTGTTCCTTCGTCCAGGATGCGGAAACCTCGATGGACACGCGTTGGCCCATTGTGCGAATGTGCTCATCGACCAGTCTTCCCTGCTTCTCCTGCAACACGAGTTGCTTGATTTGGTCCTTCACCTGGTCCAGGGCAGCCCCGCCGCAGGCGTCCTTGTTCTCCTCGTAGAACCGGGCCACTTCTGCGTCGTTGACGTCCACGTTGGCAGCCAATTCTCTGAGATACCCCTGGATCAATTCTCGGTCGCCAAGTGTTGTGGCGTCCTTCTGTTCGGAGGTCTGGGCCTTGGCCAGCGAGAGGATCAGGTGACGCATCGCCAGATTCTCCAACATGAAGAAGGCATTCTTCTTGAGCTGAGCCTGTGTCTCCTGAGGCATCTTGGCGATCTCATTCGCGATATCCGTGTCCTTGATGGTGACATCGCCTGATCTGAGAACTATGCCGGACGGCAGGTCGGAGAGCCTTGCATAGGTTAGGCCGTGCGACGCCAGGCCGGGATAGACCTCGCACACCAGAGCGGGTTTGGCTGGAACGTCGGCCGCACAGGCCGGAACGAGCGACACTCCAAGCACGATAATAGCGGTTGCCGAAAGAACCTTCCTATTCATCATGATCATGATCTCCGGATGTGGATCCATGTCAGTTATTTTGGCGAGCACTCGCCGATCTTGCAGGCTTTCTGGATTTGCTCGGGCGAGAGCTTCATCTTGTCGGCCAGCGCCTGGCTGATGCTGATGAGCTTGCCCGTTTCATAGGGATTCTGCTCGACCCACTTCTTGAGGTTGTCGGCGCCGGTGAAGAAGCCCTGGTGGAAGCACCCGGCCGACGCCCAGGTTCCGTCGGGTTTTTGTCGCTGGCCGAACCACGCGACGGCCGTCGCCGGCTCCAGTGATGCGATCTTTCCATCGAACGTCTTGACAACGATGCGTTGCTTCGTCAGCCGGTCTTTCTCTCGCACCTCGATGTTCTTGCCCATCCGGGCGGCCACGCCCAAGGCGCAGTGCGAGCAGCAGCCCCAGGTTTGCACGCCGCCTTCGACGATCACCTCGGCAGCATCCTGGGGATAACACGCGCGGTCGCAGAACCCGCAGCGATGCGACAATTCCCTGTATGCAAGGGTATCCAGGGTCAGCGTGCTTCCTCCGCTGGCGGTCCGCTCCGCAACGGCGGCATCCCTGCTGGCGAAAGTCTTGATCCAGGGTCTGCCTGTGGCTTCATCCTCGCCAGAGAGAAATGCGGCCTCCGAGATCGGGACCGGCTTGCCTGTGGCCGAGTCGGTGACAGTCACCTTCTTCTCGAAGCCGGCCTTGTCCTCGGTCAGGCACGAATACAGGATGAAGTAACAGTGGGGACCGCAGAGCCGAACCGGGCCTTTGTCCGTCTGGACGGTAACGAGGGTCTTGGCGTCGATGTTCCCATCGCACATGTAGCAGATGCTGTCCTTCGGACGCTCATCAGGCTTGGCCGCGGTGAGCCGCTCGAATGCCGGTGTGTCTGAACTGGATACCGATAGGTCTACCCCAAACTCCTTCCACTTGGCCAGGATGTCCTCCTTGGAGAAGAAGCCCTCGTGACGGAACAACTCCTTTCCGGCGGTGTCGAAGAAGATCTGCGTCGGGATCAGCTTGATGCCGTACTCTGCGCCCGCGTTGGGATTCTTCCATACGTCAATGAAGAGCACGTCCAACCTGCCTTTGTACTGTTCCCGCAGTTCCTCAAGGATTGGAGCCATCATTTTGCACGGAATGCACTTGTCCGCCCCCAGGTCCACCAGGCGAGGCAGACCCGATGTCGCCGGCGAGGCAGCCGCGGCGGGCGTCGTCAGGCCCTGCGAGGAGACTCCCTCTTTCCCTCGCTGTTTGATGAGCAGGATCGCTGTCGCGGACAGGATCAGCCCTGCGACCACAACGATTTTCAACGTCTTAGTCATAACCTCTCCTTTCGATTTCAGCACCGAAGGAACCCATACGAAGATGCACCACATGCTTATTGCAGTAGCCAGCAGGATCACGAGATTCGTCCTGCTCTCCCTACAGCAATACTGCGCCAGCATCACCATCATCTCACCTGTCTGGCACCGGGCTCAGACGTGCATTGACCTCATCGACCAGGTATTTTGAGAAGGCGTCCGGGCGGTCCATGAGCCCCCACAATTCATCCAGTCTCTTCGAGTCTTTATACACGCCATTCTCCATCCGGGCCAGAACCAATCCGTTGCCTCGGACCTCGAGTTGCTGCTGGAGAGCCGTGGTCGTCGGGTCTTCGATATTCACCAGCGTCCAGACCACCTGCCCATCCTCCATCTGCCGGGCGAAGTGTTCCTCCATCACATCGACAGCGGCCACCTCCATCGCCGAGCACGAGTAACAGCGAAACGTCCGATGGAAATAATAGGCGAACACCACGCCATCTTGGGCCGCAGGGTCGGTCCCGACACGAGCAGCTTGTGGATCGTCCGCTGACACAACGGGGACTCCGCGATCCGAAGGGGCCGACGCTCGACAACCCAGGCACGACAAGCATGCGACTACGACAAGACCACATCGAATGGCCATGTGCGACCCTTTCTATGTGCAAATCATCTCTCTTGCTCGCGCCGCCACTTTGTTGACACTCTCCTCGCTCGCCGGGCTCTTACCTTTCTCCAAGCCGAGATCCACCAACCGCAGATGCTTGAAGGTGCTGAACCCTGCCTGCTCCAGGCTCGATTTGACGCAATTGAGCGGACAGCCATCGATCGCGAGAATGCTATCGGCCCCCTCCGCTGTCTTGAGAATGCCGCTGATCCGTCCGCCCAGGCCTGCTGTACAGAACATGCGTCCTACTCCCTCTCGAGTCAGTTTCCTTGCGGCTTTGTCGGCGATTTCTCCCACATCCGCCGCACCGCAGCACGCAAAAATCAGTTTCACTCCGCCGCATCCGCACGACTGCTGAGCACTCATCGATTGTCCTTTCTATCCTTTGTGTGGCATTTATGCCAGCATCTTCTTGATCTCGTCGGGCGAGGGCACCTTGCCCACGACCTTCACCTGGCCGTCCACGGCCAGGGCCGGCGTCATCATCACGCCGAACTTCATGATCTCATTGATGTCGGTCACTTTCACCATATCGTAGTCGATGCCCAGCGCCTTGGCGGCTGCCTCGGTGTTCTCCGCCAGCTTCTTGCACTTCGGGCACCCCGTACCAAGGATGTATAGTTTCTTCATATGTGTATTCCCTGTGGTTTAGAAGAATGCTCCAAAGAACATGCCGGAGATCGTGGCCATCACGACCACCAGCGAAACGAAAACGATGGTCTTTCGCGTCCCCATGATGCTGCGGATGACCAACATGCTGGGTAGCGACAAAGCGGGGCCTGCCAGCAGTAGCGCCAGGGCCGGACCTTTGCCCATCCCCGAACCCATAAGCCCCTGCACGATCGGCACTTCCGTCAGCGTGGCGAAGTACATGAATGCCCCGGCGACCGAGGCGAGCAGGTTCGCGCGGAGGGAGTTTCCGCCGACTGCCCAGTTGATCCAGGTGGCCGGGATGATTCCCTCGTGGTCTGGTCCGGGTCGGCCCAACAGGAAGCCGGCAATGAGGACACCGAATAGCAGCAGGGGCAGAATCTGCTTGGCGAAGCCCCAGGTTGCCTGGACCCACTCGGCCCTCTCGTCCCGACCGAACCAGCGGCCGACCATGAAGACAAATCCGGCCAGCAAGGCCAGGACGACCGTCCAGCGGAATTGGTAGATCCGTTCGTTGACGGAGCTCTTCTGGACAGTCTCCACGCCCTGTAGCAACGCGGTGGGCAGCGTCCGTATCTCTCCGGAATCGCTTACCATCGTCACGACCTGCTCGGTCTTCTGGACGACCCTTCCTTCGACGGCGTATGTCCTCAGTCCGCCGGGACAGCATAGGAACAGGGCTCGCGTGTCTCCACTGCGGGCCCAGTTGGCGAACACGAGGATGCCCACCATGGAGGCGAAGTACAATCCGTTCTTCCACAATGGCCGTGTCACCACGGGCTCTGGCATGGCCATCTGGCTCGCCGCCTTGGCGGTCTCCTCCTTGCGATAGATCAGGTGCATCAGCAGACCGATGATGATGCTGAAGGCGACTGCGCCGACCGCACGGGCGATGCCAAGCTCCAGGCCGAGGATGCGAGCCGTCAGAATGATGGCCAGGACGTTGATCGCGGGACCGGAATACAGAAATGCAGTGGCCGGCCCGAGACCCGCGCCCATCCTGTAGATGCCTGCAAACAGAGGCAGCACCGTGCACGAACATACCGCCAGAACACTGCCGGAGACGGAAGCCACGCCATAGGCCAGGACTTTGTTGGCCTTGGCGCCGAGGTACTTCATCACGGATGCCTGACTGACGAACACCGAGATCGCCCCGGCGATGAAGAACGCGGGCACCAGGCACAGCAGCACGTGCTCGCGGGCATACCAGCGCACCAGTTGCAGCGACTCCATCACGGCGCTGTCGAATCGCGGCCTGCCCACGGGCAGATAGAAGAACGCCAGGAACGCCGCGACGATCAGAAGGAGCTTCTTCCATTCACTCTTGAAATCCATTCGCAATCTCCGTCACAGCGCCGCCAGCAGCTTCTCGTTGTCCTTGGCCTGTTGTTTGAGCACACGGCAGACACAGCCAAGGAAGTCCGCCACGCAGGGTGTTTTGAGCGTGTAGAAGACCTTGAGTCCGTCTTTGCGGCAGCTCAGCACCCCCGCGCGGACCATCAACGTCAGGTGCCGAGAGACGTTCGACCGCTCCGACCCGATCTGCTCGGCGATGTCGCAGACGCACTTGTCGCCGTCCTTGAGAAAGTCAAGAACCGCGATCCGAAGCGGATGGGCGACCGCCTTGGCAATCTCCGCCTGCCGTTCGAAGAGCAGAGCTTTCGTTCTATCTATCATCATGGGACTCCAACTATGTGATAATATACTCACATAGTTATATATTGTTCAGGAGAAAGTCAAGAGTTTCTTCTGGGGGCGAGCTTCCATTGCCAACGATGTCGTTGAAACGGGCAGCCGCGATCTTGTGATTGATGTTTGGTAGCGGAGGTGGTAGAAATTGGCGATTCCTGGCTATGGCAGATGGGCAGAACAGACGCGTGTTCGTCAGTGTGAACGACCCCAGTGCCGACGTGCACTGTGCGGGGCTGATCTCTGCGCTCAAGCGGACCGGCCCAGGGATCGAGTTCGTGGGGATCGGCGGGCCCAAGATGGCGGCCGCAGGCTGCGAGGTCATTGAGAGCACCGTCGGCAGGGCGGTCATGACCTATACCGCCATCGCCCACGTCGGACACTTCTACAAGCTGGTGCGACGGGTCCGGCGGTATCTGCAGGAACACCCGGTCGATCTGATGATCGTGTGCGATTCGCCTTCGTTCAATTTCCACGTCGCCAAGGCCGCCAAGAAGGCCGGCGTCAAAACCCTGTTCTACGTTGCGCCGCAGCTCTGGGCTTGGGGCGGATGGCGGATTCGCAAGCTCCGGCGGCTCTGCGACAAGCTGTGCTGTATCCTGCCCTTCGAAGAACCGTGGTTCCGCCAGCGGGGGGTGGACACGACGTTTGTCGGCAATCCGCTCCTGGACCGGCTGCCGAGCGACCTGACGAGCTTTCGCAAGGATTACTCTCGTTTCGAGCCGGGACGCGCGAGGATCGCCCTGATGCCGGGTTCCAGGCTGGCGGAAATCGAATCGCTCTGGAAACCCATGCAGCGGATCGCGGTCCGGCTGAAGCAGAAGTACCCGGATGCGAGTTTCGTCTCGGTCGCGGCCAGCCAGGAACGCCGGCGACTGCTGGAGCAGATGCAGATCCCGGACTTCGCCTGCGAGTACTCCGTCGATACGGTCCGTGACACCGCGCACCGCGTGGACTTCTCGATTGTCGCCAGCGGCAGCGCGACGCTGGAGGTCGCCTCCTCGGGCTGTCCCATGGTGATTATGTACCAGACCAACCGGTTCCTGTGGCATCTGATCGGGCGATGGCTGGTCTATGCCAAATTCTTCACGCTGACGAATCTCTTGGCTGACCGGGAAGTCGTGCCGGAGTTCATGCCGTACTTCACATCTATCGAGCCGATCCTCCAGCGAGTCGATGGCTACCTGCGGGACCGCGAGTGCCTGTCGCGGATCAGCAACGAGTTGATCGATGTGGTCGAGCCGTTGACGCGGAAGAAGGCGAGCGAGGAAACCGCCCGGATCGTTGTCGAGATGCTGAAATGAGCCACTCGGCAAGGATCGGCCGGATGGACATGGTCGCGACTGCGGCGAGTCTCGGGGCGCTGGTCGGCTGGTCACTCGGGCCGCTGTTCATCAAGTACCTCTCGAGTTGCACGGATTCCTGGACGCAGAACGCCCTGCGGTACTCCGTGGCCGGTCTGTTCTGGTTGCCGTTCCTTCTGCATTCGACGGCCAAGGGCACTTTCGACCCAAGCACCTGGCGGAGGGCCCTTCTGCCGTCGGTGGCGAACATCGCGATGCAGAGTCTCTGGGCGGCGGGCTTCTACTACATCGGTCCGGCGTTCATGACGATGCTGTCCAAGACCTCCATTCTGTGGGTGGCCGGTTTCTCGCTGATCGTTTTTCGCGAGGAAAGACCGCTGGTCCGAAGCATCCGGTTCTGGCTGGGCTTTCTCCTGTCGCTGGGAGGTCTCGTCGGAGTTATCGCCTTCAAGGACGACTTCTCGGCCGCGGGCACCCTCACGGGGATTGTCATTGCCCTGGCGCAAGCCTTCATGTGGGGCGTCTACACCATCTCCGTGCGGATTGCGTTCCAGGACATCGATCCGCGAGCGAGTTTCTCCGTGATGAGCATCTACGCGGCGGTGGGGCTGTCGGTGTGTGCGTTTCTTTTCGGCGACCCGTCGCAGGCTCTGACTCTTGACGTGCGAGGCTGGGCTGCGGTGCTGATTTCGGCCGTTGTGGCCATTGCCTTGGCCCACGTTTTCTACTACACGGCCATCCGGCGGATCGGTGCGACGATCCCTATGCTGGTGGTCCTCGCCCAGCCGTTCGTCGTATTCAGCATGTCGAGCATCCTGTTTCACGAGCGGATGAACGGCGTCCAACTGCTTTTCGGTGGCGTGTTGCTGGCAGGCTCAGGATTCTCGGTCTGGGCCCAGCAGCATCTGCGGGGCGAGCCCCCCAAGTAGCCTCCCGTCTGCCTTGGCGTTTTCTCGTTGACCGAAATCCCGCGAATGCGGTAAGTAGAGTGGTGGATGGGCCGGCACAAGGTGTCGCCCATCCTGTTGTGTGGGTATCGCAGTAGGATAGTCGCTTGCGTTAGTGAGGGCAGGATCATGGTGCGGACAACGGGCAAGACCGGGCTGTGTGTTATGGCGTTGATGTCTCTGGCGATCCTCACGGGTTGCCACAGCACAGGGGCAGGCAAATCGGGTGGGAAGAAGACGGTACTATGGAACGGCAAGGACTTCGCCGACTGGACGCGGGTCGTTGCCGATCCCGCCGCGGATGTCAACGACGTGTGGCAAGTCCGCAACGGCAATCTTCACTGCACCGGCACGGCCAATGGCTACATCCGCACCAAGACCAGCTACAGCGACTATCACCTGCACGTCGAGTGGCGATGGCCCGGGACCCCGACCAACAGCGGCGTGCTCCTGCATGTCAACGGCGCCGACAAGGTCTGGCCCGTCTGCATCGAGTTCCAGCTCAAGGCCGGCAGCGCGGGCGATCTGGTCCTCATGAACGGCGCGGGGCTCACCGTGGATGGCACAGACCGCACGAACGCGGCCAAGCAGTTCGTGGTCATCGAGAAGAAGCTGCCTACGAGCGAAGTCCCCGCCGGCCAATGGAACAGCTATGACATCTATTGCCAGGGCGACACCGTTCGCTGCCTCGTGAACGGGATCGCGCAGAACGCAGGAACCGGGGCGTCCGTCACCTCCGGTTTCATCTGCCTCCAGAGCGAAGGCGGCCCGATCGAGTTCCGCAACGTCTACGTCGAGTCGCTCGACTGACCGAACTGCCGAACACTGCCTGTTGAAGGGGGGCCAGGATGTGGAGTGCTGACAGACTGTTGGAGACCGCACGTGGGTTCCAGGCGGCCTGCGTCATTACGGCAGCCGCCGATCTCGATCTGTTCACGGCCCTCGGGGATGGATCGGCCACGGCCGCGGTCGTCGCAAGGAGGATCAACGCCAACCCGCACGCGACCGAAGTGCTTCTTGACGCCCTTGTTGCCCTTGGACTGCTGGCCAAGCAGGGCGACAATTACGGAGTTCCGCCGGATATCGCGGAATTACTGACCGAGGACTCGCCGACGAATATCCTCCCGGGAGTGCGACATCAGGCCAACTGCCTGCGCCGATGGGCGCAGCTCGCCCGGGTCGTGCGGACGGGCCGGCCGGCCGAGAGGGCACCGAGCATCCGAGGCGAGGCCGCCGATTGTGAGTCCTTCATCGGCGCGATGAACAACTTCAGCGAAACCGTCGCGCCGCAGGTTGTCGCTAAGCTCATGCCCCTGCGGTTCCAGCGGATGCTCGACATCGGCGGTGCTTCAGGCACCTGGACCATCGCGTTTCTTCTGGCCGTGCCCGATGCTACTGCCGTGCTGTTCGACCTGCCCCAGGTAACGCCGTTGGCTCGGGAGCGACTTGCCCGTGCGGGTCTGGCCGACCGCGTGACTCTCGTGGCAGGGGACTACAACATCGACCCGATGCCGGGCGGAGCCGACTTCGCGTGGCTCAGCGCCATCGCGCACCAGAATTCCCGCGAGGAGAATCGCGCCCTCTACGCCAAGATCCATGCGGCCCTTGCGCCGCATGGCGTTCTCGTGATCCGGGATGTCGTGATGGATGCCGGCCGGACCCGGCCGCCCGCCGGAGCCATGTTCGCCGTCAACATGCTCGTCGGTACCGAAGGCGGCGGCACCTTCACGCTCGACGAATTCCGCGAAGATCTCGCATCCGCCGGCTTCGCTCAGATCGAACTGATTCACCGCGATGAGGGTATGAATTCGCTTGTCAAAGCCGCGAAACAGTGAAGAGCGTGCTGAACGGTGACGGTCTCTATGTCTTCTCGATGGTGAATTCGCCGTAGGGGGCGACAATCTCGAAACCCAATCTGGCGTAGCAGGCCAGCGCCGGTTCGTTGTCGGCCTTCACGTTCAAGCCGATATGATCGACCTTCTCCAGGAGCGATTGGCACAGCCGGGCCGTGACGAGTGTGCCGTACCCCTTGCTGCGATGGTCCGGATGCGTGACCACGTTGCCGACGGCTGCCACGCGGTATTGTTCGGAGTAGACGTGGACGCCCGCAACGCTGACCAGCCGACCCTCGACCCGCAGGCCGAAGTACTGCTCTGTCTTTAGCATCCGGGAATCGAACCAGTTGCCTGGATAGCTCTCATCGTACAGTCGGAGGAGATCATCGCGGTCGTTGGCCGTGAGTCGGCCGACCGTGGAACATTCCATGCTTGTGGCTCGCGACGCGTCCCGGAGGATCATCTTATAGTGCACGCCGTGTGGGTAGAGTCGATGCGTCTTCTTGAATACCTTCTCGACGCCCGGACTCAGATGTGCGTAGAATCGCGGCGGCAGCAGGGGGGCAACCTCTGCCAACAACTTCCGCAGGGGTACGGGTCGCCGCGAAATGCCGACGACTGTCGGCGGCCCCTGGCCGGCGTAGACGAGCGCAATCTCTCGCAGCGTGCCTGCCTTCTCCCGGCCGTACCACGTCGTCTGCGGCCAGAAGAACTCGTCCAGATCGCCCAGGCTGTAGACATGCAAATCCGGCTCCAGCCGTAGAAACGCTTCGATCTTCGCCTTGTCTGTCAATTGCCTGAATTCCAATGGCGTGATTACCTCTTTTTCTTCCTGACCGGCAGGCGGAGGAGGGTCTTGAGTTTCTCTGGGGGGATGCGACGCGGGTCCGACAGATAGATTTCGTGGTGACGACCGTGGAAGGCCAGACCCTGTTGTTCGACGAACGCATTCATGATACAGATCGTACGGCCTTCTTCCTCATACGGGCCGACGTGTAGCATCTGGACACAGAGTCCCTCAGTAATCGCTTCGAGCTTCACCTGATCGGGGCAGGAAGCACCGCCCTTTTCGATGAGCTTCTTCGCGGCGTCATCCAGTTCCTTCTGCCCGACAATGGGCGGCGTCCGGATCATTAGTCTCCAGTTCCATTGTTCCTTGGGTACGTTCCCGAAGTCATGGCTCTCCTCATTGAGCCACCACTGGGCCTCGAGTTTGCTCACCACATAGTCCTGTAGACCCGCGAACTTGCGGGTCATCTTCACGGTGAAGGCCATCCCGTAGAGAGAGCCGACCTTGTCGCTGAACTCAGGCCCGCCGGGGGCGCCTCGCCCGCAGATGGTCAGGTAGGTTGCCTCGTCCATCGTCACGAGAACCGGCTTCTTTGCCATAACGTACTGGTCTTTGTGCAGTCTGTACAGATCGATTTTGTCCGTCGATGCCATGGTTCAACTCCCTCACAGGGCCGATTCAAGCGGCGCGTAAATATCCGTAATCAAATCCTCCGGGTCGGTGGACTCGGGGGCGTTCAGGTAGAACTCCAGCGATGGCTCCGAACGCAGTTCCCGTCCACTGCGAGGCAGCCACTGGCCCAGCAGCTTCGCATAGGTCCGGCTCAGCAGGTTGTAGGGACCTACATGGGTGGTGACCGCGTATTCGCCGCCGCCGATGGTCTGGACGCCCATGTCGTCTCGAGCCGCGAAGCTGTCATCGACGGTGATACAGGCATCGTAGCGAATCCTCTCGGAAGGTGTGACGTCCGGGTCGTCGTAGCTGATGCCGATGAACCTGGCTTTGGGTCCAAGCAGACCGTCTTTGCCCAGTTGTGTACACAGCCGTTCCCAGGCGGTTCCCACCTGATCGTAGGGGCCGACGTGTCGGACGAAGGCCACGCGCAGAGGTTCCAGGTGTTCAATTCGTACTTCCATAGGTCTGCCTCCCATTGGCAATCGCAGGTGTTGAGATGAGCCGTCTTCCTGGTAGTGCACGCCGGCCCTGGTGGCAAGAGTCTCGTTCCTATCCTGCCGATAGTGCGATGGACTACAGCCGCACAGCGTCCGAAACGCCCGGGTGAAGGCTTCATGCGTGTCATATCCTGCCTCCAGGGCGATCTCGATGATCGTTCGTTTCGTGTGCTTCAGTCGCGTGGCTGCCCGTTCCAGCCGCAAGCGACGAATATGTTCGTACAGCGACTCGCCCACCATGCCGCGAAAGATGCGGTGAAAGTGGTACGGCGAGAAATGGGCAACCTTGGCGTACTCTTCCAGAGACAGCTCCTCGTCCAGGTTCTTCTGGATGAAGACCAGGACGCTCAGCATCCGTTCAGTATACAGTTTCCGTGTGGACTCTTTCATAGACGATTGAATCATGATTCGCAGGTGATTGTACACTGGCGCTCTGGGTGGTACTTGATCGTTCTTGCCAATTCTGCAACGGCCGTGCAATCCGCCACCGAGAGATTCCGGTGCTACACCAGGGATTTCTCGAAGTCCACCACTTTGGGCGGCTTCTTGCCTTTGCCTGCGACGATCTCGTGGCCTTCTTTCCTGAGTTTCTCGGCGTGGCCCTCGACTCCGCCCGGGAATTTCGGGTTCAGGCTGCCGTCGTCCTTGACCACTCGCCACCAGGGGGTGATGGGCGTCCTGCCGGCCTGGCGGTCCTCCTCCGCGGCCTCTGAGACGATGCGAAGGAAGATCCCGATCGTCAGGGGGCAAGTGGAGTCGGCCTGGAACGGTTCCGCCAATCGCCGGCGGATCCTGCCGACGGTGGTGAGCCTTCGCTGGGGCACGGTCCGTATGTGCTCATCGACCATCCCCGGCGTGGGTACCAGAACATGCCGGCCGCCCATCGTCTTGACCCACTTGTCCGGCATCTCGCACACCTTGGGCAATCCCGGCACCGGGTTCTCCAGCTTCTCTCGCCAGCTCTTGCGTGCTCTTGCCATACGGAAGCCTCCCGTCTCACCCTTGTTGTCGGATGTCGCACGGTGCGTCGGCCGGAACGCCCCCCCCAATTCTCCATGGGGCCGCCCGCACCGATTGACACCATATGCTTGCCGTCTGCATGTGTCAAGATCCTGCGATGGGACGCCGACTCGAATGGATAGCGGGCCCGCCCGTCCTTTCCTCCATCGAGCATTGGGGTTGCGGCCGAAGGTCGCTCCAAGAAAGCAGGAATCCAGGAATCGTGGGATGAGCCATGTGCCATGGAGTAGATTCCCGCTTGCGCGGGAAGGACGATCAGGGGACAGGGTACCCTCGCGTGACAGACGGGGGGATCGCGTGCGCGGGCGGCGCAAAAAAAATGCAGAAATACGCTTGACGACCGAACCGGGTGGCAGTACACTTGTATTAGTTATAGTAGTACAAGTAAAAGGTGCCCCATGCAGTTTCGAATCGACAACGCGTCGGACCGGCCCGTGTACCTGCAGATCATCGACCAGGTGAAGCGCGACATCGCGCTGGGCCACTTGGCGAAGGATGAGAGGCTTCCCACCGTCCGCCAGCTCGCCCAGCAGCTCGCCATCAATCCCAACACCATCGCCAAAGCGTACCGCCAGCTCGAACAGGAGGGGATCATCGTCACGAAGGCGGGGGCCGGGGCGTTCGTTGCGAGCCTCGACAGCGCCCTGAGCCGGACCGTGCGACGCAAGCTCATCTGCGATGAGATGGAGCGGATTGTTGTCGCGGCCTTTCATATGCAGATCGACAAGCAGACGCTCACCGACTGGTTCAACACGGCGGCGGAGAAGTTCAATCTGACCTCGGAATAGGAGAGAGTCGGTATGACTGACAACCCGATTGTCATCGAGGATCTGGTCAAGTACTACGACGGGCGGTGCGTCTTGGACGGCATCGGCATGAAGGTGCCTCGCGGGTGCATCTACGGCCTGCTCGGCCGCAACGGATCGGGCAAGACGACCCTGATCCGCATTCTGCTTGGGTTGGAGCCGCCCACTCGCGGCCGAACGCTGGTCCTGGGCGAGGACTCCACGAGGCTCTCCGCGAATGTCCATGGCCGGGTCGGCTACGTGGCCGAGGGGCACCATCTGATCCAGAGCTACAAAGTCCGTCGGCTCATCGGCCTGTGCAAGGGACTGTCCCTGCACTGGAACGACGAGTTCTTCGGGCAGCTCATGGGGACCTTCCGGCTACCCCTGGACCGCAAGGTCAAAGATCTCTCCACCGGCATGAGGGCCCAACTCAACCTGGCTTTGGCGATGGCGATCGATCCCGAGCTGGTGATTTTGGACGACCCGACGCTGGGCCTCGACACGGTGGCCCGGCGGCAGTTCCTCGAACTGGCCATCGACGTGATCCAGCGGCAGGGACGCACGATCCTGTTCAGCTCGCACATCCTGGCCGACGTCGAACGGATCGCGGACCGAATCGGCGTCCTCGTCGCAGGCAAGCTCGTTGTGGATTGCAGTCTCGACGAGCTCAAGAATCGCGTCAAGAAGCTGCGGGTGATCTTCCCCGAGCGGACGCCGGACGACCTGTACCTCATGGACATCATCCGCCGCCAGGCCCAGGGCCGCGAGATGGTCCTGACCGTCGCCAACTGGAACCGCCAGAAACAGGCCATCCTGGAGACCTTCGGCCCGGAGAGCTGCACCGAGATGCCGATGACGCTCGAAGACATCTTCATCGAATGCACGAGACCGGCGTTGGCCGGCGCACTTCAGGAAAGCGAGGTGTAACATGCTCAAGCTCATCGCCCGCGAGATCTGCGACCACATCGCCTATTTCGGCGCCTGCTGCGTCCTCAGTGCGATCATCGTCGCCACGCTGATCTGTATGATCGTCTACGAGATCGTTGGCACGGGGGTTCTCATCGCCTGCATGGTCGCAGGATTGCTCTTCCTTGGCTTTGGCATCCTTGGTGTCGGACAGATGTGTGGAGATCGGGTGAATCGGGTGTCCACCTTCCTGTCGACGCAGGCCGTGACCCGCAACCGCATTCTCATCGCCCGTATCCTGGCCGGCGTGGTGACTATTGTGAGTACGCTCGTTCCCGCGCTTGTCTTGGCTATCATTCTGCTCAAGCTGAAGA
Source organism: Phycisphaerales bacterium (assembly GCA_039683175.1). Taxonomy (GTDB): domain Bacteria; phylum Planctomycetota; class Phycisphaerae; order Sedimentisphaerales; family Anaerobacaceae; genus PLanc-01. The sequence continues at coordinate 28,316 of JBDKRX010000090.1, forward strand.
AGCCGCCGCTGGAGTTCTATTCCCAGATGGTCTGGGACATCTCTGCAGTGTTGCTGCTTGGGGGAGTGGCGTGTCACAGCCTGGGCCTCCTGGTCGGCTGGACGGGCAGCAAAGCCAGGCTGATCGCGGGTTTCCCTTGTCTGATGCTGTTGCTGCCGTCGTTGGTGGCGGTCAAGGGTTTTGGCCCATCGACTGCGGTGCTCCTGACACTACTCATCATGGTGGTCTGGGGATGGATCTGGCATACTTTCACTTCGGCATCGCTGTAGAGGTAGGATTATGAAGCCGTGCAATCGCCATCTTATCAACATCCTGTCGACGGGCCTCCTGGTCATGTTTCTGACGCTGGTCGGACTCTTCTGGGCTCGCTGGTGTTGCCATCTGCTGCGTCTCGTTGCGGTGCAGGAAGAGGTGTGGCGCGTGCAGATCAGTCCCACCGGCCTGTTCCCTTTCGAGAGAGAGGATGATCCCAACCTGGAGTCGCCATCCAGCGCGGCCGCGCAGTTTTACGCCGTCGCCGGACCGTTTGCAGAATTGGGCGCGGTGAAATATGTCGAATCGCACATCCCAGAGGGTCCGGGTTCAAACGTCTACCGATGGGAGACGGAAGAGAACGGGCTGCGATTCTACTATGACCCATCGCTGTGTCTCCTGGTGCGAGCGGAGAGGTCCGACGTGCGGGATCCGAACGGAACGACGCGCCGGCGATACGTCACTCGCTTTGCCGGACCCGAAGGGATGGGCGAGACACCCGATGAAAGACTCGGCCGATTCACGTCCCCGATCTGTGACCGCTTCGATATCGATCCGCAAATGGTTTATGATGGAAGTTGTCGGTGTTTCTTCGCGATCCACTGGCGGGATACACTGGTGAGAAAAGGGCCCAAGCTGACGGAGAAAGACGCTTCCCGGCCCGTCCAGATCGGCGACCTGCTCAAGAACCCACTGGTCATGAGCCTGACGCAGCGGGATTCTCTCTACAGGCAGCGTGGAGGCGACGGACTGCAACCCGGTTCGTCCCGGCGGGAGTTCCACGCACAACTTCTGCAGATGGACTCGTGGCCAAGGCTTGTTCTGAACGCGTCGGGTCGGATCGACCTGTTGGATCCTGGCACGCTGACATTGAGGCCTGGCGTGGGGAGTCTGCCGACGCCGCCTACCGTGTTCCAACACCCCAGGCCTGCCGGGCCGGAGGATGTCGCAGCGTTCTCTGTATGTCCGGTTTCCGTGTATCTACGTGAGGCCGAGAAGAAATGGGCCTACGCCGGATGCGTCGCGGCTGCTGCTTCGGGCGACCTGACGGGCCTGCAGTTGGAGGTGTTTGACCCCAATGGACGGTCCGTCGCCACGCAGGGGATGGCTCCTTCCCCGGATGAGGCGTATTTCTCTCTCCCGGGCGCGAGTCTTCTGAGCATCGTGCAATTCGGTCTGGAGAACCTGCATCCGCTGACCTCGCTGATGCTGTCCTCTCTCACCGCATCGCAGGTCCCGGCGACGTCTGCCCAGCGATCACTCATCCTGCTGCCGAATTCGTTCGCCGCGATGGCGGCCCGAGACACGGAGTTGGGACGCGTAACCCGCCTTGCCTCATCTCTGTTGTTTATGTTGCCGGCAATCGGACTGGGCATCATCCTGGGCTGGCGCGTGTCCCGCGATGCCATTCGAATGGGGCTCTCGAAGCGGGCGAACACCCTGTGGGTCCTTGGAGTGTTTGCCCTGGGCCTGCCCGCCTACATCACCTATCGTCTGACCCAGCCGAAGGTGTCGCTGGTCACGTGTGGGAGTTGCGGTTTGGGCCGCCGGACCGACTTTGAGAAGTGCCAGCGATGCGGCGCCTCCTGGGTCGTGCCCGAGTTGACCCCGCCCGCTTGGCGTGTGCTCGGCGAGCCGGAGCAGGCTGAGGAAGTTTCACCCTCTCCGGCGGAGGAAACCGGCTCTCCGGCGAAGGAAGTTTGATTTCTGATTGTTGATTTTTGATTCGAAGAGTTGACGCGTCTACCGCAGACGCGGCACTCCGGGCCGGGGAGGGCGAAGCCTCTGAAATCAAAGATCAACAATCAAAAATCAAACTCCGCGCTTCGCATCTTCCTGTTACTCCCGTCGGATTGCCGGCCTTATATGGGCGAGGACGATTCCGATGTGCGACAGTAGTGGATACATCCAGTTTCTTGTCGGGGCGCGGTCGGGCGACCAGATCGCGATGGGCCGGCTGGCCATGCTGGTCTGGGAGCGACTGTACCCGTTCGCGTTGCGGACAACGCTCGACCGCAACGCAGCCGAGGATGTTGTTCAGGAGACGCTCCTGGCCATGCTCCGACGGATCGGCTCGCTCCGCGACGAGGAGCGGTTCTGGCCCTGGATGTATCGCATCGCCTGGAGCAAGATCCGCAACCGGCTCCGTCACCGGCGGCTGCAATCCCTCTATGAACGAATGACGCTGCTCGGACGGAACGCCGAGCACGATGCGTGTTGCAGTGACATGGGCCCGCTGGACGCCCAGGTCCGCGAGGAGACGTTGCGGGAGGTCTCGGCAGCCATCGCCCGGCTCAACCGGGAGCAGCGTGACATCCTGCACCTGCGATGCTACGAGGACCTGCCGTATACGGAAATTGCCGCACGAACCCAAACGACCCCTCAAAAGGCCCGCGTCCACTTCCACCGGGCGAAGAAGTCGCTCAGAAAACAGCTTGCCTGTCGGGTATGATGAGAAGGAAGGTGCTGCGCACAGGAACCCGATCCGCCCGGATGGCGGGTTATCACTTCGTTATGATGCCGCCGAGGCCGCCGGAGATTAGCGAGGCGACGTTTGTGAGGACGCGGGGCAGGGCCAGGCCACCCCGGCAGGCCAGGTACTTAGGCTGCCATTGGGGAGTGAACTTCTCCTTGTATTGCCGCAGACCCTGGAAGTTGTAGAAGTGCTCGCCGTGGCGGAAGACCATCGCGCCGGCCTTCGACCAGAAGGGGGCCAGGGCGTGGTCTTCCAGGCCGGAGAAGGGGGCCATACCCAGGTTGAACCATTGATAGCCTTCCCTCTTGCCCCAGAGCATGATCTCCGTGAATAGGTAGTCCATGATGCCTTCGGGACAGTCGGGCAGATGCCGCATCAGATCGACCGAAAGTTCCTCCTTCTCGGCGGCGATCCAAAGATTTGCGAACGCGGCGATCCTTTCGCCGTCGCGCACCACGGCGACCGGGCATTGGGAGATGTACGCGGGGTGGAAGAATCCCAGCGAGAAGCCCTTCTCTCGTGTGTTCTTGTGATTCAGCCATGCATCGGAGACGGATTTCAAGCGGTCCATGATCTGCGCGACCTGCTCGGCCGGGAGGATCTCGAACACATACCCCTGCTTCGATGCTCTGTTCAGGGCGTGACGCAAGTCCCTGCGTGCGTTGCCTTCCGTCGAGAATGACGCAAGAGGCACGCGGGCCTCCTCTCCCACCTTCTGGAAGGCCATCCCCAAACCGGCGTACAGATCGATGGATTGAGCGTCCACCTGGTAGAAAACAGGCTGGCCATCGTAGCGGTCACACAACTCGACGAATCGCCAGGCCAGCTCTTCCCCGGATTCCGGCGGCCCGACCGGATCTCCCATGGCGATCCAACTGCGACCTTCGACGCCGTACATGATGAAGGCCAGATTGTCTTCGCTTGAGAGCAACTGTTTGTCGCCCAGCAGGGCGAGGTGGGCGTATGTCCTTCGAGAAGCTCGCACGATGGAGCGGACCCGGACCATGACATCGCTATCGGGCGTCGTGGGAGTGGGACGCGCCGGCACGAGGAGCTTGGCCGCCACGTACAAGAGGATCAAGGCAGTCGCGCCGGCTGTCGCACGCAGGAAACGCGGTGCGTCGCCGTGAAGTGCGAACTGCCACCACAATTGATGAGAGTACTCCACGTGTTTGTAGGCGAACAGGCCGAGCCATGTGGAACAGGCAAGCGCGGTGACGATCAGAATCGCCCACCCGGGACTGAAGCGCTGCGCCGTCAGAGATGCCTTGCGATGAAACTGGTCCCGACAGGGCAACAATGCCGCGAACATGATCGTCAGAATGGCGGCTTCTTCATAGTCGAGGCCCTTGAGCAGGGAAAACAAGATTCCCGCGAAGAGAAGGACCACGGTGATATGGTATGCGCCGTCCAGACGCCGTTGTAAGCCGCGAGCCAGGATCAGCAGGCCGGCACCCGTTACGCTGCCCAGAAAGTGCGAAAGCTCGATCGCAGGCAAGGGCAGGAGTTCTCGAAGCACGTCGAAACGACCTCTGACCGGGGGCAATGCGCCGGAGAACAGAAGGATTGCCCCGGCCACGAACACCGCCAAGGCGAAGATCTGCGGGACGAGAGCCGAACCCCACTTGCCGATGTGGAGCCCGATCCGTCGAATTGTGGGCACATGGGGCAATGCCTCGTGGATCGTCAATAGCACCGAGGCCAGGATCAGGGGCAGGATGTAGTAGACCAGGCGGTAGAGCAGGAGGGACGCCGTCACGGCGGCGGTGTCGCCGGTGCCTGAGAACGAGAGCAAGAACACGGTCTCGAAGACGCCAAGGCCGGCGGGGACGTAGCTGAGCAGTCCGGCGGCTTGGGCCAGTGCGAAGATGCCCAGGAACCGCCCGAAACCCGTATGTACCGCCTGGGGCAACAGCACATACAGAACACCGGCGGCCAGGAGCCAATCGACGCAGGAGATCGCGATCTGGCCGCTGGAGATGGCCAGCGAGGGCACGCGCAGTTCCCACCCGCGAATTCTCAGGGGCCTGCGCCGCAGACCCGTGCCGGCGAGGTATGCCCCCGTGACCGCGAGGAAGGCGACGCCAAGAACATGGACGGACCCGAGAGGAAGATGGATTCCCTGCCATATGCCGTGCGGTTCGAGCACGAATACCGCGCCGGCGACTGTGAAGAACCCCAGCCAGAACGTCAGGCCGCAGAACAGGACCAGCTCCGCCACTTCGTTGGCACAGACGCCGAGGGCGGAATAGACTCGGTATCGTGCCGCGCCCCCTCCGATGACAGTCACACTGTTGCTGAACACGTACCCGATGAACGAGGCGAGTGCGAGCTTGTGATAGGCAAGAGGATGACGGACGTATCGCAGTCCCAGTGCGTCGATGCCCGTCAGAACGAGATAGTTGAGGATGGTCAGCATCACGGCGGTGGTCAAGTCTCTGTGAGGGACCTGTCCAATCTGGTGTATGATGTCGTGAAGACGGTATCCTCTCATCTCGTGGTGGATGACGACCACGGCCGCTCCGAACAGGCAGATGCCGATGAGTGAACTGACGTTCTTGACGAGTCTGTGTCTGATCTTTGGGTCTGCCAAGAGCCTCTCCGGTCTACTGATGCGGGGCGGTGGATTCCGTCTTTTGCGACTTGGATTCAATCGTCTTCCCGGCATGGGGCAGAGACCTGCGAAGCATCACGAAAAAGACAACGATTGCGCAGGCCAGAAGAATGCCGGTGAACCAGTGCCGCGGGCGGATTCGTCGGATGGTTGATGCAAAGGCGATCAAGGCAAGCACCATGCCGATCACGGTGACGGCGTCCCAACTGGCCCGCTGCCAGTAACTGCCGCCGAGGTGCATCCACATGCCGAACTCGTCGAAGGTCAGTCCCATCCCGATTCCATAGAGCACCGCGGCGATTTCCCGCCCTCGACCCGTCGGATTGGTGAAGAGCAGGTATCCTGCCAGTCCGGCCAGCAGGAAGATCCCGTAGTTGAGATGGTGGATATGGGTCCCTCTCATGTACACGTAGAGATCGGGAATCGCGTGCAACATAATCAGGAATACGATGCATCTGGCGGTGACGAATGTGAACAAAAACGCCGCCAGTACAAGCCGAGCCATGTGCGACGTATTCAACGGCTGGTCTCTATTCCCTTTCATGGGTCCGCCGATCATAGTGTGTCTCCCACAGCCAAGCCAGAGACTACCCTGATGACGTCGATGTTGTCAAAAAAAAGCGAGGCAGGGGTCGAAATCTGCCTCGCGGATGTACCCTGTTGTGGAACGGCCGTTTGTCAGGGCCAGAACCGATGGAGGTAGTCGATGCTTCTTTTCGCGATGGTCTCGGGGTCGGGGTCGTACTTGAAGACTTCGACCGAGAGCCATCTGTCGTAGCCGATGTCGCGGACTGCCTCTACGATGGGTGTGTAATCGACCTCGCCCATCCCGGGGCCGTAGAGGTTTGGGTCGTTGACGTGGAAGTGACCGACGTCCTTGGCCTTCACCGAGCGAATGATTGCCGGTACCGGTGTGCCCTCGGAACACATCGCTTTGACGTCGAGGTGAATCTTGAGGTTTGGAGACTTCACCTCGCGGACCAGTTTTATGCCTTCCTCAACCGTGTTGATGAAGTTGGTCTCGACGGGGGCCAGCGGCTCGAAGCAGATCGTCAGGCCCAGTTCGCCCGCCCGTTCGACCACTGAACTCAGCAGATCGACTGCCCGTTTCCAGGCGCCGGCCTTTGTCTGGTTCTCCAGGATGCTCCGCTGCTTGGGCGAGCCGAGGACGAGGACCTTGCCGCCGAGATCGCTGCACAGGTCCAGTAGGGCGGCGAGGTAATCGCGCGTCCGCTGCCAGATGGCCTGGTCCGGCGTGGTCATGTGGAGGCCCTTGGGCCCCGCGAACAGCCAGTGCAGGCCGACGGTTTCGAGTCCCTGGTCCTCGATGGCCTTGCGAGTCTCCCTGCGCTTCGCGGCGGAGATCTCTGTTGCCGAGGGCCCGAGCGTGAACGGGGCGACCTCGATGCCGTGATAGCCAAGCCGGGCCGCGACCGAGGCGATCTCGGCCATCGGGCGATTCTCGAACATCTCGTTGCAGAGTGCGAACTTCATCCGTCATCCGTTGTCAATCATCAATTCGTCAGACCTGTTCCGGCACCACGAACGGCTCACGGTAATTGCGCTTGATGAACAGGTTCGCGAGGTCGCTGTTCTCGCCCACATACCGTTCTGCCTGCGGGTCCATCGTCAGGACCGGGCCCAGCGTGATCGGTTCTTTTGCCAGGTCCACCTCGTTGGCGGCCAGGTGTTCGAGCATCCTGTTGAACGAGTCCATCATCTCGGTGTTGTCGCCGACGGCTGCCTTGATCTCATCGACTGTGGCCTTCTTGCCCAGGCGATAGGATGTATTGGCCATGTGGCACAGAGAGGCGGAGAGGTGTCCGACCTCGATGTCGGCATTCTGGTCGCTGCGATTGCGGCTGCGGACGGCCTTGATGAAGTTCTCATGGTGCCCGGCGCCGCCCCGGCCGGTGAACTGTTTGATCTTCTTGCCGTCGTTGCTGTAGACCCAGCCGCCGCCGTCATCTGATACGAAGTAACCGCCTTCACATTGCAGGCAGTTGCCAACGCGTGTGCCGCGGTAGTGATCCATGACGTCCGGTTGATCACCCTTCTTGCGAGGCAGGCCGCGGACCTCGAAGATCAGCGGCGCCGGCTTGTAATCGAAGAAGGCGATCTGCGTGTTGGCGGTCTCGCCCACGTCGCCGACTTCGCTGACGCCGAACCGGCCCCCGATGCTGAAGGCCCGTGTCGGCAGTCCTGGATCGCCCAGCGCCCAGCGGGCGATGTCCATCTCGTGTGGGCCCTGGTTGCCGATGTCCCCATTGCCTGTGTTCCACATCCAGTGCCAGACGTAGTGCAGTTCCGTGCGGCACAGCGGGACCATATCGGCCGGTCCGCACCAGCGATTGTAGTCGACACTTTCCGGCACGGATTTGGGCCCGTTCGTCCCATGGACAATCCCGTTGGTGTTGGGACCTCGGGACTTGTAGCAGAATCCGCGAGACCAGAGGACCTTGCCGATGTTGCCCTCGCGAATCCACTGGTACGCGGCCGGATGGGCCTCGGAGGAGCGCTTCTGCGTGCCGATCTGGACGATTCGGTTGTACTTGCGGGCGGCCTCGACCATCTTGCGGCCTTCCCAGATCTCATGGGAGGCCGGCTTCTCGATATAGACATCCTTGCCCGCCTGGCAGGCCCAAACCGTCGTCAGGGCATGCCAGTGATTCGGTGTGGCGGAGGTAATTGCGTCGATTTCCTTGTTGTCGAGCAGCTCTCGCATGTCCGTGTAGGTCTGGAGTTTGACGCCGTTGTCTTTTTCGAACGCGGCGGCTCTCTTCTCCACGTGGTCGCGGTCGGCGTCGCAGATCGCCACGAGCCGCACGCCTGGGATCTTGCTGAAGATGCCCATGTGGCCACCGCCTTGGCTGCCGACGCCGATGATGCCCAGGCGGATATCGTCATTGGCCCCGAGCACACGGGAGGTCGGTCCGGCCATCGCCAGACCGGCGCCCACGGCCATCGAACTGCGGATGAAGTCACGACGTGTCAATTTGCTCATGGTCGGTCCTTTCTCATTGATGATTGACAATCATCAATCATCCTTAATCAATCGTCTCACCTTCCGGAGATGTATTCCGCGTAGCGATCCGCCACGTTGCCTTGCTTCTCGTCGCCCTTGTGGATGTAGAAGCGGTATTTGAACGTCACGCTCTCGCCCGCCGGGATGACGAGGTCGCCCGTGCCCGCGGGTTTCTTCTCGAAGTCGTGGATGCCGAACGGATTGGCCGCGTACAGGCCGTAGTCCCGCACATGCCACCAGGTGGGATGACGCGGGTTGCCCGGGTGATCGAAAATCGCCACGCCGACGATCTCGTCGTTGACGGGGCCGTAGTAATCGCACCACTTGGCCCGTTTGCCCCACGTGTCGCCGTCGGTCTGGCCCTCGCTGTTGATGATGTGTCCTTTGCCGACCTCGCCCTTGAGCTGCAGGGTGGGCGCCAGGCGTATTCCCATGGACCCTTCCTTCGTATCGCCCATCGTCACCTGCCCGTTCGAGGCGTGGATCGTGACCTCGAAGTCCATCATCTGCGCATCGGGCGTGTTGTAGAACCGGTGCGTCCGCGTGTCGGTGCAGACGATTGTCCCGTCCGGCGCAACCCAGTTGTTCCGGGAGGTGATAGCGCCGACCTTGGGGCCGGAGGCGACGTCAAGGAACTTGTCGTGGACGATCCTGCCTTTGCCGTCCGACCAGAAATCAACCCCGTTGACGGCGCCGTGCGTGTACCACAGGGACTTGTGGTGCGGATGATCGTGTGCTTCGTTCGGGCCATCGCCCATCGGCCAGTTCCGAATCACGGAAACCCCGGTGGGCCCGATGACGGGGTAGAAGAAGGGCCGCTGCGGCTCCTTGAACCGGTACTCGGTGAACAGCTTGCCGTTGATCTCGACCGTGACCTTGTCGTCGCGCTCGGTGAGCTTGACCCCGTCGGCAGAGCCGCCGCCCGCTTGGGCTTTGGCCACCATCTGCTCAAAGACTACCCGCTGCTCGGCCAGGGCCTTGACGCGATCCTCGGGCTTGGTCCGTGCCTCCAGCAGGATCCAGCCGCCGTAGTTCGTGGCGACCATGAGGTCGATCAGTTCCTGGTAGGGATAGTCGGGGAGGTTGAGTTCCCGGACGTGGGCCGTGTCGCCGAACCGGGACCGGACGAGGCGGAAGTTGTAGGCCAGCCCCTCGCCTTCAAGGTCCTGGCCGTTGCAGTTCCAGCAGACCGCGACGCTCGGATGGTCCGCCACGTCCATGATGGCCTTGATGGTGGGCAGCAGAGAACAACTGCCATGGACCTCCAGGCGTACCTGCTGATTGTAGTCGGCCGCGAACTTGCCCAATTCATTGAGGGATCGGCCGATCTGCTCGATCGTCTTCTCGTACGACACGCCCTTCGGCAGGTCGTTCGGCTTGACCTTGACCCCCGAAGCTCCGCAGTCGGCCGCGAGTTTGATGTACTGTTTGGCGCCCGCGATTTCCTTCGCAAGGCGGTCCGACTCGGGGTAGTGAAATGCGAAGTTCGTCCCGAGCCCGACGAGCGTCACCCGGCTGTCGGCAAATCGTTTCTTCACGTCGCGACGTTGCGCCTCGGTCAGAGCAGCTTCCACGCCGTGGGCATGTTCCGTCCGCAGTTCCACGCCCAACACGCCGGTTTTTTCGCAGTTGGCGATCACCGTCGGCAGGTCCCAATCCTGTCCCCACAGGTATGTCACGAGTCCGAACCTCATCTTTGAACCCGGCTTGTCGGCCGCGACGATCCGTCCGAGCGGGCCGGCCGCGACGATCCCTGCGCCGAAAACCATCGAACTCTTGAGGAACTCCCGGCGTGTGCTGCACACTGCACCCATTCTGCGGCCTTTCAAAGATACGTCCGATCTGCACTGCATCGTATGAGTACAGACGCATTATCCGGGCCGAAAATTGCGGTGTCAAGGCATTTTGCCAGGAAGGCGGGACGCGTGTTTGCGCAGGTTTGTGCGCACCAGAGATTGGGGCCCTGTGGTGTGCACGAGCCCGGATTCCCCAGATGATCCGTCCATTCCTATATAGTGCCATCCGCGTTCGGCCCGTAGAATAGGGGCGATTCTCACATTCGATCAGTCAATAAGGGGAGCACCCTATGGGTGAAACATGTCAGCAAGCCCTGCGAGTCGGTTTTGACAACACCGTCAAGTTGGAGTTCCACGGGGCAAAGGTCAATGCGGATGCCGGTCTTTTCCCCTTTCGTGATCTCGATGAGGCGGCCCAACTGACCGAATCCAGCGCCGCTGAACTCTTCGACTTTCGCACCGGCACCAACATCCGCCACGCGATGACGGCCCTGCTACGTCAGTCCATTTACAGCCGCTTGGCGGGATATGAGGATGTCAACGATGCCGAACGGCTGAGGGTAGATCCTGTCACGCGTCACGTAGTCGGAGGGCGCGCCGTGGATCGGGACGCCGCCTCCACTAGCCAGGTGGCCCGGTTTGAGACAAACGTGCTGTGCCACCCAGACAACCTCGACGCGCTCATGGCTATGCCCGGCGAATGGGTGAACCGAGTTCGCCAACGGCGTCTAACCGGCAAGCTGATCCTCGACATGGATAGCTCGGTCAGCCCGACCTACGGCCTGCAGGAAGGCACGGCCTACAACGGCCACTTCGAATGTGAGTGCTGCCACCCCCTGTTCCTCAACTCAACGAAAGCGGAAGGGGTGCCGCTGTGACTGCTGCCAATCTGGGGACAAACTGCCTGTCTGGGCACCCTGAATGCCGATTCTGTCTCCATCCCCTATCGGTTGTCGTGTTGTCGTGCCAGGGAGTGTCTTGCACTTGAACTCCGCGCGGGAACGGTGGTACATTTGTGGGTTAGGTGACCGGCACCATTGCCGGGCGAAAGTCATATGGGAAATGTCGGTTTAGGACGATACCAGCATGACCGTTCTCTGTAATCGCTCGCGTGCAGGTTTCCGAGCAGCAGCCACCGCCGTCGTTCTGTCGATTCTGCTGTGGGGTAGCGACTGTGCCGCGATGTTGTACAAGCCGTCCGTCGGACGATTCAAGGACGGCTTCGCGCTGTGGCACCAGGATCAGTTCTATCTCTTCAGCATGTACAAGACAGGCGGTGACGATAACAACTTCCGCAATGTTTGGCTGGCGACCTCACAGGATGGCGTCCATTGGAAGGATGTCGGGCCGGTGATCAAGGACGCTCCTTTCAACATCTGGGCCATGGCCGTGCATCGCGTTGGCGACCGGTTCATCCTGAACCACGGCAGCTTCACCAAGCCGGGCGTACAGAACGTCATCCGGTTTTGGGAGTCCAGAGATCTCGTTCAGTGGACGTTCATGGGAAACCAGGCGGATTTGCTGCCTGACACCCGTTGGTATCCTGCCGACAGTCGCCTGGATTGCATGAGTGTCGTGCCGGTTGTCGAAGGCGACAAAACCCGCTACTACGGCTACGCCACCGGGCCCGGCGGATTTCTCGATTCGGACGATGGCATTCGTTGGTCCGGCAAGCCGCCGCTGACAATTGACTGGGGCGTCTTTCCACCCCCACCAACGCCGAAGGACGAAGGCATACTGGAAATCGGCGGCTGCCATCAGATCGGCGACCGGTTCTACCTGGTCGGGGGATGGTTCAATTACATGGGCCACACGGGCTACGGCGTCTTCACGCTCGTGGCCCGGTCTCCCAGCGGACCATTCATCGCCGATTCAGCTGCATTCCGGCTTTGCGGCAATTCAACCCGCTGGGTCGCCTTGTGGGCGCGATTCTGCCCCATGAAGGAGGAACTGCTTGTAAACAGTTACATGTACAGCGGCTACTCCTACGAGTCCGGCGAGACCTGGCTGCCGCCGTTGAAGAAAGCGATCGTCGATCCCCAAGGCCACCTCCGCCTTGGATACTGGAAAGGCAACGATGCGCTTCATGGCGCATTTACCGACATCGATTTCTCGAAATGCAGGAAAGTCTATCCCAGCGACGAGAATGGCGATTGCCGTATGATCGTAAACGGCAGTCGTCTTGAACTTCAGGCAGAGCCGGAACAGAACTCCCTCCTTCGGCTCACGGTGCCGAGAACGGTTGCGGTTCTCGAGCACAAGGTCGATTGCGGCCAAGGCATCGTCGTCGAAGGAACGATCCGAGCCACTTGCCGCGACCGCCGGCTCGTGGCTCCCACGGCTGGTTTCTATCTGGAAGAGAAGAACGGCGAGGGAACCGCGATTCTGCTGCAAAGCCAGGGCCAAACGGAGATCGGAAGACTCATCCTTGGCGACGGCGGAGCGTTTCGTTCCGAGGATGTGATCGGCCCAGGCTGCGCCGCGCCGGCCGGCGTCGTTCCCCACCAGAATCACAATTTCCGCCTGTTCGTCCGCAAGAACATGTTCGAACTCTACCTGGATGACCTGCTTGTGCAGACGTTCAACACAACGCATGATCTCAACACAGCCGGCCACATTCCGCAACGCATCGGATTCATCGCCGAAAACGGGCAAGCCATACTTGAAAACGTCAAGATCGCGCCCATGACGCTGGGTGAGTAGACGGAACTCATGAATCCCCACGACACCGGGTCGGGGGACCTGGCCTGTAGGCATTCGTAGGCCGCGCCGAGGGGCAGGAACCCAATCGGCTTGGCGACTATCAGATTCACGCGCGGCATGACCTCACCGGTGGAACTCTGGTCGCCGGTGAATGGAAAGGCGGTCAGATGCCTTGAGGAGATTCCCCTCGACCTCATGGCAAGGGGCCGAACCGCTCTGAGGGGGGAAGAATCGGATAAGGCCGTGCGTCTCGCTCGCAGTGACGCTGTGAGGCGTTATCTTCCTTACCCAGGAGGATTTGCCCTTTCGGGCAGACTACAAACTGGTCGCGTCCTCGGGGTGAACGTCAACTCTTGCTCGGGGTAGTGTCGACTGCGGCGATTCGCCGGAAGGAGAATCGATACCCCTCATAGACGGCCAGTCCATAGAACAGTACGTCCAACGGATGGAACGTGGCGATCATCAGTCTGAGGACGGCGACGGGATCGATCCGCGTCAACACGGCTGTGGCCGAGAGCCCTGTTTCGCGAGCAATGAACATGCAACTGGTCAGATGGTTGCCGAGCAGACAGCCCACGAGGGCCAGTGCGGCCCCCAAATAGCCGAACGACTTGTCGAGACCTCGGCCGAGAACGCGAATCACGCTTGCGACCAGGAAGCCCACACCAACGGCCATCCACCCGATCTGGTAGTTTGTCGTCACGGTGATCACCGCCCAGAGCATCGCTCCGACCAGGGCCGCGAGCAGGCCGCTGGCTGCCGCGAGAGGGAGATTCTGCCTGGCTCGCAGTTCTGCGATCCTCTGCTCGATCGCGGCCGGGGTCATGGGGGATTGGGCCGGGGCCGTCTCGCCGGGTTGGACACCGGCGGGTGCGCCGTCATAGATGGGCACCGTGCCTGCCTCCTCCTGCATGTCCGTCACGGCGAGCTGCGATCGCGTGAAGCTGAGCCGGGGTCTTCCGCCGGGAGAGGGGCGTTCGGTCGCGGGTTCCTCGGCATCCGCCTGCGCCACGTCGGACAGGCACCGCCGTTGGGGTTTGGGTTCAGGTTGAAGTTCGTCAGTCTGCCCCTGCGTGTCGGAAAGCCGTTTGCGCCGCGGTTTGAGCTGTATTCCCGTTTCGCAGGAGCCAGTGGGTTCCGGATTGATGTCCACCAGGGGCTCTCTGTCCGTGACTGCATCCTGTTGCGACTGACGGTCGTCGGAATCCGGCGCCATAACTGACCTCCTACATCGAAAACGGAACAAGGCGGACGCACTGCGTACCCGCGAGGATTTGCACGAGGTGGAAGTGGGATCCGCCGCCTCCGACACAGGTTATCGGCCTCTTGCCTCGTCGAACGCTCGACAGGGGAGAGGACCGCTCTTTCTAAGAGATAAGAAATGACGACGCCCACGCCAAATGCCGAGCCGCTGTGCGGGGTGGGTCTTGTCGTCTTTTCGGTGGAGTTGTCCTGCAAGGGTGTCGATAAGATACACATTGATCGGATGGTGTGCGTCCGAGCATCCGTGGATCTTGTCGGCATTGGGTCCATGTCGTGCGTCTTGACGAGGTGTCGATCGAGACGTAGAATCGCACCGGCTGATTGTGGACTGGAGAACATTATGGGTCTGAGAGGCGTTGTGCTCGCGGGTGGCACCGGGTCGCGGCTGCGGCCGCTGACGAAGGTGACCAACAAACACTTGCTGCCGGTGGGTCCCAAGCCCATGATCTACTACCCGATTGAGAAGCTCACGGGCGTCGGCATCGAGGAAATCCTGATTGTGACCGGCGTCGAGCACATGGGCAGCGTGGTCGGCTCGCTCGGCTCGGGTCGGGAATTCGGCTGCCGGTTCACGTACAAGGTCCAGGACGAGGCCGGCGGGATCGCCCAGGCCCTCGGGCTGGCCGAGAATTTCGCCAATGGGCAGCCGCTGGCGGTGATCCTCGGAGACAATCTCTTCCAATCCAGCCTCAAGCCGCATGCGGAGCGGTTCCTCGCCCAGGGCAACGGCGCCCGCCTGCTGCTCAAGCAGGTGGCGGACCCCCATCGTTTCGGCGTGGCCGAGATTCGCGACGACAAGGTCGTCGGCATCGAAGAGAAGCCCAAACAGCCCAAGTCCGACTATGCGATCACCGGTATCTACTTCTATGACGGAGAGGTGTTCGACATCATCCGGAAGCTCAAACCCTCCGGCAGGGGAGAGCTGGAAATCACCGACGTGAACAATTGGTACATCCGCAAGGGCCGGCTCGCCTGCGATCCTCTGGAAGGCTGGTGGACGGATGCAGGCACGTTCGATTCGCTCGTGCGCGCGAATGAACTCGTTATCAAGGAGCCGCCGCAATGACGAAACAAGTACTCCCGCTGAAGGCCGTCCTCGTGGATGAAGGTCTGATCGTTCGCAGCACCGGCCGTCTGATCGAGGGCGTCGGCGCCCGCCGTGCCAAGGTGATTCCCGATGAACGGGGCCGGCTTGGGGAGATCCTCCGCAACGACGATCCCTGGTTCGAGAAGTTCGGCCAGGTCTATTTCACCACGACCTATCCGGGCGTGGTCAAGGCCTGGCACTATCACGCCAGGCAGTTCGATCATTTCTACGTGATCCGCGGCCTGGTGAAGGTCGGCCTCTACGACGCCCGGCCCGAATCGCCAACGCACGGTACGGTCAATGAAATCTACCTCGGCGAGCACTGCCCGGGTCTGGTGCGGATTCCGCCCGGCGTGCAGCATGGATGGATGTGCGTCAGCGAGACGGAGGCGTACATCGTCAATTTCGTCTCCGAGGCATACGATCGTACGAAACCGGACGAGTTCCGCACTCATCCACACGACAACGATATTCCTTACGATTGGACGAGGCGGGATGGGTAGGCAGATCGCGGCAATACTCGGGGGACGGGGCATGCTCGGAACGGAACTGGCCGCGGCATGCCGCAGTCGCGGATACGAGGTCCGCATTCACGATTTGCCCGAGTTCGACATTTCCAGCATCGAGCATCTCAGACAGGCGGTGGACCCCGCGGATGTGGTCGTCAATTGCGCGGCCTATACCAACGTGGACGGCGCCGAGAGCCAGCCGCAGATCGCGCATCGCGTGAACGCCGAGGCAGTCGGCCGGCTGGGCGAGTTGGTTCGGACGAGCGGCAAATGGGTGTTGCACTTCGGCACGGACTTCGTCTT
This sequence comes from Phycisphaerales bacterium, assembly GCA_039683175.1. Classification (GTDB taxonomy): domain Bacteria; phylum Planctomycetota; class Phycisphaerae; order Sedimentisphaerales; family Anaerobacaceae; genus PLanc-01. The sequence goes on from JBDKRX010000090.1 coordinate 44,344, forward strand.
CGACGGCCGGCAGGATCGGCCCTATGCCGAGACGGATTCGCCCAATCCCATCAGCGAATACGGCAGAAGCAAACTGGCCGGTGAGCGGCTCCTGGAGGCGAGCGGATGCGCCCACTGTATTGTCCGTCTCGAATGGACGTACGGCGCGAACGGCAACAATTTCGTCACCAAGCTCGTCCGGCGTGCGGCGGCCGGGGGAACGGTCTCCGTTGTCGATGACCAGGTCGGTGCGCCCACGGCGGTTGCCGAGGTGGCCAAGGTCGCGTGCAAGATGATGGAGGATCGGGTCACGGGGCTCTACCATTTCGCAGCCGCCGGGTACGCGAGCCGCTACGATGTGGCTGCGTTCGTCTTCGAGCAGTTGTCGCTGCAGGTTGGCTTGCAGCGATGCCGGACAGCGGACTATCCGTCGCCGGCGGCCCGGCCGCTGAATAGCCGATTCGACTGCAGCAAGATCCTGGCTCTGCTGGACGAGCCCATCGCCCCCTGGCAGGAGCCGCTGGCACAATACGTGAGGCAATTATGAAGAATCTTCTCGTCACAGGCGGCGCCGGCTTCAACGGGAGCAATTTCGTCCGGATGGTGCTCGCGGAGCATTCCGACGTCCACGTCGTGAACCTCGACCAGTTGACCTACGCGGGGAATCTGGAGAATCTCGCCGACGTCCAGGACTGCGAGCGATACGAATTCGTGCATGGGGACATCCTCGACGGCCCGCTCGTCGGGAAGCTGATCGATGAGCACAAGATCGACGTCATCGTCAACTTCGCGGCCGAAAGCCACGTGGATCGCTCCATCACCGGTCCCAAGATCTTCATCGAGACCAATGTCACCGGCACGTTGACGCTCCTGCAGGCGGCGCGGGACAAGGGTGTCGAGCGGTTCCTCCAGGTCTCGACGGACGAGGTCTACGGATCGCTGGGCTCGGAAGGCAAGTTCACCGAACGGACCCCGCTGAGTCCGAACTCGCCCTATTCCGCGAGTAAGGCGGCCGCGGATCATCTGGTCCATGCCTTCGGCCACACCTTTGGCCTGCGGTACAACATCACGCGGTGCTCGAACAACTATGGGCCGTACCAGTTCCCCGAGAAACTCATCCCGCTGATGATCCACAACGCCCTCAATGACAAAGAGCTGCCCGTCTACGGCGACGGCCTCCAGGTCCGCGACTGGCTCTACGTCTACGACCACTGCACCGCCATCTGGCGGGTTCTGGAACGGGCCGCCCCAGGCGAGGTCTACAACATCGGCGGCTGCAATGAGAAGACGAACCTCGAAGTCCTCGACATCATCCTGAGCCGGGTCAACAAGCCCAAGAGTCTGATCCACCACGTCAAGGACCGGCCCGGCCACGACCGCCGCTACGCCATCGACGCCGGCAAAATCATCACGCAACTGGGCTGGAAGCCCTCCGTCACCTTCGAGCAGGGCATCGCCAAGACCATCGAGTGGTACCTGAACAACGAGAAGTGGCTGGCCGGCGTTGTCTCCGGCGCATACCAGCAGTACTACGAAAAGATGTACGCCAATCGGTGAGTGATTCCGCTCAGACGGATTCTCGCGATGCGCCGACCCCGACCACTGCGATGCCCAATTCATTGGCGAGGTCCAGCGTCTGCGGCTTGTCGATGATGAGGGTTTTCCCCGCTTCGACGACGAGGCATTTGCCCCCGCCGGAAGCGAGGTCCCGGATTGTTTCCGGCCCCACACAGGGCACGTCGAATCGCATGTCTTGCGCCGGCTTGGCGGTCTTGACGAGGGTCCAGCCTCCGGCTCTGCAGAATTGGCCCGCCCGCTTGATCATCTCCGCGGTTCCCTCGATGGCCTCCACCGCGATCACCTCTCGCTCCTTGACGGCGATGGCCTGACCGATGTCAAGTTCGCCGAGCTTCTTGGCGAGCGGCCAGCCGAACTCGATGTCCTGTTCGATCTGGGTTCCCGGCTTGTGTCGGGTCATCACGCCCGCATCGGCAAGGTATTGTTCGCAGTACATTGTGGAGTTCTCCAGGACGATGCCACCGCTGGCCAGCTCATCGGCCAGCGCCGACAACAGGGTGTCCGTCTGTTTCGATTTGCCCCGCAGACGCCAGTAGTAGATCCGGAAGGCCCGCCAGTCGGGCAGGTATCGCAGGATGCGCCACGGCGTGAACAGGTGCGACTTGGTCACGCGCCCGACCATGACGGTCTTCGTCACGTTGTGTCTCCTGAGCTTTCGGATCCAACTGCCCGGGCGGGCCACCGCGACGGGGTAGAACGCGTCGACCTCGCCGGCCAGGGGCTCATCGACGTATCCCGCCAGACCGACGCAGACGACTCGCAGTCCCCGGCGTTTGGCCCCGGCGGCGACCATGAACGGGAGCCGGCCACCCCCGGCGATCAGGCCGACCACATTTCGCTCATCCCTGGCTGGGTTGCATTGAAGGGCGTTCACTCGACATCCTGTGACTCGGTCGGGTCTTTCGGCTGGGCGTCCATCGCGGCGGCGATCTTGTCCAGTTGACTTTGCAGGTTTCGAATGTCCTGCCGGATCTGGGGCAGGTACGGGATCATCGCATAGGCGCGCCGGGCCCGGTTGACATCCACCGCGGGCGCCCCGGCCACGGTCTGCCCGTCCGATATGCTGTTGATGACGCCCGCCTGCGCCGCGACGGTGACATTGTTGCCGATGGTGATGTGCCCGACGACGCCGACCTGGCCGCCCAGGGTGCAGTGGTGTCCGAGAGTGGCCGACCCGGCGATGCCCA
>JBDKRX010000091.1:0-11000 GCA_039683175.1 Phycisphaerales bacterium
CTGGTGACGCTGTATAAAGGCATCCATGGCGTTGCTCCTTGGAAACGGTTGGTGTTCTGCAAACCCTACCGTACACCAAAGAGCAACGCCTTTCATCTATTTGGTTGCGGCCGAAGGCCGCGCCAAGGAAGACAAGATCCGCAGCGCAGCCAAGGATGAAGCCGCCGGCCGCTCCGCACATCGTACACACCGCGAGCATGAACAACTGGATGACGAGCTCGAATGGACCCGGCATGGAAGGGGCCGCAGCATACGCTCTTACGAGTGCGATGACCATCCAGACGAGGCCAAGAATCCCGCCGCCAATCGCGAATCGCCATTTCATGGGCAAGTCTCCTACTGCCTTTGCCTGTGGTTGCGGAGATAATGGCAGCCTTACCCTATGGCTCGGCAATCGTGGCCACCTCGGGGCCGTCGAGGAGGGCGGCGTAGATGTCCCAGTTGCCGTTGCGGTCGTCCTGCCAGACGATGAGGGCGCGTGCGGCTTCCTCGTCCACGTAGACCACCGGGTTCACCTGGTTGGACATCTTCGTGTCCGTTACCGCGAACTCCTGACCGGTGACGAGGTTGTAGCCGTGGATGTCCCAGGTGCCGTTGCGTGCATCCTGCCAGACGACGATGTGCTTGTGGATTTTGGGACAGGCCGTCAGGCCCGAACTGCTGATGCCCTTCGGGTTGAAGGGATCGAAGAGGTTGTCCACCATGACCTTGCCGACGTCGTCCGTTTCCCGGCCGACGAGCCAGCCATCGGAGAGGCTGGGGATTTCAGACTCGCCCAGGGCCATGGTTGTGTAGAAGACCCGTGGATTGGCGGGGTCGGAGATGTCGGCCCCGTACACGAACGGTTGCGGCAGGTCGTCCGCTTCCTCATGCCAGACGACAAGGCTCCCGGAAATGCAGGGGGACATCTCGTCGACATCGATCGCTGCAGAAACAAAGAATGCTTCCGGGTTGTCTTCGCCGGTCAGGCGCGCCCCGAGGATGTCCCAATCCGACGCCTCGGCGAACCCATGCTGCCAGACCGCCACGCCTTCGGACACTGAGGGCAGGACCTCCTCGTCGAATGATGCGGAGACCACGAACCTCGCCAGCGTCCGGCCGGGCGCGAGGCGGGCGGCATAAATGTCGTTGTCGCTGTCCTCGCGGTACTGGTATTGCCAGACGACGTCGTTGCCGTCGATCACGGGAAACCGGTCGTCGCCATTGAAGTCCGCGACAGTGAAACTCGGCGAGACTTCGCCGTTCGACACCTGGGCGCCCTCGATGTCCCAGTCTCCGTACCGGCTGTTGTAGAACTGCCAGACCACGGTATTCCCCGACACCGTGGGATATGTCTCGTCGTCCTCGGTTGCTGCCACTGGGAAGATGGTGATCGCGTGGGCCGCCGTACAGACGGCCAGGAGTGTCAACAGACTCGCGGCAAACGGCGGCTTGTGCAATGATTCGCTTTGCATGGCTCTCTCCTCGAATGTCCTCGAATCCCGGGACCACTGAACTCACTTCCGGGCGCCCGTCAACAACCCGCATCGCGGGACCCGGCTCCGACTCCTGTCGATTATAGGCGATCCCTGAGAGGAAGGCAAGCCCTGCAGGGTGCGTACCATGCACCATCTTCATCCACCTATATCAGGTCCAGAACCATGAGGAGGCGATCCTTCGCCTTTTCGGGGGGAATCCCGAGCGATCTGGCCTGTTCTTCGAGCTTGATGACGAACTCATCACGTCCCTGGAGATCCGGATGCGGATGGCGGTCGGCCAGACGAAAACCGAGCTTCTCCCAGAATGTGTGCCCGGCGCTGCCTGTGATCTCATAGATGAGGGGAAGGTCTTCGAACGAGTCAGCCTCGATGCGGCGCCAGCCGTTCACCCGAGCCCATTCGATCAGGGCCTTGACCATCCGTGTGCCGAGTCCCTTGCGCTGGTAGGGGTTCTCCTTGCGCTGCGCCGACCCGGTCATCAGGCAGTGAACCACGAGGGTCTTGTCCTCGATCTGCGAGAGAGCGGGGAAATCCGCGTCGGCAAAGTCCTCGGCCGGGCCGGCGGGGTAGTCTTGTTGGAGACACAGACAGCCGGCGCCGGCCATGGTGCAGACGGCTTTCGGATAAAATCGCAGATATCCGACAGTTTGCCCACCGTCACGAGCGACAATCGCGCAGGCGCCGTAGGTGCGTATCAGCTTCGCCAGGAGGGGGACGTTCCGCGTTCGGCACCGTTCCCAGGGGACCTCGCCGCTGGCCGGCACTTGCTCGATCGTATCTTGGGAAAGCGGCCCATGATGCAGGCATCGCCACAGCGGGAAATCACCTGTCATCGGCTCGATCACAACGTCTTCGACCATAACACACGCCACCTATTGCTTGCGCAGAAACAGCCAGATCCAGCCGTGCATCTCGTATTCCTTCGGCAGTTGCGAATCCAACGTCTCCATTTGTTCGACGGTTTCCCTGAATTCCCTGTGGGCCTGGTCGCGTTCGGCCTGGGTCTTCACCCGTGATGGGCCGTGGAGCTTCTCGGCCAGTTCGCCGTAACGTCTCTGAAGGGGTTCCAGGTCCTTGCGGATCTGGTCGTACTTAGCCTGTTCTTCGGCGGTTGGCTCGGGCAGGTCGGGTTTCTGCGTGGCGCAATCTCCGACGAGCAAGTCGAGTCGGCCATCGCCGTTCCAATCGGCGACGCAGAGCTTCGAGCGAATGCCGCGCTGTGGGTGTTTCGGTGCATCGGCCCCGTAGACGGCTTTGCCCGGCGGCACGAGTTGCGCGGCCGCAGCCAGTTCGGGGGATTTTGCAGAGCCCGTGTTGCGGAACAGCGACACACTGCCGTCCTCGGCGCCGACGAGCAGATCGAGATCGCCGTCGCCATCCCAATCGGCGACACACGGTCCGGCCCGGCTCCGGACCCCCAGCGGCTGTCCTCCGGCCTGGAGTCTCCTCTCCTTGCCGAAGGCATACGAGGTCGCGCTGCCCTCGTTGAGGATGAGACAGACATCGCCGTTGATGTTGCCCACGATCAGGTCATAGTCGCCGTCGTCGTCCCAGTCGGCCGCACGGACCGTGGAGGCCGTGCCTGTAGTGGCGATGGGCCTTTCTGCGGTACTCTCGATCCGCTTGCCCCGATAGGTGACGAACGCCCCCTGATCGGTCTTCTCCCGCTCCACGCTGCCTTTGATGAGAATGCCCGGGCCGTCAGAACGCTCCTCGATCCCGCCGCCGACATTGATAATCTGACCGTCTTTGTCCTTGAGCATCACCGGAGCCGCGAAGGAACGATCCGCCAGCCCTTTGAACAGAAACAACTCGCCCGGCCAGGAGCCCGAGAGGATGTCCAGGTATCCATCGCCGTCGAGGTCCACAACATGTGGACCGAATCCGATGCATCAGCCATAGGGGACGGTGCCGTCTTTGCCGCCGTCTTTGAACTTCACTCCGGTCGCGAGTTTCGGCTCGGTGTTCGTGCCCTCGTTGCGGTAGATCCAGAGCAGTCCATCCCCGAACTGGCCGACGAGCAGATCCCGGACGCCGTCGCCGTCGAAGTCGCAGACACAGGGGGCTGCGTGGCCGACATCTGTATCGATGACCTTGCCGGCAGCCTCCAGTCGAACCGGCGACGCCAGCTCATCGCTCATCGCCGCACTCGCCGAGGCGACCAGACCCAACACGACGAAAACAGTCATTCGCCACATAATCGCACCTCCATATGATCTGTGTCCTTCCGTATCCGCCTGCCCAGACATGACGCCGGGCCTCTATGACAGGATACACAAACCCTTCCCATCAATCCAGAGTGTTCCCGAGGCAAAGTGGGGCAATCTCAGGGTCATCATATGGATCTTGCGGATATCATCCCGAGATGCGCGGGTTCGTAGTGACGCCATAAGGCGTTATCTTCTTTGGCATTGAAGATATGCCTTGACGGGCACGCTACAAGCCTCAGGATGTTGACAGGGCAGGTCGCGGGGTCTATAAGGGCGTTGTGGTGCCGTCGGGGCATCTTGTGGGTTTTCGTCCAACGGGAGGCATGCGGATGACACGCACGCGAAGAGACTTCTTGAAATGGGCGGGGTTTGCCGCGACGGCATCCTTGGTTGGGGGCTGTCGGAGCGTCCGGAGGGAGCACGAGGCATCCGGCAGGAGGGAGCGGCCGAACATCATCTTCATCCTCGCGGACGACCTTGGGTACGGCGATCTGGGCTGCTACGGGCAGCGGACGATCCGCACGCCGAACCTGGATCGCATGGCCGCTGAGGGAATGATTTTCACGGACCACTACGCGGGCAGCACGGTCTGCGCCCCCTCACGATGTTGCCTGATGACCGGTGTGCACACGGGCCATGCCTTCATCCGGGGCAACGACCGGATTCCTCTGCGGCCTTCGGATGTCACCGTCGCCGAATTGCTCCAGCAGGCCGGCTACACGACCGGCCTTGTCGGAAAATGGGGCCTCGGCGAGCCCGGAACGACGGGCATCCCGAATCGCAAGGGCTTCGATCACTGGTTCGGATACCTCAACCAGCGGCACGCGCACAACTACTATCCCGACTATCTGTGGCGCAACGAGGAAAAAGTCCCGCTCGCCAATGAAGTCACGCCGGTGAATCCACCCGGCGGCGTCGCGACCAAGAGGGTACAGTATTCCAGCGATTTGTTCACTGCGGACGCCCTGCGGTTCATCGATCAGAACAGGAAGCGGCCGTTCTTCCTCTATCTGGCCTACACGATCCCCCACGCGAACAACGAGGCAAAACCGGACGGCATGGAGGTGCCGTCCTACGGGCAGTATGCGAATGAGGACTGGCCCAATCCGCAAAAGGGACACGCCGCGATGATTACGCGGATGGATGCCGACATCGGCAGGCTCTTCGCCCGTCTGAAATCGCTCGGTATAGACCGAAAGACGCTCGTGCTGTTCTCCAGCGACAATGGGCCGCACAGAGAGGGCGGCGCCGATCCGGCGTTCTTCGACAGCAGCGGGGCACTGCGAGGGTGCAAGCGGGACCTCTATGAGGGCGGGATTCGCGTGCCGCTGATCGCCCGCTGGCCCGGGAGGATCGCCGTCGGCTCGGGATCGAACCATGTCTGTGCATCGTGGGATTTCCTGCCGACCTGCTGCGAATTGGCAGGCGTCCCGATCCCGCAGGGGATCGACGGCCTCTCGATCCTGCCGACTCTTCTGGGACTGCCCCAGATGCAGCAGAAGCATCCCTATCTCTATTGGGAATTCCACGAGCAGGGCAAGAAACAGGCGGTGCGCATGGGCGACTGGAAGGGGATTCGACTGAACGTCGCCAAGGACCCGAACGGCCCAATCGAGCTGTACGATCTCAAGGGGGATATGGGCGAAGAACGCAACGTCGCGGATCAACACCCCGAGATCGTCGACCGGATCGCGGCAATCATGGCGTCGGCCCGGACCCCATCGGAACACTGGCCGTGGCCGTAGGCGGAGTGTTCGGCGTTGACGCGCCGGCCTGCGAGCGTGTATTCTGACGGCTGCCAGGGGGGACCATGTGGTGTTGGGGCTACGCGTCGGCCCCGTGGAGCAGTGCCCTGTGAAGTAGATCAAGACTGTTATCGAGAAGCGTCCTGATGGAATTGTTGCGGATCCTTCGACCCGTTCACTGGGTGAAGAATGTCTTCGTTCTGGCCGCGTTGGTCTTCAGCCGGCAGCTTGCGGGGCCGCCCGATGAGGTCCTCGTGGCGGTCGGTCGGGCGGCCGGGGCGTTTCTGTGCTTCTGCCTGGTCTCGTCGGCCATCTACATCGTCAATGACATCATGGATCGCAAGACCGACAGCATCCATCCGGAGCGCCGCAGCCGGCCGATTGCTGCGGGTCGGGTGGCGGTCCGAACCGCTCTGGTTGTTGCCGTGGGGTGTGCTGTGCCGGCTCTCGTCGGCAGTTTGCTGCTCTCGCCGGAGTTGGCTGCAATCATCCTGGGTTATGCCGTGCTGATGGTATTCTATTCGCTGGGGCTCAAGCACGTGATGATCATGGACTGCGTCGTCATCGCCGTGGGCTTCTGCCTGCGGGCGGTGGCGGGGGCGGTAGTAATCGCCGTTTCGATCTCGCCCTGGCTGGTGGTGTGCACGTTCGCGCTGACCTTGTTTCTGGCCTTCAGCAAACGTCGGGGGGAGATCGCCCGGCTCCAGGAGAACAGCGACGCCTTTCGCAGGACGCTGGGCGAATACACGCCGGAACTGCTGGCCCATATGCTTGATGTCAGCAGCGTTCTGGCGGTCGTGTGTTTTCTCATGTACGCGATGGATTCCGCAACCATCGAACGATTCGGCACCAACCGGCTTGTGTACACGTCGCCCGTTGTGCTGTATTGTATCTTTCGCTTCAGCGCGTTGACGCAGAAGGGGTCGTACTGTGACCCGGTGAAGCTGATCCTGCGGGATCGGCCGTTCCAGATCGGATTGCTGGTCTGGTGCCTGTTGTGCATCGGAATTATTTACATGAATTGATTAAGGATCAAGGATGATGGATTGTTGATATAGGGAGCACGACTCCTGTTTTGAGTCATCAATCATCCATCATCCATCATCAATGAAAGAGCGATTGCAGAAAGTGATGGCTTCGGCCGGCGTGGCCTCTCGCAGGCAGTGTGAGGAGCTGATCCTCCAGGGTGCGGTGTCCGTCAACGGCAAGGTCGTCGACGAGTTGCCGGCGTTTGCGGACCCGGCTGTCGATACGATCACGGTCAGTGGCCGACGGCTGAAAGAGCCCGAACGGGTGTACTTCCTCGTGAACAAGCCCAAGGGCGTCATCAGCACGAGCCACGACCCTCAGGGCCGGCGCAGCGCCGTGGACCTGGTCCCCACGTCCGAGCGGGTCTACTGTGTGGGGCGTCTGGACGCCGATACGACCGGCCTGCTGATCCTGACCAACGACGCCGAGCTGACCAACCTCCTGACGCACCCGAGGTACAAGGTGCCGAAGACCTACGTGGCACGGGTGGCCGGACAATTGGACGAGAAGGCGATTGAGCGGCTCAAGAAGGGGATCTGGCTGGCCGAGGGCAAGACGGAAAAAGCCGCAGTGAAGGTGCTCAAGGGGGGCCGCGATGAGTCTCTGATCGAGATCACCCTCCGCCAGGGGCTCAACCGCCAGATTCGCCGGATGCTGGCCAGGGTGGGCCTGGATGTCAGTTCGCTCAAAAGGACGCGGATCGGCGGTTTGAAGATCGAAGGTCTCGGAGTAGGCCAATTCAGGCTGTTGGCCCCGGCTGAAGTGGCCGCCCTGAGGCGGGCCGCCGGCACAGGAACCGACGAGCGTCCGAACAAGCAGCCCAGGACGCGAACCAGACCCGTCCGATAAACTGACTCTTCCGTTGTTCCGCCTGCCTCCCGGACCCCCGCCGGGTGTGGCGTCTCTTTGGCGAGAGACGAGAAAGGTCCTTGTGTACAGAGGGCCTTTCGGGTATAATCAAGGTTTGAGTCTTGGTGGCCATATCTTAGTCGCAGGCAGGAGCTTCGGCATTGACGAGCTTTCAAAAACGAGTGGCAGCGGGCTTGAGCGTTACGACGGTGAGCCGGGATTCGGTTCAAGAGCACTTCATTACGGTTACCCCCCACAAAGGTGAAGCTCCGGAGTCTGTTTTCCAGAGGACTGCGGATGCCGTTCGCCAGGTGGGTGGGCGTATTGTCTCCGTGGAAGCGTTAGGCCTGTGTGCGGCGGATCGAAACGCCCTGGGCGTGTTGACGACGGTCGCGGAAGATGGTCATGCGCCTCTGGCCTGGATCGAGAACTCACGGTCCGACAACCTCTTCGGCGTACATGTCTGGGCGGTCTCCGGGACACCGATCACGCCGTTGTCCTGCAACGGGCGTCCTGCGGGCACGGTGTTCGACGATGGGCACGTCCAGTACTGCCGGCTGGCGGGTCTCTTGCCGCCGGATGTCCGGGCCGGCAAGCCCGAGCAGGCTACGGCGGTCTTCAGCCAGATGGATGTCCTCCTGGATCAGGCCGGGATGACATTCGGCGATGTGCTCCGCACCTGGTTCTACAACGACAACATCCTCGGCTGGTATCGCGAGTTCAACGGGGTTCGCAACAAGTTCTTCACGGAGAAGAAGGTCTACGAAGGCCTCCTGCCCGCCAGCACGGGGATTGGCGGACGCAACCTGTTGGGAGCGGCCCTGATTTCCGGGTTGATCGCCATCCGAACGGACAGCCAGGACGTGACGGCGTTCGAGGTCCCCTCGCCGATGCAGTCGCCGGCGCCGCAGTATGGCAGCTCGTTCAGTCGCGCCGTGGAACTGGAAGTGCCGGACCTTCGGCGGATCTACGTCTCCGGGACGGCCAGCATCGACGAGCACGGCAAGAGCGTGTTCCTCGACGATCCGGCGGCCCAGGTCCGCCAGACGATGGAAGTGGTCCAGGCCATCCTTCGCTCTCGCGAGATGGACTGGGGCGACGTCACGCGTTCCCTCGCGTACTTCAAGCGGGCGAAGGACGCTCCCCTGTTCCGGCGATACTGCGACGAGAACGGCGTTCCCTCCTTCCCTGCGATTATCGTCGAGAACGACGTGTGCCGGGATGAGTTGCTGTTCGAGATCGAGGTGGACGCTGTCGTGGCGAAATAACCGCGCCGTGACCCCAGGCCGCCAGCGTGCTTCACGACAAGGTATGGTTCATGCCGCATAAACCGCGCAAGCACGGAGGAGAGAACAAGACGGCGGATGCGCGCCGTCAGTCCCCCGGCCGGCGGGTCTGGCTGTTTCGCGTGATCGCAATCCTTGTCGGGCCCGTTCTGTTCCTGGGCTTGCTGGAACTTGGACTCAAAGTCGTCGGGTACGGCTACAATCCCCACGTGGCGGTGAAATGCGAGATCGACGGCCAGCCGTACCTGGGCGAGAATGTGAAGTTCGGCTGGCGGTTCTTTCCCCCGATCCTGGCTCGCGAGTTCGAGCCGTTCATCTTCCCGGCCCACAAACCTGCGGATACCTGGCGGATCTTCGTGCTCGGGGCCTCCGCAGCACAGGGGGCGCCGAACAATGCCTTCCGTTTCGGACGCATCCTCGAAGCGCTGCTTGAGGAACGCTTCCCGAGCGTGCGGTTCGAGGTCATCACGGCGGCTATGGCCGCGATCAACTCGCACGTCGTCCTGGAAGTTGCCCAGGATTGTGCCCGATACGATCCCGACCTGTTCGTCGTCTACCTGGGCAACAACGAGGTGGTGGGTCCCTATGGGCCGGGGACAGTCCTGACGCCGGCCCTTTCCAACCTGCGCCTGATTCGCCTCGGAATCGCTCTGAAGGCCACAAAACTGGGCCAGTTACTCTCGGCTTCGCTGGGCGGCGACGGCTTGGGAAAGGAGGGACTTCAGTCCTGGCGGGGTATGGAGATGTTCCTCGGCCGGCAGGTGCGGGCGGACGACCCGCGACTGAAGACCACGTACGATCATTTCCGCCGGAACCTTGAGGGGATCTGCCGGGCGGCGACGGCCGGGGACGCCCAGACCATCTTGTGTACGGTCGCCACGAATCTGCGCGATTGTCCACCTTTTGCTTCACTGCATCGTCTGGACCTGACAGCCGAGCAGCAGAGGAATTGGGACGCCTTCTATAAGCAGGGGATGGTCGCAGAGACACTGGGAAAGCACGGCGAGGCCATCGCAGCGTACTTACAGGCTGGCGAGATCGACGACTCCTACGCCGAGCTGCAATTCCGGCTTGGGCACTGCTACGAACTCGCGGGCGATTACGGGAAGGCTGCGGCGGGGTACGTCCGGGCCCGCGATCTGGACACGCTCCGTTTCCGGGCGGACACTCGAATCAACGAGGTGATTCGGACGGTTGCTGAGCAGAACACGTCGCGAGGCGTCCGGCTGGCCGAGGTGGCGGGGGCCGTGGATGCGAACAGCCCTCACGGTCTGCCGGGCGCGGAAGTCTTCCACGAGCACGTGCATCTGACCTTCGGCGGAGGCTACCTCCTGGCCCGCACGGTCCTCGAACAGATCGAGCAGACAATTCCCGCGAGGCTCGCAGGCAAGGCCCAGGTTCGCGGCGCGGTCCGGACGTGCGAGCAATGCGCCGAGCGGCTGGGATACAACGACTGGAGCCGCGCCAAGACGCTCGACATGGTGTTGCGGGGCTTCCTGGCCAAGCCGCCATTCACGAATCAGCTTCGCCATAGGGAGCAGATGGAGCAGTTGAACCGGCAACTCCAGCAATGGCAGGCGATCCTCACGCCGGACGTGTTGGCGCGGATTGGCGAGACGTATCGTGCGGCGATCGCCAAGACCCCGGCCGACTGGCGGCTTCGCTGGGACTATGGCCAGATGCTCGCGGAGGATCTCAAGCAGTATGACGCTGCACTGGAGCAGTACCGGATCGTGCAGGGATTGCTCCCTCATTCCTATCTGCCCCACGATTCGCTCGCCTCGGTTCTTCGCGCCAAGGGCGACCTGGCAGGGGCCATCGCGGAATACCGGAAGCTTCTGGCGATCAAACCGACTTCGGGCATCTCGTACTACTACCTTGGCTGGTGCCACAACAAGCAGGGCAAGGCAGACTCCGCTGAGGAGTTCTTTCGCAAGGCGATTCAGTTTGAGCCAGACTGCGTGCTCGCCTACCTCGACTGGGCGGAGTTGCTCTTCAAGAGCGGCCGGCTCCAGGAGGCCGAGAAGGTCTGTCGCGACGGTCTGGCTTTCGCACCGAATCATGCGATGCTGCACGGCAACCTTGGCATCCTGCTGGTCAAGACAAACCGGCGAGAACAAGGGATCGCGGAGATCCGCAGGGCTTTGGAACTCGACCCGTCTTCACCACAAATCCGCAGACTCGCCGAGAGCATTCTTGGCCCCGGTGCGCTTCGGTAGGGTGCGTATCACGCAGTGCTCAGTCGTCAGAACAGCGGATAGATGAATACTGCGGCGCCGGAGCCGCCCAGCAGGACCAGGAGGCACAGCAGCAGGAGCACGATGATGATGGGCAGGAGCCACCATTTCTTGTTGTGCTTGAGGAAGTACCAGAACTCCGCAATCAGCGAAGGGCGCTTCTGCT
>JBDKRX010000092.1:0-19938 GCA_039683175.1 Phycisphaerales bacterium
CGTGAATACTACAACGGCCGCTGCGATCTGGAGAACCACAACCTCACCCAGATCCTCTACCACAAGCAGATGTGCGAGGGTTACGAGCGGTTCACGGACCGGCGGGCGATGACGCATTACTGCGCCGCCTACGCCGGGGTGCAGCGATGGGGCGCGACCACGATGGGCGACAACGGCGGAGGCCGGAAGGCCCTCGTCTGGATGCTCAACTACGGGATGTGCGGGCACATGAACACCTCCTGTGACATGCAGACCCAGGGCCCGGGCGTTCACTTCGGTTTCCTGCAGCCCTGGAGCCAGCACAACAACTGGGCCTATACGACGCAGCCATGGTTCCTCGGCAAGCATGGGGAGGCGACCTACAGGGACTACGGTCGGCTCCGCTACAGCCTGATGCCGTACATCTACTCGGCCGCCCACGTGGGCCATCTGACCTCGATGCCGATCCTGCGACCGATGCCCCTGGCGTATCCCGACGACCTCACGCTGGCCGACTGCACCACGCAATATATGCTGGGCGACAGCCTGCTCGTGACGGCGTTCAGCGACAAGGTCTGCCTGCCCGCCGGGCGGTGGATCGACTATTGGACCGGCGCCGGGCACCAGGGACCGAAAGAGATGTCGTGCGCGCACCCCCAAAACCGCGAGGGCGGCCTGTTCATCCGGGCCGGCGCGATCATTCCCTATTGGCCCGAAATGGACTACGTCGGCGAACAGGCCGTGGAGGCGCTGAAGTTGCACGTCTATCCCGAGGGAAACAGCGGGTACACCCTCTACGAAGACGACGGCGACTCGCTCGAGTATCTCAAGGGCGCTGTCGCCCAGACGCCAATCCGCTGCGAATCCGGCGATGGCCGGGTGACGCTGACCATCGATCCTCGTCGGGGCGCCTATCGCGGCATGCCCTCCAAGCGCAGCTACGAGGTATCGATCCACATGGCTCGACCACAAACCGTGACCCTGAGCGGTGGCGCCGGCGCGTCGAAGACCGAATGGAGCTACGACATGCAGGCCAAGACCGTCTGTGTGACAGTCGCGGAGGATCCGGAGCGTAAAACGCCGATTGTCATCTACTGCGCCTTGTAGTGCAGGTACAGAAGGGCCGAGAACACACACGATATGCACAGTGTCGAACAGCCGACCGTCACCGCTCCTTTCTTTGCCTTCACGCCATTCGCATCCGATGTCGCACATTCCACGGAACGGCACAAAAAGGGTTGACATTGCGGCTCCCTGTGTTTACGCTATGGGTGTAGAGTGAATAGGCGTGGGGATCCTGTGACAGCGACAGGACTGCAATGATCCGGCTAGACAGTCCCCAATGCGTTGCGGAGGGCATGCGCGATTGCCCCTTTCGCGCCCGAAGGCTGGGACGGGCGGAGTGTGTGCCCCTACACGAATTTCTGGAAAGGAGATCTCGTGGTGGATCGGTCCCCCCTCGTTTCGAAGCGTTCGATTTTCCCTTTGTCTGGATTGTTCCTGATCCTGCTCGCCGCGGCGGCGACGGCACAGACGGACAATGGTGTCCTGCTGGACGCCGTGCCGCCGAAGCCCGTGCGGGTCCCGGCGGAGTTCGAGCCGATGCAGGCCGTGATCGTCGATTGGAACATGATTCGCAATGCGGATTTCTACAGATATATCACGGAAGACGTCCGGTTGATCCAGCTCTACAATTCCGCCGACATGTATGAGCAGATGCAGACGGAGCTGCCGACGTATGGCGTGGATATGAACAACTGCGAGTTCTGCGAGGTCTCCAGCCTTCCATACACGCCACGAGACGCTACTCCGTGGTTTATGTTCGTCGAGTACAGCAAGCCGGCCTTTGTATTCAATGAAAGGGGGACTCCCCCATACGGGCTGGAACAGGGGTATACCGTCTATAGCAACAGCCTGGCCATCCAGGGCGGCGATTTCATGACCGATGGCCAGGGCACTGCGGTTTCCTTTGAGTTCGTCGCCAACATATACACCGAACTGGGCGGCAACTTCATGGAGCGGGCCCGGGACTATTGGGGCATCGATACCTACCACCTCATCTCCAATCCGGACACCAAGGGTGTCACGGTTCCTCCGCACATCGACTGCCTGGCCAAGTTCCTTTCGCCGGACACGATCCTGGTGGTGCGCTATCCCTCGTCGAATGCTCTTTACGAGCGGACAGAGGCAGCGGCGACCTACTTCAACAGGCAGATCAGTTGTTACGGCACCCCCTACAAGGTGCTACGTCTGGACGCACGGAACCAGGGAGATCCGTATATCAATTCTCTGATTGTCAATCGTCGAGTTTTTGTTCCTGTCGAGGATTCTGACGCCGATGCCGGCGCTTTGGCGACCTATCGAGCGGCCATGCCGGGCTATGAGGTGATTGGAGTCAACAACTACGATTCTCGGGATCGTAGCCTGTGGTGGACGTTCTGGGCCTTGCACTGCGATACGATGGGCATCGCCGACGAGCAGATGCTGTATATCCATCACGTTCCGCTGCTGGATCGCCCACCGGCCTCGGAAGGCTTCCCCATCCGCGCGGAGATCGCGGCCTTCAGCGGGACGGAGTTTGTGGACGGAACGCCAATAGTCCTGTGGAGAGCAGTGGCCGACGCCAACGAGTCGGCCGACTCCTGGAACATGGCCGTTATGACGCCGGATGTTGAGGCCGGGGATCATCGGTATCTGGGCTATATCCCGTCGCAGCCTGTGGGGACAGTGATTCAGTACTACATCGAGGCCAGGGACGCCTCCGGCCGGGATGAGACGCATCCGTACATCGGCCAGGCGCAAGCGCACACCTTCACGGTGACGACCCTGGGCGCCAACGTCAGCGCCGTCTCCGCCAAGAAGGGCGGCACGGTCGAGTTCTATATCAATACGGGAGCCGACCATGCGCAGCAGGCGTACCGCCTTGCGTATTCGGTGACCGCCGATCCGAACAGCACGGAGAGTCCAGGGGCCGTATTGCCCGAGACGACGGTCTTGACCGGATTCGACGGCACGTTGGACGATCTTGGAATCGGCGCCGCCCGACTGACGTTCCCGGAGTCCCTGGCTTCCGAGTGGGTGGGCCGTTCGGTTCGTTTCTCGCTGGAGCTCGACGATCAACAGAGCGCCGTGCCGGACACAGTGTCTATTCAGATCTTGGAGTGATGTTTGCGGAGACAGCCCGATTGGCTGCCCTCAGTTGTATCACATAGCGAATGTCTGGAAAGGAGATGTCGTGATGAACCGGTTGCCCATGGGTCGGAGGCGTTCGATGCTCCATTTGTGTGGACTGTTCCTGATCCTGCTCGCCGCGACGGCGACGGCGCAGACGGGCGAGGGACTCCTGTTGACCACGGTTCCGCCGAAGCCGGTTCGCATCCCGGCGGAGTTCGAACCGATGCAGGCCGTGGTCGTTGATTGGATCATGATGCGCAATGCGGATTTCTACAGGTACATTGCCGAAGATGTGCGATTGATCCTGCTCTACAATTCCGCCGACATGTATGAGCAGATACGGACGGAGCTGCCAACGTACGGCGTCGACATGAACAACTGCGACCTCTACGAGGTCTCCAACCTTCCGTACACGCCACGAGACTTCATTCCATGGTTTGAATTCGTCGATTACAACAAGCCGGCCTTCGTATTCAATGAAGGAGGGACCCCTAAGTATGGGGTAGCGCAAGGGTACACCGTCTATAACGGCAGCCTGGCCCTCCAGGGAGGCGATTTCATGACTGACGGCCAGGGCGCCGCCGTCTCCTTCCTGGAGTGGATCACGACCTGGCACACCTCGATGGGTATCGACTTCATGTCGCGGGTCCGGGACTACTGGGGCATCCATACCTACCACCTCATCTCCAATCCGGAGGTAAAAAACGTCAAGATCCCTCCCCATATCGACTGCCTGGCGAAGTTTCTTTCGCCGGACACGATCCTGGTGGTGCGCTATCCCTCGTCGAATGCTCTTTACGAGCGGACGGAAGCCGCGGCGACCTACTTCAACAGGCAGGTCAGTTGTTACGGCACCCCCTACAAGGTGCTGCGTCTGGACGTAGGGAGCCACGGGGATCCGTACATCAACTCCCTGATCGTCAATCGCAGGGTCTTTGTTCCTATCGAGGATTCTGATACCGATGCCGGCGCCTTGGCGACCTATCGAGCGGCCATGCCGGGCTATGAGGTGATTGGGATCAACAACTACGACTCCTCCGGTTATTACATGTGGATGACATTCTGGGCCCTGCACTGCGACACGATGGGGATCGCCGACGAGAAGATGCTGTACATCAAGCACATCCCGCTGCTGGATCGCCCGCCGGCCTCGGCAGGCTTCCCCATCCACGCGGAGATCGCGGCCTTCAGCGGGACCGAGTTCGTGGACGGGACGCCGGTGGTCCTGTGGAGAACGCTGAGCGACGCCAACGAATCCTGGAGCACGGTCGCAATGGCGCGGGACACGGAGTCGGGGAATCATCAGTATCTGGCCTACATCCCCGCCCAGCCCGTGGGCACGGTGGTTCAGTATTACATTGAAGCCAAGGACGCCTCCGGCCGGGATGAGACGCATCCCTACATCGGTGAACCACAGGCCCATGCCTTTACGGTGACGACCCTGGGCGCCAACGTCAGCGCGGTATCCGCCAAGAAGGGCGGCACGGTCGAGCTCTACATCAATGCAGGGGCCGACGATGCACAGCGGCCTTACCGGCTTGCGTATTCAGTGATCACCGATGCGAACGCCACAGAGGTCTTGCCCGAGACGACGGTCCTGACGGGATTCGACGGCGTCCTGGATGACCTCGGAATCGCTCTTGCCCGATTGACCTTCCCGGAGCCCCTGGCTTCCGAGTGGGTGGGCCGTTCGCTTCGTTTCTCGCTGGAGCTCGACGATCAGCAGAGCGCCGTGTCGGACACCGTGTCCATTCAGATCTTGGAGTGATGTTTGCAGGGACAATCCGATTGCCTGTCCTCAGTTGTATCACATAGCGAATGTCTGGAAAGGAGATGTCGTGATGAACCGGTTGCCCATGGGTCGGAGGCGTTCGATGTTCCATTTGTGTGGACTGTTCCTGATCCTGCTCGCCGCGACGGCGACGGCGCAGACGGGCGAGGGACTCCTGTTGACCACGGTGCCGCCGCAGCCCGTTCGCATCCCGGCGGAATTCGAGCCGATGCAGGCCGTGATCGTCGATTGGCGGATGATCGAGAGCGGGGACATCTACAAGTGCATCGCCGAAGACGTGAAGCTGATCCTGCCCTACGACTCGGACGGCAGGTACAAGGAGATGCAAACGCTGTTGCCGACGTATGGCGTCAACATGGACAACTGCGAGTTCTACAGCGTGAAGATGATGGGCACACCGCGCGACTTTTTGCCCTGGTTCATGTTTATCAATCGCAGCCAGCCGGCCTTCATCCATAATGACGGGACCGTCCCGGAATACTTCTGGGAGCAGGGATATCCCATTTATGACAGCGGCTTGCCCGTCCAGGGAGGCGATTTTATGACCGATGGCCAAGGCACGGCGATCTCCTTCCCCTGGATCGTTGACCTTTACGCGATGCTGTACGAAGGCACGGATTACCCATTGATGGATCGGGTCCTGGACTACTGGGGCATCCACACCTATCACATCATCTCCAATCCGGAGATCAAGGGAGTCACGATCCCTCCCCACATCGACTGTCTGGCCAAGTTCCTTTCACCGGACACTATCCTGGTCCTGCGCTATCCCTCATCGAACCCCCTCTGCGAACGCACGGAGGCGGCGGCGGCCTATTTTGGCAGGCAGATCAGTTGTTACGGCACCCCCTACAAGGTGCTGCGTCTGGACGTGCAGGACGAAGAGCCATACATCAACTCCCTGATTGTCAATCGCAGGGTCTTGGTCCCCATCGTGGGTGAGGACACGGACGACGGCGCCCTGGCGATCTATCGAAACGCCATGCCGGGCTATGAGGTGATTGGGATCACCAACGCGCACAAAGACAGATCCCTGTGGGAGCCGTTCTACGCCCTGCACTGCGACACGATGGGCATCGCCGACGAGCAGATGCTGTATATCCATCACATTCCGCTGCTGGATCGCCCGCCTGCTGCAGAGGGCTTCCCTATTCGCGCGGAGATCGAAGCCTACAGCGGAACGGAGTTCGTGGACGGGACGCCGATAGTCCTGTGGAGAACAGAACCCGATGCCAATGAATCGACTGCCTCCTGGAACACGGCGGCAATGGCGCAGGACACTGAGTCGGGCGATCACCGGTATCTGGCCTGCATCCCCGCCCAGCCCGTGGGCACGGTGATTCAGTACTACCTCGAGGCGAAGGATGCCTCCGGTCGGGATGAGACGCATCCCTACATCGGCCCGGCGCAAGCGCACACCTTCACGGTGACGACGCTGGGCGCCAACGTCAGTGCCGTCTCCGCCAAGAAAGGTGGCACGGTCGAGCTCTACATCAATACGGGAGCGAACCATGCGCAACAGGGATACCGGCTTGCGTATTCCGTGATCGCCGATGCGAACGCCACAGAGGTATTGCCCGAGACGACGGTCTTGACGGGATTCGAGGGCACGCTGGACGACCTCGGAATCGGCGCCGCTCGACTGACTTTCCCGGAGCCCCTGGCTTCCGAGTGGGTGGGCCGTTCGCTTCGTTTCTCGCTGGAGCTTGACGATCAGCGGAGCGCCGTGCCGGACACCGTGTCCATTCGGGTTCTGGAGTAGAGTAGAGGCGTGGTCGGCGGAGGAAACGGCGGGGCAAGCCCTACCCTGCAGACCTCCATAATTCAGAGCACGAAATCGCAGATGCGTGGCCCAACGGGCGACCTTCGTGAGGCCCGCTTCACGCGCGGGTCCCCCCTTTCGCTCGTCACTTTGTACTTGTTCCCTACCCTTGCCCCCGCTACAATACTCTCAGGAAAGTGCTTCGGATCAACCTGCGACGGATGAGCCGGAGGCTGAGGCGGGCTGCATGGAGGCGTCGGGGTCGAAACGGATGCGCTCGGTGCACAAGTTTCTCTAACATGGAAAGGGTGTCCAATGAGCAATCTCAAGTGTTTCCTCGTGGCTCTTACTCTGGTGTGTGCATGCTCCAATGCATCGGCAGGCGTCCTGTATTTTGAGGATTTCGAGTCCTTCAATGCGGGGGTTGTTCTCCATGAAGTGGCCGACTGGGAGGGTTGGTATGGCGATGCGGGAGCCGCAGCCATCGTCTCCGACAAGTTCGCCTACAGCGGCGCGAAGTCGGTCGAGGTGGACAGCAGCGCCGATGCCGTTCATCTCTTCGACATCGCGGAGGGCAAATGGGTTCTCACCGTGATGCAGTACATCCCCTCGGGAACCAGCGGCATCACCCGGTTCCACATGCAGAACACGTACGGCGACTCCATCGGCAGATCGGTGCAATGGTCCTTCTCGCTGAGCGATGGTGTGATCGGCGATGATTACGACGCCGATGCATCCGCACGGATCATCTATGACCAGTGGATTCAATTGAAGCTGGTCATCGATCTGGACAACGATCACCTCGACCAGTACTACAACGGCGTGCTGTTCTCCTCGCGCGCCTGGGTCTTCAGCGGGAGTTCGAAGATCCGGACCATCGACCTGTACGGCAACGGCGCTTCGTCCGTCTACTACGACGACATCAAGGTCCAGGACTATCTCTCGAGTCTGGTGACGGCCTACGATCCCAGTCCGGAGGACGGGGCCACGGACGTGCCGCGCGATGTCGCGCTCGCCTGGACCTCCGGCCGGCTCGCGGACACGCACGATGTCTACTTCGGTACGACCTTCGCGGATGTCGATGAGGCCGGCCGGGACGATGCGAGGAACGTGTTGGTCAGTCAGGACCAGGAAACCGCAGAGTACGATCCGGAAGGCCTGCTCCAATACAGCCAGACCTATTACTGGCGGATCGACGAGGTCAACGCCGCTTCGGACCCTGCCATTTCCAAAGGCAACATCTGGACCTTCACAACCGAGCCGTACGCCTATCCGATCCTTGGCGTGAAGGCCAGAGCCTCCAACGAGCAGACCGCTTCACCTGCGATCAGGACCGTCGACGGCTCCGGACTCGATGAGTTCGATCAGCACGGCACCGACGTCAAGACCATGTGGGTGGGCAACCTGCCGGCCTGGATCCAGTACACGTTCGATCAGGAGTACAAGCTGCACGAGCTGTGGGTGTGGAATGCCAACTCGGAGATCGAGGCCTTCATGGGTTTCGGCGCCAAGGACGTCACAATCGAGTACTCCGCCGACGGCACGACCTGGGCCCAGTTGCAGAACGTACCCCAGTTCACGCAGGGCGCCGGCACAACGACCTACACCGCGAACACGGTTGTCAGCTTCGGCGGGGTCGCCGCGAAATACGTCCGACTCACGATCAACGCCGCGTATGGCGCCACAGGGATCATTGGCCTCAGCGAAGTGCGATTCTTCTACGTCCCGACGCAGGCGTTCGGGCCCGATCCAACCAACGGCGCAACAGGCATCAGTGTGGAGGCCGAGCTGAACTGGCGTCCCGGGCGGGAGGCGACTTCGCACACCGTCTACATCGACGTGGACGAGGCTGTCGTCGCCGGCGGGACCTCCGCAGTCCACACCACAACCGACCACAGGTACGTGCCTGCGTCCCTGGACGTCGCAACGGTATATTTCTGGAGGGTCGATGAGACCGGCGATGCCGGCACGTATGCGGGCGACGTCTGGAGCTTCACGACCGAGGAGTTCGCCGCCGTGGATGACTTCGAGAGCTACAACGACAGCGACCGCTGCCTCTACGACACGTGGATTGACGGCGTCACAAACGGCAGCGGTTCCTATGTCGGCTATCAAACCTCCAAGAACGGCACGTTCGGCGAGACCGTCGTCGTGCACGCCGGGAGTCAGTCCATGCCTGTGACCTACGACAACACGAAGTCCCCGTACTACTCCGAGGTCGAGCGGACGTTCGGCTCGTCCCAGGACTGGACCGCCCACGGCGCGGATACATTGTCGCTGTACTTCCGCGACGTCACGACCAATTCGCCGGAGCCTCTGTACGTGACGGTCAAGGACAACTCGAAGTCCGCGACGGTCGCGCACTCGAATGCAGCGGCCACAACAGTCGCGGAGTGGCAGCAGTGGAAGATACCGCTGTCTGAATTCACCTCGGCGGGCGTGAAGGTGACCGCCGTCAAGGCGTTGGTGATCGGCGTCGGCAACAGGGCCGTTCCGGCCGCTGGCGGCACGGGCATCGTCTACATCGACGACATCGGCTACGGTCGTCCGTTGCAGTAGCAGAACACGCCTCCGCGTCACTGCGAATGGTGAATGAGAAACGACCGGCGGCTGGGACTCTGTGAGATCGGCCGCCGGTCGTCTCCTGGGACACCGGGGACAGCGACCTGTTATGGATGCTCATTGACCGCTATCCGTCCCCGGTTGCCGGTGAGTGTCATGGCCTGATTTGTACCAGGAAGGAGGCGGGTTCGAAGGCGCCCAGTTCGAACGTGAACCCGTCGTCATCTGCCTGCATGAGCGGGCCCACAGGCCGGCCGCGAAGGTCGATGGGCTGGACGTCACCGACGTGCGTCTGACGGGGCAGAGCGACCGTCAACGGCCCTGATTGTCCGGCGTCTTCCCACACTCGTACGAGCGTGCCTGGACCGTCGGGATTCGGGCCAAAGGCAGTAAGCAACACACCCTTGCGAGAGAGACTCAAGCCCTGTGCGGTCGGGGACAAGCTGCCTGTCCCGTAGTTGCACATGCCGGTGAGCAGGGGCACAAGCGCTTCCGTTAGCGGAGTCGTGAGGTCCTTCTCCGCGGCGTACCGCTTGATGGCCCAGAGGCGGACGCGCACCGTCAGGTTCCCCTGCCAGAAGGAGCGGAAATTCGTATTCCACTGATTGTTGAACAGGTTGACATAGACGTACGACTTCGGCTTGTCCCATTGACCTTCGAAGCGGTAGCTACCGGGTGTCCCCAAACTCACCGCCGGGCAATCGGGCAAGGCAATGCCCAGGCCGTTGTCGTTACCATCGACAACGGCAAGACCCCCTTGTGTCCAGAAATAGGCGAAGTTGCTGCCTCTGAGCACGTCCCGGGCCGGGTCGAAGATCGAGCCTGGTCCCTTGATGTGGAATCGGGGCTGCTCGATGTTCAACGGCAGGCACCACCAGCCGGCCTCGGGGTTCTCCGTGGCCGGGTGGTTGATTACGTGCAACTGCAAGTCCACGTACGGCAGATCGTCGTACAGCGTCACCGACAAGGACGATGTGTGGGCGACCTGATTCGCGGGTATGGCGTGGATGAGCTTGGCGATGACGGCATGGCCCAGGCGGGCGGTTTCCAGCGTCATGCCGCGGGGTGAAAAGTCCATATGTTGTGCGGTTTCGGGCAGGTAATTGTGCTTGGCGGTGATTCTGCGGTGCGAGCTGTGATAGGGAGGTAAGACGTACTTGTTGACATAGGCGTCGCATTCTCCTCGCCCGAACTGCTGGTAAAGGTAACACCCAAAACCGTGGGGGGCGGATGTGTCCACCATCTCGCGACCCGTCTTTTTTTCGGTGATGCTCTTGATACTGCCACCATTCGGATCCAGGATTACCCTGAAGAAGGCGTTTTCCAGGGTGTTGTTGGCGGCATCGACCGCGGCATGGTTCTCGGGCAGCCTCGCTTCGGCGACGAAGACGTAGGACCTGTATCCCATAGGCGGAATCCCCTTGGCGACGAACTGGCCATTGCGATGCGAGTCGTCACCCCATGTCTCTATCGGAAGGATATCGCCGGTATCCACGTCTCGGACGGCATTGCAGTTCTTGATGTCGCCCATGAACGGGAAAGCGAACTCCACGACGCCATCCCGCGTCCACGGCAACGGATTGTACACCACCACGCGCAGGCCACCGACGCTCACGTTCTCTGCCAGAGTATTGAGGTCATCGTAGAGTGTCGGAATGACTCGGTCCTGGATGCCCAGCGAGAACCGGTCGTGTTCCTTCCACGATGCCTCCATATGTCGGTAATTGGGCGTCAGTCCGGCAGCATAATTTGCGTAGAAATCCTCGCCGTACAGGCTCGGCACAAAGTGCTGATTGGCCAGGCCCCAGGTGTGCTCGCTCCAACGCAGGGAGTTCACGTAGGCCTCGGCAATGATTTCGGGAGTATGAAGAACCTTGACGCCCCAGAGCATGTTGTGCGTCCGCAGGGCCTCCATCGCTCGCAGCATGGGCCGGATCTTCGTGATCTCACAGGCGGCCTGCGGCGAAGACATCGGGCCGTGAATCCAACTGTCCGAGATTGTGCCGCGCACCACGGGAAGCTCGGGATCTTCGGCCAAAAACGACTTGACGAAATCATCCATGCTGCCCATGGTGATCCTGGCGTCAGGAAATCTGTCGCGAATCTGTTGGGTCCATTGGGCCACCTGGTCTGCCGTGTGGGGGCCTTCGTTGTCGCCGGACATCACCATGGCCAGCCACGTCTTATGCGGCCAATCGGCCGGCGGCAGCAGACCCGAGTCGTAGCCACTGGAGAACATCGTCAGCACGCGCGAGCCATCGGGGCCTTCCCACCAGAACACGCGAGGCACCTCCACCTGCACATTGGTCGGATTCGATCCGAGGTGGAAGAACTTGACGCCTGCGTGAGCCAGCAGGGTGGGAACGATCCAGTCATGGCCCGGCACGTCGGTCATCTTGGCCGAGATGGGGAAATCGAGGCCGTATTCCCGGGCCACCCCACTGGCATGCCCGAGACCGCGCGCCAGCGTCTCGACATCGGCGGTCGCTGTGTGCAGCGTGAAAGGCAAAGCATGAAGCGCGAGATTCCCCTGTTTCAGTGCCGCTTCCACACGTTTTCTGCGCTGCGGATTCTGACCTTCCCAGAGAATCGTTCGCATGGGCCAGCCCGGAACCGTCCAGACGTAGCCGGGACCGCCTTCGGCCCTGTCGCCGTGCGCCTCGATAGTGGCCAGCGCCCGGTCGATCATGGTGGTGCGGTATTCGTGCTCCACGTCCCGCGCCAGCGCGGAATAGCCAATGTCAAAATGGGTCTTGGAAACGATCACGAAGTGCATCGGTTCGCCCGCCGTGCCGGGTGACAAGAACGACAAAGATAGTGCGAATGAAAGGAGGATCTCGTACGACATGTGTGCTCCACGGTCCCAATGAGGATAATCAGAAACCTTACTTCTATCGACTGCGAGGATTATACTGTGCGACGATAGTGATTGAAGGGAAGAAATCGACCCAAAGGAGATTCGGTCCAAAATGATGAAGTGCGGGAAGAAGCTGCTGATGGTCGCGGTCCTGTGTCACGCCGCAACGAGTTCCGGCAATGAGCCGGCGACAGGTACGTGGTTGCCCCAGGGCGATCCACAAAGATCGCCCACACCTGCGGTCGACGCCTTTCTGAAACCACTGGACGGGAGGATTCGTCTCCTATCCTGTACGTACGGCGGCTCAACGCTCTCAACCACACGAACATTCGAAGACGGCAGATTGCTGTCGGGAGACAGCGCGTGGAGGAGCACGATTGACGTTCGACAAGTTGAGGACGACAACACGGCCTTGGACGTGGTCATCACGGTTGCCCTCGAGCGGGGCGAGGAAGAATCGGCAGGGGTCGCGGTTGCCTTCGACTTCGGCAACTGGAGCGCGGACAACTATGTCATGATCCCCGCTTCAGTCTACAACGCCAACCGCTGCCAGATCGTTCCTCGCGGATACAACGAGGGACTGGAACGAAAGCACCTCTATGAGAAAGGCCTGCCGTTGATGTCCTGTCCGATCCCGCAGTTGGCATTCGAGCCCGGGCAACGTTCGAGGCTGGAGATCACTTCGTGCAATGCGGCCACGCCCGCCATGTGTTTCTACAACAGGCAGACAAGGCGCGCGTTCATTCTGCTGGCCGAGCAGAAGACACGATTCGGCGACAACGGCTTGGTCATTGAAGAGACCGTGGACCGCCGAACCGCAACCTTCGCAATCAGCGCTCCCGGCATTCGGGAACGGTTACCCCTGTTCGCAGGTTTCGGTGAGAGCCCGGACCGGGGCGCCGACTTGGCGGCAGGAGATGTGATCCGCCTGCGTATCCGCCTCTATTGCTTTGAGACACCCGCCATCCCGGGACTTCTGGAGAAGTTCATGACTGTGCGCAAGGCGGTTTCCGGCCGCAACAGCCCGCGGAATCTGATTCCCTTCAGTCAGACTGCCCAATGGATGACCGACCGCATCGACAGCGGCTGGCACGAGGGGCCTGTGTACAAGTTCTACTGTCCCGAGAACGCCCCGTGGATTTCGTTCGGCTGGGTCGGCGGACTGATGGACACTTTCCCCATGCTCGCCCTCGGTGATGACATGCACCTCGATCGGGTGACCCGGACCTTCGACTTCGCCATTCCGCGGGCTCAGGGCGAGGCCGGCTACTTCTACGGCGCCCTGAACCATGACGGTAAATGCTTTGGTCGGGAATCCTATGATGAGTTTCCCGAAATCGTTCTGACGCGCAAGAATGCCGACGTGCTCTACTGGATGGTCAAGCAGTTCCTGCTCTTGCGCGCCCAGGGTCGAGGGGATGCCATCAAGCCATCCTGGGAACGAAACATCGAGCGCGTTGCGGATGCCTTCGTGCGCACCTGGAGGAAGCACGGCACATGGGGCCGGATGCTGAACAATGCGACCGGCGATGTCGCCGAATACAACACTTGCGGCGGCGTCACGGCCATAGGCGGTCTGGCGCTGGCCTCCCATTATTATCGGAAACCGGTGTATCTCCAGGTCGCAACGGAGGCGGCCGAGTTCTACTACCGCAATCCCTTTGTCGAACAAGGTCAGACTACCGGCGGCTGCGCCGACATCCTCCAGAACGCCGACTCCGAGACGGCCGCCGGCTTCATGACGGCGCTGATGACGCTCTATGAAGTCACCGGCGATGCGAATTGGCTGGAGAAATCCCGCAATCTCGCCAACCTCGTCGCTACATGGACCACCTCGTATGACTACGAGCTGCCTGCCCATACCGAACTGGCGAAGCTCGGCGCCAAGCTGGCCGGCGCGTACTGGGCCAGTACGCAGAACAAGCACGCTGCCCCGGGCATCTGTACCAGCTCGGGCGACGCGCTGTTGAAGATCTATCGGGCCACGGGAGATCGCCGTTACGCCGATCTCCTGAATGATATCGTGCACGCTCACGCCGAGAGCATCCGTCCCGGCGGGTATACGAACGAACGACTCACCTACTGCGACGCCGACGCCGGCTCCGTGGGCAATCGCGGCGATCATGTGACGGGTTGGAATGAGTTGAACGGCTTTCTCACGGCGCTGGAAATACCCGGCATCTATGTGCGCACGGATGAAGAGGAGATGTATGTCTTCGACCACGTGGAAGTGGCACGGATCTCACGCGACGCAGACGGTGTCACACTGAGAATCACCAATGAGACCCCGTACCGCGCCACCATCACGGTTCTTGCGGAATCTGCAAGACAGGCCCAAGAGCCGCTCGGCTGCACGGCGTTCCTCACATGGCCCAAAGTGATCGTCGAGGCAGGAGAGTCGAAAACGGTTCTCGCAACACCAGACGGCCACGCCAAACCGAGGTGAGACACTCGGCAGGCGAGAGATTCTGCCCGGACTGGATGCGGAGAAGAGCAGCACGCGGATCCGTTATATCGGATGGACCTCAACACCACTCTTCGCGTCCTTCGTACTACAATCCTTCAAAACGTTGTTTTCCGTGCTCGATTCTGATTCCGAGCAATTGTAACATCTTGATGCGCAATACGTTATGATGTGTGTCGCATCCGACGAACTTTTGGCTGCGGCCGAACGAAGCGAGGCCGCGCTGCGGTCTTTGTGGTTTCAACCGTTTCACGGGTCCGATGGGGCCCTGGGTTGCGGCCGAAGGCCGCGCCGTGCAGGCAGCGTGATGAAAGTAGCTTCTTGTAGTTTGACGTGCTATCATGCGCGAGTCGCCGACAGAACATGATACAACAGGTTCAACACAGGAAGATCGCAATGAAGATGAGCAAGCGTGACTTCATGATGGGGGCCGGGTTTGTCGGTGTGGCGGGTCTCGCCGGAACGACATCTGCATCCTCCTCTGAGAAGGCAGGCGCGCTGAGTCCTTCCGTCTTCAACGTGCGGGAGTTCGGCGCCAAGGGCGACGGCGAGACGCCGGACTCGGAGGCTGTCCAGAAGGCACTGGATGCGGCCGGCGCTGTCAGCGGCACGGCGTACTTTCCCGCGGGACGATATCGTTGCCACGACCTGAAGGTCCACCCGCACACGACAGTCATGGCGGAACCCCAGTGGGGGTATCGAGGCGACGCCGGAGCCATGCTGCTGCTGGATTCCGATGAGGCGGATTGCCTGCTCAACATCACCGGCGCCTTCGGCGTCCATCTGAGGGGACTGTTCCTGCAGGGGCGACGAGACGCACAAAAAGCGATTCACGGCGTCTTCCTCAACAATGCGGAGAAATACAGTCCCAAAGAGGACTCCATCGTCATCGACGACTGCAAGATCGCCGGGTTCTCGGGCCACGGCGTGCATCTGCTTCGCATCTGGCTGTTCATCATCCGGCACAGCATCATGCAGGGCAACAAGGGGTGCGGCGTTCAGATCACCGGCTGGGACGGTTTCGTGACGGACAACCAACTCTCCGGAAACGGAAATCATGGTTTCGGCTGCGAGGGCGTGGGCGCGACCATCATGTTCACGGCCAACCGCGTCGAATGGAACCAGGGATATGGCCTTTACCTCTGCTCCGGCGACGCCTGGAACGTCACGGGCAACTGCTTCGACCGGAATTGGGGCGCGGGGATTTGTGCGATGAAGATGCGCACGACCACCATCACCGGCAACGTCTTTAGACGCTGCGGCAAGGACAGCAACCTGCTGGCCGAAGGAGAGCGGTCCTGCCAGATCCGCCTGGAGGAATGCGACGGACTGACGTGCGTTTCCAACACGTGTGCGGCCGGGCGCGACGACGGCGGCAAGGGGAAATACACGCCGCAGGTCGGATTCATCCTGCGAAAGCTCAGCTATTCGGTGATCGCCAACAACTCGCTCTATCGCGGGTTCATGGACCAGATGGTGGTCGACCTCGGGGAACATGGCGACGAGTACGTGTTCGCCAACAACGTCGGTTGCCCGATGAAATGACATGGCGGCGCCGGCCTGGGCGACTGATCGTGCGGCAGGTCCTGCTGGTGGATATGAGATACAGGGGACGGCATCTATCCCCAGTCCCAGTTCTCCAAGAAGATCAGCCTTCGACCCCGATCAATCCCGGATGGGTTCCTGTGATGCTCCTGCCGCCTTGGGGCGTAACGGGGCCTATGCGCACCGCTAATCCGCGATCTCCAGTGCGACCCGCAATGCCTGGGCGAGCATATCCATCTTCGCAGGCGGGAGTGCCCCGATGTAGTTCGTGAGCATCGATTTCGGCAAGCTGACCAGCTCGTCGCAATGAACACTGCTCTCGTGTTTCAAACCTTCATTCGGTCCGACAGGGACTTGCGTCGCCAACCCGTCATAGGCGGTGTAAATCGGCGCGCAGACCACCGTGGAGAAGCGAGAGTCGATCAACACCTGACGGCCCACGACCACAAACACTCGATACCTTTTGGGATCGCGCGCCGAAGGATGCGATACCCGGTAGAGTTCGCCGCGCTTCATGGGAGCACCTGGTACTCCAGCACGTCGCTGGCTTCCTCGTTCAGGGACTCCGCATTTCGGTTGATGATCTCCAGGTCGCGGGCGTTTTGCTCATCGCGGGTCAGTCGCTGGATGAAGGCCCATACCGCGGTTTCGATGAAATCAGACCGCGTCTTCTTCTGTTGCCTGGTCCGCTTGTCGACGGCCTTGAGCAACTCTTCCGATAGTGTGATAGATGTCTTGACTTTCATACCACCAATATACTCTGAGCGTGGTACGCTGTCAACCGTCTTATCCGCATTTGACCAGGGTTAATCCTGGATTGTCTCCTGTGATGCTCCTGCCGCCTTGGGGCGTAACCACGAAGGTATCCTCGATGCCGACCATTCCGATGTCCGGGATCCCCTTCTTCGGCTCGAGGGCCAGGACCATGCCCGCTTCCAGCGGCTCGTCGAATCCCTCGGCCAGCACCGGAAGCTCGTCGATCTGGAGGCCAACCCCGTGGCCCAGGAAGTTCGCACGCCTGTCGCTGAAGCCCATGAAGTTCCGCAGGAATTCCGGGTCCAAGCCGTCGATGACGCCGGAGTAGATCTGCGAGGGGATGGCTCCGGGTTTGAGTAGCGAGGCCAGTTGGTGTTGGATCTCGACGCACCGCCGGTGGATCGCGATCGCCTCGTCGGGCAACGGCCGACCGAACATGTAGACCATGGTCTTGTCGGTGTGATAGCCGTCCACGGCAAAACCGATATCCACGAACACCAGATCGCCCTTGCCGAGCTTGCGGTCCCGGCTGCCCAGGACCGGCGCTGCGGGTCCGATGCCCACGCAGCCGCCGGGCCCGTCGAAGCTGGTGGGATAGATCGAATGGGTCCCGAAGCCCAGTTGCCCGACCGCAATGTCCACTCCGAACATGCCGAATCGCACCACGCCCTGATGTCCCTCGCGGACCATGAGCGAGAAGAGATCGCATCCGAACTCGGCCTCGCTCATCCCCTCGCACAGCAGCGTCGGCACGCTCTCTTCCAGGATCCGCCTGTGGGCGGCCCCCGCCCTGGTCAGGATGGCCAGCTCATACGGACTCTTTACGGCCCGCACGCGGAGGGCCTGCAAATCCAGGGAAGCAACCTCCTTGCAGGGGAAGTACTTCCGAAAGCGAGCCAGCAGGGCCACAGGGACCACCTCGGTGTCGACGTGGATGACCGTGTGCTCACCCGGCGCCAGGGGCGCGGCGTCACGAAAGCCCTTCATCGGGCGGATATCCGGGAACAGGGACTCCGCACAGGCCCGCTCACAGCTTCGGCGGACACAGAACACGGCCCGCCCATCGCGGGGGATCAGCAGCACGCCGTCCTGCATCGTGCCTGCGAAGTAGTACTGGTTGATCCGGCCGAAGATCGCGGCCAGCTCCCAATTCGGGTGCTCCGCGTCCATGCACGAACGGAATCGTTGCATCCGGTCCGTCAGCTCTGAGAGAGGGACTTTGGTCATGGCTGTCTCGGAAAAGGTCGTAATGTTGGCTCACCTCCAGATGGATGGCCGGCGTGCATGTCCGTGACATGCAGCTTGAACAACTGTCACAATCGACCACAGCATAGTGGCAGAATAACGGGGATGGAAGCAGATTTTTGAAATCGGGGGACATCTGGGAGCGAGCTGTTGGCGAGATTCCGGGCTCAAACCTGCGCGTTTCACATTCCTGCACATTGGGTATGCCGGCGTGTCAATCCATCGTCTTTCGGATGTGGTCGCGGACTCGCTCATAGTCGCGCCATTCCTCCTCGGGCGTGACCGTCTGGCCCGTGGCTCTGAAGACTTTCGGCACGGCCCATTTCCAATGCTCGACGTGTCCGTCGGCGAAGGACAGATTGCCGCCGTCGTGGTGCCGACCCGCGGGCAGATCGAACCACATGCCGTCGTAGGGGTCTCCGGGCAGCGGCATCCCAAAGAGCGAATCCGTGATCTCGTCCTCATGCACGCCAATGAAGACGAACAGATCGGCGGGTTCGGGCTTCCTGATTTGCGTAATCTTCTGAAAGGTGGGGATGTTTTCCAGGATACGGCCGAAGCTGATGCCGGTGACGGACTGGCTCATGTTGTAGCTGCGCGTGTGGCGGACGTCCGAGCCGGCCACACGGGCCTTGTCCGCCGGGCAATGGTAGATCGCGGTCGAGCGGTTGTAGGGGAACAGGTATCCGTTCTCGATGTTGACCGTGTTGACATCCTTCTGGGCATTGCCGGCGCACCACGTCATCCGCAGATCCAGCCCGGGGATCGGCCTGCCGGTGGACAGGTTGTAGACTGACAGGTTGGGCGGCAGCGTGCCGTCATGATCGTTGGCGTACATCAGCCAGCAGGTCTGGAGTTGCTTGAGGTGGTTCAGGCACGCGATGCTTTGGGCGAGCCCCTTTGCTCTGGACAGGGCCGGAAGCAGTACCGCCATCAGGACGGCTATGATCCCGATGACCACCAGTAGTTCGATCAGTGTGAAGCCGCTGTGGGTTGTACGGGCCGTCCGCCGCCGCCGTAACGGCCGAACAAGCCAAGGAGCAGGGCCCATATCCCTTTCCCCCCTCTCGAGCCGGGATATCCCATTCGATTTCATCGCGTGTGCTCCTGTGCGGTACACGTTCTTTGATACCCAAGCACGGCATCGGATGTCAATGGCTCTGGCCGTCAGTCTTCATCTTGTTGGGGATCACGGACGATAGGTGCCTGTCTTGGGGGCGATATCCTGCCTGGCAGGCGCGCCAATCCCCAAATTGGATGCACTGCTCTGTTCCGACGTTCGTACGAAGGAATAATACCCGTTCGTCTGAGTTTCTTGCCCGGAGAAAAGCAGGGTTTTGCCCATTGAACGGGTGCAGGGCCGAGGTAGAAATAGGATCACCGAATCGTTCAATGGAATAGGAGCATAAACCCATGTACAACGCAAAAGCTTACTCCGCGGCCGGCGCGGCATCGCGGCTGGCCTCCACCAAGATCCAACGTCGCGATCCAACCGAGCGCGACGTGCAGATCGAAATCCTCTTCTGCGGCATCTGCCACTCCGACCTCCATTCGGTCCGCAACGAGTGGAGCGAGTTCATGCCCACCGTCTACCCGATTGTCCCCGGCCATGAGATCGTCGGCCGTGTCGCCAAGGTCGGCTCCGCAGTCACCAGGTTCAGGCCCGGCGACGTCGCCGCGGTCGGCTGCATGGTCGACTCGGACGGCACCTGCCCACATTGCAAGGCCGGTCTTGAGCAGTTCTGCCCGAACATGACCCTCACTTACAACTCACCAGACAAGCACCTCGGGGGCGTCACCTA
>JBDKRX010000093.1:0-31183 GCA_039683175.1 Phycisphaerales bacterium
ACAACGCCGGTTGCAGCGAAGCAATCTGCTCTGAGTTCATCTCCAGATTCTCCAAAATATCTACCGTCAGGAGAATCATCGGATCACATCTCACAAAATCTTGAGCCAAAGTAGCGCTGTCGTACTACCCTGTGGTCAGTCGTCAGTCAACCCACTGATTGCCAACACCCGAGACAGCAGACCAAGACCATGCAGGACGCCAACCTGTTCCCCGAGATCCCCATCTCGACCTGAGCAGTCCACACACTGATCATGTCTCAAGCGGCAGCCAACCCAGTTGTATCTCAATCAATCGGCGGTATTCCGTGTCAATTTGAATAGGCGTGCGTCTGACGTATTGCTCCGCGCGCCGCTTCTTCTCATAACCAAGGTCCCGGAGATAATCCAGTATTTGCTGAGCGTTTGGAGTCTCTCCATCGCGGCTGTCGAACCTCGGCGGAAGTGCCGTCCACAGGACCGCGTCGAGTCTCATCCTGTCGGCCCAATCTCGGATCTCCGGGTCCACTCGAACATTATCCTCCCCCTCACAAACCCATCGTCCAATGTGTTCAGAGACGTTTCTCTCGGGTATACCCTCCCTGGCGCGCAGACTTCCGATAGCATCGTCAAGAACCTCCGTAGAGAAGATCGCCCAGAAGGTACGTACGCGAGGTCTCTCTGGCACCAACACCAAAGTAATCCGCCCATCCTCGGATTTGCGGCAGAATTCGACCGGCAACAATGGTCCGTCCGAAAACCACTTCCTTCGAATCAGTAGGTCTCGAGGATCCCAGATCAACGATCCCCATCCCAAGCACGCGATCTTCACTTCTGTATCCTCCTAACGGCCGCATCCAGTAGACCAAGGTCAATGCTCAGAGAATAGCTCCGGATTGCACAGGAGGAACCATTCCAGACTGTACTCTCCAGATATCGAGATCTTCAGAAAAAGCCCGTACCGATACCTGAAAGGTTGCCCGACAAAGGCGTTGAGTTTGTCCCTGTCCCTTCCATCACTCGGCGGGCTGGAGTTCTCAACCTTCTTGATTTCCACAACGAGCAAGTTATCGTCTGTGCCCCGTTTGTGAACAACTATATCAGGATAGACAGTTCGTGCTCTCGTGCTGCAGACTGGTTCTTGCTCGTTCCGCCACCGCAACCGCTTCACCATGCCACGATCCCTGTTGTACTCGCAATCGACATGCCAACTCCGAAAGCCTCTTTGGAGATACTCCGCCAGCTTGTGCGAAACAGACCTCTCATTTACGTCTCTATCGAGTAAGACTCCATCGTTTTTCAGTAATCGCTCGACCGCCTTAGTCACTCGTCTCTCGACGACTTGCCGACTGTAATTTCTCATTTTTCGACTCCCCCAGATGCATCGCGTCAAACAAAGCCCCTCCCATCCACTCGTCGGTCTATTTGATCGTCGCCCCAAGGCCAAGGCCAAATCCGATTAGGAATGTTGCTCCCCAGATGGCAAGCGCAATGACCCCATTGACCCTTCCGGCCGTACTACGCGATGTGACCAGTACGATGGAGGTAACAAGCATGCCTACCGAACAGAAAATACCGGCGACCGGAAGGAATGTGCCAAATAGCTGTATCCACGTCGCGGCTATCAACCCCGCTGGCGTTCTTACCTGTGTGGAAACGTGATGACGCGTCGCGAGATAAACATCTTCATCTGCCGATTCGTGCACACACGATCTCGCTCTTGGTTGATGCAGAAATTCTCGGCAATGCTTGCATTTTATGGCATCAGCAGAGATTTCCTCTGCACAGAAGGGGCATTTCTTTGTTTCGCCTGCTTTCACCACCTGGGCATTCACTTTCACGATGGCCTCCACGATTCCCGAGCGCGGCTGTCGTTACATGCGGGCCGTACTGTCTCTCCAGAGTACTGCATCCCTCGCTTGAGCTTCCGTCCTGTATTCCGTTATCGGCAGGAAAGGGGGGACAAGATAAGGGAAAGGCGTAAGATTCAGGGATCAGGAGGCGGGGACTGGGAATCTGTCACTGGCCCGTGATCTTCGACCCGAACGACAACGTTTCTCGTTGTTCCGCTTCACGCACTACGCACTTCCTCGGCTATCGCCTCGATACCCGCGGCGACAACCTTGGAGTCCTGGGCGTAGCTGACTCGGAGGCACTCGTTTGTGTGCGGCCAAGGCTCATCAAGGCCGGGGAAGGAGTAGTGGCCTGGAACGACGAAGACTTTTCGCTGCTTCAGTCGCTCGTAGAGCTGTTGGTCCGTGATCGGCAGGTTCGGGAACCACAGCCACATGAAGAACGCGCCTTCCGGCTTGTGGATGTGGTAATCGATCCCGCCGAAATGCTTGTGGACCTGGGCGACCGCGTCCTGCATCTTTCGCTCGTAGAACGGCCGGATCACGTCCCGGCTCATGCGGATGATCTCGCCGGAACGGATCATGTCCGTGACGAGGGCCGTGCCGACGCCGCCGGGGGCCAGGCTCATCACAGCATTGGCCCGCGCGACCATCTCGACGACCTCCTCGCATGCGATCACGATCCCGGTCCGCACGCCGGGAAGGCCCAGCTTGGAAAGGCTCATGCAGACGATCGTGTTCTCATCCCAGTGTGGCTCGGCGTCAGTGAAGACAATGTTCGGGAACGGCACGCCGTAGGCGTTGTCGACGATGAACGGGATACCCCGGGCGCGGGCCAGGTCGCTGAGCTTCTCCAACTCGCAGTTCGTCAGGACATTACCCGTGGGATTCGTCGGGCGAGAGACACAGATCGCGCCGATGTCGTCGGCGATCCGCAGACTGTCGAAATCGACGTGGTACTTGAAGATGTGCTCATCGATGTGCTCGATCTGTGGTTTCCTCGCGGCGAACAGGTCGGGACGGAGTCCCACGTCGGCGTAACCGATGTATTCCGGGATCAGTGGAAACAGGACTTTCTTGCGCGTGCCGTCCTCGAAGTCGCCCGCGAGCAGATTGAACAGGATGAAAAAGGCGGACTGGCTGCCGTTGGTGACGGCGACATTCCGCGGACCAATCCTCCAGCCGAATTGCTGCGCCAACAGACTGGAGATCGCCTTCACAAACTCAGCATTCCCCTGGGGCGGGTCATAGCTGCCGAGGGCCCGGTCCAGCCGGCCGCCATCGTGGAGCATCGCCGCCATGCTCCGGCGAAACTGCTGCTCCACGGCAGGGATGTGTGCGGGGTTGCCGCCGCCGAGCATGAGCACCTCCTGCTCGCTGGACGCCGCCGCTCCGAGGTCGTCCATGAGCTGTCCAATGCCCGACTGCACCGCGATCTTCTTGCCGAATTTCGATACGTTCATAGGGATGACACACTACGCGCAGGGGCCGAAGATGGCAAGCGTCAAACCTTCACGGCCTGTCGCGGCGTGAGGAAGTAGAGCCACTTCTCGAGGACGCGCTGCCCACAGATCGCCGAGGTTGCCTTCGCGTAGAGATCCAATTGTCCGCGATAGACCTCGGCCCGCTCGCTCACCTGGGACCCCGAGACGCGGTCCGTCTTGAAATCGATCACGAACAGCCCCTCCGGCGTCTGGACGAGCAAGTCGATCACCCCCTGGACAACGATGATCTCATTGTCCTCTTGCGTCTTCGAGGCAACCACGTCACAGGCGGGCAGGCCGAACGTAAACGGCCACTCCTGCCAGACCGTGTTCCGATCGTCGCACACAATCCTGCCAAGATCGCTCTCGAAGAATGCCAAGATGGCCTGCACGTCGATCCCGTCGGCCACACTCTGCGGAATCGCCCCTTCCCCGACAAGCCGGCATCGAGTCTGCTCGATTGCATCGAGCGTCACAGGCTGCTTCAGATCGAGCGACGAGATCACCAGGTGGGCCGCCGTGCCGAGCACACGGGCGCGAACGGCGCCGGTCCCCTGCCCGCCGGGCACAACGATCGCTGTCGGCAGCCGCTCCAGGGCGCCCGAACTGTCGTGTGGTTTGAACTCGTCGCCCGGGTGCGTCAAACGAGTGACGGAGTCCTTCGCACGCCGATGCACCGCATGCCGGAATCGGTATTGCCAGCCCAGCTCGCCTTTGATTGCCGCGAGGAGGGTAAGGTCTCGTTCGTCTGCCCGGCCACCCTCGGAAAACGCGGGCACGACCTTGGCTGCACGCAACGCCAGGACCCGTTGGGACAACCGTCTCAGGTCGTCGCCGGCGCACAGTCGCAGGTCAAAGAAGCCATCGTCTCCCGCACCGCCGCCCAAGTCGGTGTGAAACGCCTCGTGGAGGACTCGCTGATCGCAGAGGGCGTAGAGGACCCACTCCAGCGAGTTTCCACATGCCTTCAACAGCCAGGCGGGCAGCGTGTCACCACCGAGCAGCAAGCCCCTGGTCAGGACGCGGCCGCAGTGGGTTTTCTTCTGGGAGGCGGTCAGAATCAATCGGTCCCGCGCCCGCGTGGTCGCGACATAGAGAATCCGCATCTCTTCGGCCAGACCCGCCGCCAGCTTCTTCTCCGCGATGATCTGATGGCCCATCGATTGCAGCCTGGTGTTGGATTGCGGATCGATGACCTGCAGGCCCAGCGTATCCCGCACGTCCAGGACCATGTCGGCCTGAACATCCCGCATGTTGAACGGCGTCTCCAGTTCCGCCAGGAAGACGACGGGAAACTCCAGTCCTTTGCTCTTGTGGACGCTGAGGATACGCACGGCGTTGTCCGCGGCGGCGCCCGGCTGGGCAGGCGTCCAATCCTGCCCTGCCTCCTGGAGCTTCTCGATGAATGCCACGAACCGCGTCAGGGAGGCGATCCCGGCGCTGCTGGCGAAGCCCTCGAACTCGATGGCCCGATCGTGCACCCTGTGCAAATTCGCCCGGCGGGCCTGGCCATTCGGCAACGCCAAGACAAACGCCAGATATCGCGTCTCGTGGTAGATCCGCCAGAGCAGGTCCGCCAGGCTGCCGCGACGGGCAATACTGCGCCACCGGTCCAGCTTCCCCATCGCCCGGCTCAGCCTGTCTTTCAGGTCCGCCCTCGGTCCCGTGCGGCAGTAGAGAGTGACGCAGGCGTGGAATCCGTGTGCCCTCGCCTCCGCGCGTCCGTGGAAACGAATGCGGGCCAGGTCGGTGTCGGTGAAACCGAACAATGGACTGCGCAGCGCCGCCGCAAGCTCGATGTCACGCTGCGGATTGTCGAGGACCTTCAGCAGGCACAGGACGTCGCTGATCTCCGTCGCCTCGAAGTAACCGGCGGTGGCGTCACAATTGACCGGAATGCCGGCCAGGCGAAAGATCTCGACGTAGTCGTTGGCCTTCTTGGCCAGCGACCGCATCAGAACCACGATGTCGCCATATCGGGCATCGCGCATCGAACCCGTTCGAGAATCGCGGATCTGCGCCGCCGGCCGGCCCGACCGACCTCCCACCAGTTCCTCGATTCGCTCGGCGATCAGCATGGCCTGCCGCTGACGCGACGTGATGGAATCCAGGGTCTCCGCCGCCTCGCCGGCCGAGGCGTCGTCGGGGCTGGCGCCATCGTCCAGCGTTTTTTCGTCCAGGATGCGCAGCTCGACCACGGGCTCATCGCTGCGAGAGGACTGCGCCGCGGGCGCATCCTCCGGCGGTCGCAATCGGGCAGTCTCATCATAGTCCATGTCGGCTACGGCCGACGTCATGATCCGCCCGAACACACGATTCACAAAATCCAAAATCCCTGCCACCGAGCGGAAGTTCCGATTCAGGTCGATTCGCTGTCCTTCGGACGGATTCGCGGGCTCGACCGCCGCCGAGGCCAGACGCTCGAGAAAGATCCCCGGCTCCGCCCCCCGCCAGCCGTAGATGCTCTGCTTGACGTCGCCGACGCCGAAGACGTTGTCGCCCGAGCTCAGGGCGTCCAGGATCGCCTGCTGAACCGGATTGACATCCTGGTACTCGTCCACGAAGATGTGCCTGTACCGGCTGCGGAGGGCCAGCGCCGTCTCCGAAGGCGGACAGACGCCGTCCGGCTGCTCCCCCTGCGTCAACAGTCGCAGAGCCTGATGCTCCAGGTCGGCGAAATCCAGCCCGTTGAGCGCCCGCTTCCTGGCGGTATACAGACCGTCGAATCTCCGCACCAGCTCGATCAGGATGTTCGTCTGCACGCCTGCCGAGCGGCCCACCAAGTCGACGTATCGCGGGTCCAGCACGGCCAAGTCCCGCAGCTCATCGAAGCTCTCCAGAGCTCTGGTCCGAAGTTCCTTGACGATCTCCCCCAGAGTCTCGGGGAACCCCTTCAGTGCGGGGGCCCTGGGCTTCTCGAACGCGCGAATCATCCGGGCGCACGAGTCCCAGTCGCCCGCCCGGCGTCGCTGGAGGCAGGTTTCCAGCGGCCCGATGATCTGCTCCCGGAGGGCCGCACCCCACTTGCCGTCCGAGGGTTGTGACTCATAGATCCGCAGCGCGCTGCGAAGCCCAGACAGGATGGCAGTGAGACGATCCTCAATGATCTGCTGCTGGATTCGGCCCAGTTCGCCACCCTGCGAATCGACGGCGTCGGCCAGCCGGCAGGCACGCTCGCACCAGAGGTCCCGCGACACCACACCATCGAGAAAATCGTCCAGGCGCAGAATACCCGCGAGGAACCCGTCGTTCTCGCGAAGGTCGCGACGGCGAAGCAGCGTGTGCAGCCCTTCGACGAGATGCGGCTGTTCCCAGGCCCACTTCACCGTCTCCTGCAGGACTTCGGTCTTGAGCAGCATCGCCTCGTCGGCGTCGATCACTCGGAAGGACGGGTCCAACGACAGCTCGTGGAAATGCTCGGCGATGAGCCGCTTGCAGAAGGCGTGGATCGTGCTGATATCGGCGGCTTGCAGAAGCATCAACTGCCGGACCAGGCGCGAGTCCCGTGTCTGATGATGCGTGTCTCGAAGCCGCCGGGCGATCCGCGACCGCATCTCCTCGGCGGCCGCCTCCGTGAACGTCAGGACGAGC
Source organism: Phycisphaerales bacterium (assembly GCA_039683175.1). Lineage (GTDB taxonomy): Bacteria > Planctomycetota > Phycisphaerae > Sedimentisphaerales > Anaerobacaceae > PLanc-01. The sequence goes on from JBDKRX010000093.1 coordinate 6,905, forward strand.
ATGCTGCGGACATCGGGACAGGCGGACGCATCCGCGACGAGATCGACGCAACGACCCGACAAAACCGCAGTCTTGCCAGTACCGGCCGAGGCGGCCACGAACACGTTGCCCCCACGGGCGGTAATCGCCTTCGCCTGCTGGTCGGTCCACTTGATAGTCTTTTCGCCCGTCATTGCCCCCCTGCCTTGCCGACAACGTCGAGCTTGCTCTTGGACGCCAGGAAGTTGTAGTCGTTGATCTGCCAGTCGAATCGGCACACCGTTTTGTAGTCACAGTTCGTACAGGCCGCCTTGGTCCCGATGCGATAGGGATGCACGTCGATCCGACCGGCGACAATCTCTCCGGCCAGTGCGATGATCTTCTTGCGGGCGTGTTCCAGGACGGCGGAAAACTCATTCGGCCTCAGCGCCCCGCTGCTCGCGTAGTAGCCGTAGGGCCCTTCTTTGGTAACAGCAAAATTGTAGAACCGACTCCATCGCGAACCGGCATCCGGGTCGAGATGCCCGGCGTATTCCCCGTTGAACAAGCCCTTCGCCTTGCGCTCGGAACAATCCGCCTTCTGGTCCAGCTTTCGCAACGATGTGCTGCCGGGTGACTGCTCGATCGGGACGCAAAACGCCCCGGCCGTCACATCGGCCCAGGCGGTGCCGGCATCGCAAAGAGCAAGCAGGTAGATCGGAAGCTGCAGATCCAGACCATGGTGGAATTCGGGCCAACTGAACTTTGCGCCGGCGCCGCTGCTCTTGTAGTCGATCACGAGGGCCACTTTCCTGCCCTCGATCCGGGCGACGTCCAGTCGGTCGATCTTCCCTCGCAGCGAGAGCGTCCGACCGTTCGGCAGTTTCAACGAGAACGGGCCCAGGTTCTGCTGTGCGTCGGGGATATCGCCAAACCCCGCCTCGGACAGGACCGGGCGAAAGGAACCCGCCCGGACCATTCGCGTGAAGTCCCGAACAGCCTCCTCCAGCACGTCGGCGGCGTGGTTGATGATAAACGCGTTGTGGCCGGAATGCCGCACGAAACTCGCGATGAACGGGTCCCGGCAGACGCAATCCGCGACCTGCTCGCGCAGGACGTCGATCAACCGGGACTCTTCGACAGTTCCCAGATTGGAGCCTTCGGCAACGAGACGCTTGTGCAGTGCGTCCAGCACGTGGTGATAGAATTGTCCCAGGTCCAGCGGTTCGAGCCTGAACTCGCGTCGAAGCACCAGGGACAACGTATGGCTCGCAAAATACTTGTAGGGACAGGCCGCAAAAGTCTCCAGCCGCGTGGCCGAGGCCTTCAGATCGCCTGCGAAGAGCTCCTCCACGACGCCGTCGCACAGGCGGGCCCGATTGTCATATTGCAGCGCGCTCGTGACGGCGTTCGCACATGGCGCGAGCGCATCGTCGGATCGCATCGCGTGCAGCAGTCCGGCGGGACGCGGGTTCGTTCCCGTCGCCGGCCCGAAGACGTCTCGGCCAAGAGAGGCACAGAGCAACTCGGAGAGTTCCGATTCGGTGCAAACCTCGGTGATGTCGTTGGAGACATCGGCGGCCGATTCCTCCTGTAGATCGCTGAACAGCATCTGCAGGTCGTCCACGAGATCGGAACGCACGACCGGGCCGCCCCTGCCATCGAGGCAAGGGTAACTGATGTGAAGAAACGCCGAGGGGCGCGTGAAGGCGATGTAGGCCAGGTAGCGACGCTCCGTCAGGGACTGGGCCGATCCCGGGGCCAGGTGGAAATCCGCCGATTCGGCGGCCTCGCGATCCGCGTCCGTGAGCAACCCCGGTCCGGGGACCGGAATCGGGAAGTTCCTCTGCGTAGCCCCGAGGAGGAGAACCGCCTTCAGATTCGGGTGCCGGCTTCGCTCGATGGAACCGACGAGCACCTGGTCCAGGCTCGGCGGGATAAAGGCCAGCGTAATCTGTGAGAAGGCCGCCTGCAGGATCCCCAATGCCTCCGGCGCAGTCATCTCATCGCATCCGAACACCTCGACAAGCTCGTCAAAGACGTCCACGAGCCGGTCGAAGAACTGTCGATGCTCGTCCGCCGCGGTCAGATCCCCCCCGGCAAGCGATTCCTCGATCCATTGAGTCACCGTCTGCCGAACGTGCAGTGAGTCGAGAAGTTCGAAAACCGCTCGCACGATGGCGGCAGGCGCCGCTTTCGCATGGATGTCGCCGTCGGGACACAGAGCTTGCCTCAGCGCAAGGAGCGGTCGGGCGACCTGGTCTCGTGTCGCATTGACGGCCTTCTCGTCGAAAGTCGCATCGTCCGGCGACTGATGCCGCCAGGGTTCCTCTTCCAGCCAGTCGCGGCCTCCTATGCCAAACGCCAGGCAGTAGTTCTCCAGGGCGTCTATGCGAGATGCGTCGATCTGGACCAGGCCCGTCTTGAGATAGGCGAAAACCTCCGCGGGCGGGAAGCCGCCGATCACGACCTGCAGGGCCGTGCAGATCAGCTCGACCACGGGATGCTGGTTGAGCGGCTTGCGCTTGTCGATGAAGAACGGAATCCCATAGTCCTCGAAGTACGCGCGGACGTAGTGCTCGTACTGGCCCAGGTCGGAGGCCACGACCGCAATATCGCGATATCGATAGTCCTTCGTTCGCGCCAGACGCACGATCTGCCTGGCCACCCACTGGACCTCACATCGCAGGCTCGGGGCGGCCACGAGCCGGATGTCGCCGCCGGCTTTCGCCTTGCGGGCGCCAAGGCAAAAGAGGTTCTGCTCGACGTGCGCCAGGGTCGGACACGTTGCGAAGCGGCCCACGTGGTTGAGCACGAGCGGCCTGTCGAGCTTGATCCTTGCCTCGCCAAACCGCTCGAGCATTTCGCGATATGTATCGGCGGTGGGCTCGAAAAGACCGGCTCGGGCCGGCGCCCCCGAGTTCGGCGCGCCGATGCCCACGTCGGCAGGATCAATGCAGAGTGCCACACAGGCATGATCGACCGCCTTGAGCACCTCGACCAGCAGGGCCATCTCGCCGCCGGTGAACGAGGCAAAGCCATCCACCCACAGAGAGGCTCCCTTGACAATCTCAGCGGTCGCCACGCTCTTGCACGAGGCCGCGATCTGGGCATCGGTATCGACGAACCGATCCTGCAACGCCTCCGTGTACTTGCGGAAGACCAGGGCAATATCCGCGAACTTCAGCGCCGAGAACCGATGGCTCCCTCCGTCGGTAGACTGGAGGCCAGCTTTCGGATCAAGCTGTTGGGGCAATCCCTCGATCTGGTCGGGGTCCTTGGCATACTGGTGCAGCTCCGTGATCGTGTCGGCCATCTCCCGGGCGAATCCCGGCTGCAACGCAGACCCGCCGAAAATCCGGAGCTTGTCCAGATTGTCACGGAGGATCTTGTGGACCATCATCTGCCTGCCGATCTGCGAAACGGCGGGCCTGGCCGTGCTCTGGCCCAACAGGAGGAATTGGAGCCGGTCGAAAGAAAGGATGTGAAGCCGGTGGAAACCTCTGACCCGCGGGTCGCTCAGGATCGTCCGCTCCGCCTGGTACGTAGCCTGCTCAGGCACGAGGAACAGCAGCGGCCGATCCGACGGCTCCTGCAGCGCATCGACGATCGAACGAACACAATGGCTCGTCTTCCCTGTCCCGCTGCGTCCCAGAATGAACCGAACCGCCATGCAGTGCTCCCTTGGCTCTCCTATTGTCGCCTGATCATCCATTCGAGATGGCGCCATTTCACCCTTCGGTAGAGCTTCAGCAGGCGGTCTCCCACTGGAGGATCAAGCCATCGGATATAGGCTATCTTGCCTCGGTAGTGTTCTCGTGGCAAGACGTTATCTTCCACAACGGCTCTTCTGCTCTGACTCGCAATATGTCTTAGCTCGTCTTCCAGGGCCTTGACATAGTCCACAGGAGCTGCGATGCGCCCATCCACGATGGCCACCCCCGTTATGATTCTCTCACAAGGGTTACTTTCCGGCCCATAGAAGACGAGTTTGCTCTTCTTGAGCTTGAAACCATTCTGGTTCAGCACCCTGGTGACGGTATTAGCAAAGCGCTGCAGCGGAAAGGAACCGGACAATGTGATATCGTCGACATACCTTGTGTACTTCAGTCTTCCCCTTGCAGCCATCGCTCCAATCCTGATGTCAATTGGCCTGACGATCTGATCCGCCAACGCTGGACTTGTTGAGGTACCGAGAGGCAACGAGTGGTCCCTGGTCGTCAGCGCGGTCAGTATATGAGCTACATCAGGGCTGCACTTCTGAGAAATGAAGAAGCTGTAGACTTTGGTGCTGTGAACGCTCGGATAAAAAGCTCTGATATCGAGTTTAGCGATGAACTGGGCGCCAGCATGTACACTTGCGTTATCCTTGATCGTTCTGCCCTTGACTGCGCCGAACGACGAGGCAAATGATGGTAATCGGACAAGTATGTCATCAAGTATCTTACGCTGTAGTCTCTTGAGTGGACCCACCGATTCAACGAGGCAGCGACGCTTACCTCGTATTTCCCGTTCAAATGAACGATAGTAGCTTGCTGCATCATGAGCAAGCGCAAGCAGGGAATCAGGTAGGAGACCCAGCGTTGATGCCAGGTGTTTAACGGATCTGATCCGAAGCCCGTTTTCCGGCGGCCCCCCCATCGCTTTCCTCTTCCAATGCGCGAGCTATTCGTAGCCGCTGAAGTTCATGAACCAAACCCCTGATTTGTTCATACTTCTCAGTAACTTCAGTTGTCTCTCCCTCAAGAGGCATGGCATCTTCCCAAACCAGAAAAGCGATGGGGATACAAAAAACCTCTGACACCTTTCTCAAGAGTCCCATGCTCGGTTCCGCTTTGTTGTTCTCAAGGAGGGAAAGGTAGTTCTGGGTTATCCCCAAACGGCGAGCCACATCCCCTTGTCTCAAACCCGAGGCAACACGCACAAATTTGATACCCTTGCCTACATTCACAGCACTTCCGATCAAAGCATATAGTTGCGGGACACCGCCCGATCACATTCGGAGCTTTGGACGTTCTATTGATCCCCGACCTCTTCCAGCAGATGCCGTCTGGCCTCGTCCCCTGATTGCACGAGAAGTATCGTATAGGCCAACACTTCGGCCTCCCCATACCTCCCTTGCCATAGGAGATCGTTCATCTTGAGTCGAGCTTTCTCCAGACCGTCCAAGTCCGGGACTCGTGGGTCAGAAGTCACCAGAAGGTCCACTTCGTGGCATATCTCTCTGACCAGATGTTCATCGTCACGCGATTTCATAAGGATTTCTCCACAACGTGAAATCACGAATCCGGATCACAGGTTCGGCACAATACCGAACTGCTCCGTGCGAAACACAATTCGGCGGGAGGCAGGCGGCCACCACCCACGCCCATTGGCCCGCGAATGCTACTAGGTAGCCATTGGCTACCTTTCAGGCCCTTGGCCATGCAACGCAATGGGCCAAGGGCAACGGTCCGACAGAGCCAGACCGTGACGCAAGGAGAAACCCTGGCGTGACAACACCATTAGAGCAAGAACGTTCAACCAGTCAAGCCCAATTATCGGCAATAGGCAGAAAAATTTGACTCTGAGTTATAAATTCGACCAGCGAGTCTCCGTGTCTTCAGCAAGCACAGAGCATTATTGAGGTGCGAAGAGCCTCTGTTCACAGGCTTCCTCGATCCCGGTCGGCGGAACCCGCGGAGGAGGTTAATATGCGCGTTTAACGCTTTTCAGGGTACCAGCGGGGGCATTGCCAGACACCCCTGTCTGAGATAGACTGCTTGTGCCGGCTCGGAGGATAGGGCAACGCTGGCGAGCGACCCGAGCGCCGAAGTCGGTGGGTATACGGCGGGGAGAGGCCCGGCAGCACGGCGGGCCTTCCCGCTCTCCGCTGGAACCCGTGAAAGCGATAAACGCAAACTATCGACCGGACGAGAGGCCGGGATTCTCGGTCGCGATACGTGAGAAGCAGGCCGACGAACGCAAGACGAACGTACAAGGGGACAACCAGAGTAGGTGGAACTCAATATCCTACGCGACGCCGATGAGGTAGAGATTGGGCGGCGGGTCTTTGATCGTGATGGTTTCGACGTCCGCAAGCCGCTTCGCGTACAGATGGTCGGGATCGCCGATGGTCTGGAACACCTTCTCATCGGCAGCTTCCTCGCGCAACCGACGGATTGCGGCGTTCACGACGAGGATCAGCGGATTGTAGAAATACAGCACCTGAAGGATATTCTGGGCGAGATTCACCCACAGGTCGTGCCGTTTGACGTGCGCCAACTCGTGGAACAGCACATCACGAAGATGCCGCGACCCAAACGTAGGGGCGAGATTGCGGGGCACGATGATGACGGGCCGAAACAGGCCACAGACAGCCGGCCGGGTACCCGAGGGACCGACCTTCAGACGAACTTCCTCCTGGACGCCCATGCGCTTGCGGCAGTAAAACAGGATATCGTCCATCAGGTTATTCGCGGCGGGGACCTCATCGAGGCGCTTGCAGGCACCCCTGGCCCGGCCCAGCAGAATGACGCCCATCGTGGCGGCGCCGGCCAGCCAGAGTAGGAAAACAACCCCCTGCCAGGAAAAAGGACCCCCAACGCGATGCGACGCGTCTGAGAGCCCGAGAGTGCGTGGCCGCTCCCCTATCCCGCCCATGGTGGTCTGGGAGGGTTCCGCCGTGCCAGTTGTGGCAGGCAAGGACCCGGTCTGTCCGGTGGCGGGCAAGGATAGGGGAGCGTGTGTGTGGCGCGCTGGCGTAGAGGACGTCGGGTCTGCGTAGGCAGCTTGAGGCTCCAAGAATCGCAAGATCGCGACTAAGGGGCCCCCGCCAGTCGGCCAATGGGTAGAAGGAGGATTCAGTGAAAGTAAAGGAATGAAGACAAGATACGCCAGGACGCACGTGACCAGCCAGTAACGCAGGCCGGCACGAACGCGCCCCCGCAGGACGGACTCGACCAGCAGGACGACGCCGATCAGGACCGCCGAGGTGAGCAACATGGGCAAAGTCAGTCCCACAAAGGCTTTGCCCATCATATTCACTTGTATCAGTATCCATTCCATATCACGCTCTTCACCTTTTAAGACGCCCGAAATCCGATAGTATTACACCCCCGCGCAAAAATAATTTGCCGCCTTCCGACGGAAGACCCTGCATTTACCCTGCGAGCAGGCCCGCGGGGCTTGTGTTTGGGAGCAGACTATGGTAGATGGGGTGTAGACAATATCAATGAGCGACCTGCTATGGCAGGTGTTTGGCAAGGAGACTGGGTAGAGTGTTTGGTACGGTTCTCATGGGTCCGGGCGAGGTCCTGGTGATCGTCATCATCACGGTAGTGGTGGTGTTTATCACCATGTGCAGGAGAAGGATGAAATAGCACGCGCCCCAATGCACATCGCGGCTACGTCCAATCCTCCCTCGTAATCTGCCTGTGCTGCTTGATATCGCTTCGGCGCTTCTTGGCCTTGAGACGTTTCTCCTTCGCGCCGGCGGGCACATCGGTCTTCCTTCGAATCGGCCGTGGTTTCAACGTCTCCCGCAAGAGTTCCTGCAATCGTTCCATTGCCGCCTGACGGTTCGCATCCTGGCTTCGATGCTTCTGCGAAACGATGCGAAGCACGCCTTGCTTGTCCATTCGCGTCGAGAGCCTGCTGCAAATCCGCTGCTTATGCTCCTCGGTCAGGCTCGGCGAGCCAGCCACGTCGAACAACACCATGACGCGAGTGTTCAGCTTGTTGACATTTTGCCCGCCCGGCCCGCCGCTGCGCGACGTCTTGAACGTCAACTCCCCATCAGCAATGAGGACCTTGTCTGCGATCTCGATCATGTGCAATTCCCGCGTTAAGCTATCCAGCGTAAGACCGGCAATATCCTATCCGGACGACGGGGGAATCGCAAGCCGGACGACAGGAAACATAATGAACCGTGCAGAACACGTTTTCTCGACAATTCGTGAGAAAAATCTGTCGCCCCCCGGATCGTGTTATCGGGGTTAAGCCAGGCAAACCGCTGAAGCCAGCAAAGCACATTCTCGCCACTGCCTGATAGGCACAGGCAGGCTGGGCATCCGCGGCGGGCACCCCGTTCGCAGCGTTCTTCACCCAGCAGCATTGCCGACGCTCCGCTACGTCGAGCCGGCGCAGAAACGCTAAAGCGACAGAAGAACGATCGCCGATACGTAACCCCAGGGTCAACGAAAAAGGCATTATCAGTATTGCTAACACGGTTTGGATGTGGAGGTATCGAGAGCCAAGAAAAACAGGTGAACAATCGTGACAGTCGCCCCTGACTGAGCAGCAAGCGGGTATTTCAAACAACGCACGAGCACACTGGCTTACGGGAATGTCCTCGCTTCAGCTCCACAGGGGCTTTTTTCTGCGCCCACTCGACTCCCCCTGCTGTTTCAGTTTTACGTACTCCGCCGCAAGTTCTATAGTATTCGCATCGGCGACACACAAACCGCCGGGCGCATACAATCTCGCAAGGTATAGGGAGGCAGAAAATGGCACATCGCAGACATATTGGCAAGAGGGCAAAAATGCTGGCCCTGGCGGCAGGTCTCGCGGGCATCACGACGGTCAGCGCCACGGTGCTCTCGGCTTCGGCCGTAGCCCGACAAGCGGTCAGGCCGGACACCGACGAACTCCAGGCGGGCAGGAACTTCATCGAGACGAAGGTCTACTCCCAGCAGGAGGACCTGGACACTCTCACGCTCTTCGATGGGCTCCGCGTGGCGGATGTCTCGGACGGGATGGACAAGGTCGGACTGGCCAACGTGGGTCTGATGTCGCCGGAGATCCACGCGGCGTGGAAGGACGTGAAGCACTACAAACACCGCTTCATCGGCATCGCTGTGACGGTGCGGTACGTCCCGACAAATCAGCCCGCAGCCGGCCCGATGGAGACTGAGGCATTCGACAAGTGGGTCGGAAAGACCTATAGCGAAGTCACGCCGGAGCCGTTCGTGCCGCTGATCCGCAAAGGAACCGCCGTGGTGTTGGACGACGCCCCGAACTCCGACGTCGGCTCCATCGGCTCGAACAACATCATGGGCTGGAAGCTGCGAGGCTGCGTGGGCGTGGTCACCGACGCCGCCGCCCGCGACACGGACGAGATCGCAACCGAGGAGATGCCTCTGTACTTCCGCCAGGTGGGCCGAGGCATCCGCCCGGGCCGCAATGAAATCGAATCGGTCAATCGTCCCATCGAATGCGGCGGCGTCCTCGTCCGTCCGGGCGACGTGATCGTCGCCGACGGCGACGGCGTGATCGTGGTGCCGCGGGAGAAGGCCAGAGAGGTCGCCGAATACGCCAAGGCCACAATGGAAGGCGACAAGACAGGCCGCCGCAACCTCTACAAGCAGCTCGGCCTGCCTGAAGACGACTCCGTTCGATGAACATCCCGGCCACATGAAGAGCGTGGGCCACGGCCCGAATTCTATCTTTGTGGAATTGAGAATCACTCTGGCCGGTCTACTCGGGCCGCAGGTGCATGGGGGAAAGGGTTCTGTGCACGGTTCCCTTTGTTCTCCATGAGGCGCGCAGGCTGGGAGGCTGTCGCTGCCGGCGGCTTGCGAAACACGGGCAGCAGCGTCCAGGCGGCCAGACAGAATACGACGACCAGGAGCGTCCAAGAGATGACGTTCGGGGCAGTCCTCGTCATGACCTCGTCGCGGGTGGGGAGAAGCCGGCTCTCGTAGCGACAGCGGTCGCAGTGGATGCAGTCCATGTGGTCCCGGCCTCCCAGGCCGAACTCGCACCGGCCGAACTTCTTGGGCGGGAGGAATCGCCCGAGCCAGCCGGCGACGTTGAAAAAGGACAGGAAAGCCCCCGTCGGACACAGGTATCGGCACCACATCCTCGTGACAACCAATGCGCCGAAGAGGACGACGAGAGCCGTGACCAGGCCCGGCGAGGCGCCGAACCCCTCGGACCAGAACTGCCGGCTGAAAAACAGTGTCAGCGGGTCCATTTCAAGGAACCGCTTGCTGCCCGTCAGGAAGAAGACAGCAACGAGCACGAACAACACGCCGTACTTGATGGACCGGGCCACGCTGATCGTCGAGAGGGACGGTCTGGCCTTCAGACGCTTCGGAAGGACGAAGCTCAGCAGTTCTTGAACGGCGCCGAAGGGACAAAGGTATCCGCAGTAGATATTCCCCAGAAACAGAACGATCAAGGGCACACCCAACAGCAGGCAGGCGATTGCGATCGGACTGTCCAGGAGCCCCTGTCCGCTCAGCAGACGCAGGACGTGATCGGTCGAGTACTGCCGGTTCAGCCAGAAGCCGCCGACCACCGCCGTGAAAGCGAGAACCGCCAGGCGGCTCCACAGCCTGCCGTGGCGGATCGCAGCCATCGCCAGCACGATGCCCCCTGCCCAGTAGACGACCAGCCAGTCCACTCTCTTGAACCAGTCCTGTTGCACCACATCGGCGGTCTGCACACCGCTGAGGACCGAGGCATCGAACTGTTGGCCGGAGTTGCGCAGCAGCCGCAGGATCGCGTTGCAACTCAGCGTCGCTCCGCTAACCGCGTTGACGCCATCCATAGGAGCCGGGCCGAACACCTTCTTGCCTTTGAGCGAGACCATCCAATCCCGGATGCGGCTGATGTATCTCGGTGTCTCGCGAGACCGCGTAATCCGAAAGTCGATCAAGGTCCCGGCGGGATCAGCAAAAAGGATCACCGACATGGGCCCGCCGTAGCCGTACACCATGCTCGAAAAATCCTCCGACCGGAAGATATAGCCCTTGAGTTGCGAGTTCTCGCGGACTTCATGGTAGGTCGCTTCCTTGGAGGCGACAGCAGAGGCGGCGGTCCTGGCGGATAGCCGGCGGCCCTGAATCCAGTCCTGGATGGCCACCATCGCCTGCGACTTCACCTGGGTCCGTTCCTTGTAGGCGAGGATATGGGAACAGACGATGATTGCCAAGGCAGCCGCAAACAGACCATACCCGACCGACGTGAGCCATGGATGGGGGACCACGCGGTTCCCCGGACGCATCAGGTCATGGTGGGCGGCCCCCGCGAGGACAACACTCCCCAGCGCAAGGGCAGCCGCCACGTACAACGCCGCGTGGAATCCCGTCAGTGGGATCAGGAACAGGCCAACCACGGCGCCTGCGGCGGCGCCAAGGTGGTTCGCACCCACCAGGCAGGCGGCCGCTGAATCCGGTTCAACACCACAGCCCTCCAGGACCTTGGCGCCCAGGATCAGCGCAACCCCGGCAAGGAAACCATATACCGACAGCAACACGGCGAGAACAGGCCAGGGCGCCGGGTGATTGACGACGAGACCGGAAACCGCAAGACAAACCACATCAATCACCAACAGGGCGCCAAGCGCGAGCAGAACGGAATGCAGATGCCCGGGCCCCTTTGGGTGCAGACGAGAAACCGCCCACCGGGCACAAAGAGCGCCGACGGCCAGTCCGCCCAGAAACAGCGAGAAGGCCAGCCCAATGCACAGGGGCAGCGAACCACTGACCATGAGCCATGCGTGGACGAGAAGGATCAAGACGACGACGCTCACCGTGGCAGCACAGCCGCAAACAAGCAACACGTCGGATCGCAGAGATGAAGGGCACTGGGGATCGAGCTTCCCTTTGATTCGCGGCGCCGTCCTGATGACATACAGCAAACGCACGACGGCAAGCAGCAGGATGGGGACGACCAGAATTGTCAGGCCGCCGCGAAGGAGAGATTGAACCGGCTTGACCAGCGACAGTCCGGATCGGTCAGTCGCCTGCACGAGGCTGCACAGCGCGTGGCTCGGCCTGGCGTCATGATTGACGAGCGTCGCCTCGGGGAGTTCTACGGCGTCGTACGCAGGCAGCATCTGGAGCGACCGGTCTGGATGATAGACAGACGACAGCAACTCAACCGGGAATATCTTGTTCGCGTTCTCGATGAGACCGAACCGGGTTTCGAGACTGATCGGGGAGACCACCAAACAGGGGGCGGCAGCGGACACAAAGAAGGTCCGTTCCCCGACGGGCACGAGCAGCGATTGCGAGAACACAGCGTCCAGCGTGCTCTGTGCCCAGGCCCCCTGGTACGCCGGCTCGACGCCAGGGACATTCCGATCGCCTGCGATTCCCAACACCACCACGCCAAGGGATCGCAGGGACTGTCTGACCAGTTCGAGAAACTCCGTGGACACCAGATGGTGCGACGAGGCATCCACGACGGTGGGCAGGTTGATGACCACCACATCATACGTCTGGGGCCTTGCGGCCAGTGTCGTTCGGATGTCATCCGTCAAATAGCAGAGCCGTGGATCGGATATACGAAAACGCTCGGGCAAATGGGCCAGCAGGGCCTGAATATAGTCGCGATCCGGGTGGAACCAGTCCACCCCCTTCACGCTCGACGACAGGAGGAATCGCTCGCAGATGGAGAGTCCGTCGCCAATCACCAGGACACGTTCGGCTGTGAAGTTCTGGCACAAGGCTATCGCGGCGATCCTGCCGGCCTCGGTCCGATCCCCGACGACCTCGGACATGCCGCCGGCGCCGATGACGACCCAGCGATCGCCATCGGCGCCATGAAGATACGCGGCTCGCCGGGTCTGAAAGCTTCCATCAAGCGTTCCTGTGGGTACAAGCCGGCTCCAGCGTTTCTCCTGAACCCCTCTCGTCAAAGGAACGTCCACGCGCAGAATCGCTGCAACGAGCACCACCACCAGGCACGCGGCCGCAGCCATGCGAATCCGCCAGGAATTCCGCAGCGGGTGGCTCCAAGCCCACCATGCCACAGTGCCGCACAAAAAAACCGCCAGAATCACGAGGATCGGAATCGTGCCCATCCCCATTTGGGGCAGGAATGCCGCGATCAGGCCACCGAGGACTCCGCCGGCCGCTCCCGACACACAGACGGCGCTAATGGGGGAGTGCACGCGTTCGCCGGTCCGGCGACAGAGCATCGGGAGGAACAGCCCGGTCAGCAGGCCGCCCGGCGCCACAATCAGCAGGGACCACGCGAAAACATCCTGGAGCGGTTGGACGGAGCAAGGGTCAACACCCACCATGATCAACAGAACCACGGCGAAGTACTGAAGACACGAAACGGGAATGTACACGAGAAGGAGCATCTCGGCCGCCGGACCCAGACGAGAGAGTCCGTCTCGAGTTCTGCGGTAGATGAATGCTCCGGCGGCCCCTCCGAGAAACCACATTCCCAGCAGTGCGCCGAGCCAGATGTCGCCGCCGACGAAGACCGTCAGGCACTCGCGCAACAGCAGCGTCTGGACCGCAACGGCAAACAGACCACAACAGAATGCCGGACACACATAGGGCCACATTGCGTCATTCCCCGCCACATCAAACGTGTATTCACCTGGATAGTGGCAGAATCTCCACGGGGGTGACAGAAGAAGGAGCTTTTTTCGGGAATCGGGGGATTGCGGGCGTGCCAATACGGATATCCCAGCGCCTCCATGCACGCTGGGATATCCGCACGGATCAGAACTGCCTGAGGAATCGCAGGTCGTTCTCTGTGAGCCAGCGAATGTCCGAAATCTCGTACTTTCGCATGGCAAGACGCTCAATGCCGAAGCCGAAGGCCCAGCCGGTGTACTTCTCGCTGTCGATGCCGACGGCATCGAAAACGTTGGGGTCCACCATGCCGCAGCCGCCCATCTCGACCCATCTTTCCTGGCCTGCCTTGTCCACCAGGAGCAGGTCCACCTCGGCACTGGGCTCGGTAAACGGGAAGAAGCTCGGTCGGAACCGCCATTTCGTGTCGGGCCCGAAGAAAACGTGGATGAATTGCTCGATCGTCGTCTTCATGTCCACCATGGTGACCCCCTCATCGACGACGAGGGCCTCAAGCTGGTGGAACATGTACATGTGCGTCGCATCGACCGTATCGGGGCGGTAGACCCGGCCCGGCGCCACGACGCGGATCGGCGGCTTGGTCTTCTCCATCACCCGGATCTGGATCGTCGAGGTCTGGCTGCGGAGCAGGATGTCATCCTCGACGTAGAAATTGTCCAGCGGGTCTCTCGCCGGGTGCTCAGGCGGGATGTTCAGCGCGATGAAGTTGTGCCACTCATCCTCGACCTCGGGGCCGTAGGCGACGCCGAAGCCCATCCGGCCAAAGATGTCCAGCAGCTCGTCGATCGTCTGCATGATCACATGGCGTCTGCCGATCTGCACTTCCGTGCCCGGCAACGTCACATCGACCAGCTCTCGCTGCGGCTTACAGGTCTCTTCGAGCGATTTCTTTCGCTCCTCGAAGGCCGCCGTGACCTCGTTCTTGGTCTTGTTGGCGAGTTGCCCCCCCCGGGGCTTTTCCTCGCGGGGAAGCTTGCCCACCTCGCTGAGCAGGCCCATGATCAGACCCTTGCGGCCCAGGTACTTGATACGGAAATCCTCCAGGGCCTTCAGATCCTGAACGCTCTGCAACTCCGCGAGGGCCTGCGCACCGATCTGTTCGAACTGCTCAAGCATGGTTAGGCCAGGGCCGCTTTGACCTCCTGGACGATCGCATCGAAGCCCTGCGGGTCCGCGATGGCGATCTCGCTGAGCATCTTGCGGTTCACGGCGATCTTGGCTTTTTTGCAGCCGTTGATGAACTCGCTGTATCGAATCCCACGTTCACGGCAGGCGGCGTTCAGGCGCACGATCCAGAGCCCCCGGAAATCTCGCTTCTTGGCCCGGCGGTCCCGGCGGCCGTAGATCTCAGCCCGTCGCAAAGCCTCCGTGGCCAGACGCCAAGTGTGCCCCGCCATCGCGCGATGGCCGCGTACCCGCTTCATTTCCCGTTTTTTGGCCTTCCGGACGGCATGGCCTTTGGTTGTTCTTGGCATGTCAGCTTTCCTCTAATCCTTGTAGAGTCCCGCAAGCAGGCCTAAGCCTCCATTTTGTGGAACTCACGATCCGTAAAGATTCCGCCTGCTACGGCAGCTGAGACGCCGGGAAGCAAGCAATCATTGTCCTGCCGGTCTGCAAGGAGCAACCACTCAACTATGCAACGCGGCAATCATCTTCTTCGTAAAGGCCTTGCTGGTGACCGTGGCCGGGCGACGAATCCGCCGCAGGTGCTTGGAGCTTTTGACGCTCATCAAGTGGCCCTTGCCAGCCTTCTTGTGCTTGATCTTGCCACGGGCCGACACCTTCACCCGCTTGGCCAGACCTTTATGGGTCTTCTGTTTCTGCTTCGGCATATCATCCTCAAACAGCCTGTACACTTTCCGTATTCTGGGTAAAACGCAAAGTATACCCTCCATACCGGGTGCGGTCAACCCGTATTGAAAAAAATCGTGAAATCGTCGCGGCGACCGTCGAAAGGCCCGAAGACATCCCCCTGCTCTCCCGGCATCGCGGGAGCATCCTGCCGTGGTCGACCCGCAGGCCTGCTACTTGGGAACAAGCAGCAGGGTCATTCGTCGCCCGGTCATCATGGAAGGCCGCTCCACCTTGGCGAGATCCTGCAGGGTATCCATGATCTGGTTGAGCATCTCGTACCCCTGCTCTTTGTGCAGCATCTGGCGGCCGCGGAAAAAGAGCGAGAGCTGGACCCGGTGCCCCTTCCCCAGAAACTCCCGGGCATGCTTGAGCTTGACTTCCAGATCGTGTTTGTCCGTCTCGGGCCGGAGCCGAATTTCCTTGAGGGTCGCCACGGGGTGCGCCGTCTTTTTGTGGGCATCGCGGACCCGGCGCTTCTGCTGATAGAGCCACTTGCCGTAATCCATGATTCGGCACACCGGCGGCTCACTATTCGGCGCGACCTCGACAAGGTCCAGACCAGCCTCCTGGGCCTTGCTCATCGCCTCCTCCTTCGAGACGATCCCGACCTGATTGTTTGCCTCATCGACCAGCCGAATCTTGTCGGCTCTGATCCCCCCGTTAACGCGTAGACCTCGTTTCACTGTTGTGGACCACCTTGCCTTTCTCAAAACTATCTACTGCGTCAACTCACACGAGTCGATCGCGTCCCGGCGTCAATCCGCCGGGCCATGTAAAATCCGGTTAATGGGCCAGTCTATCACATGGAGAACCGTTTGTAGCCCATCAAAATGCCATATCCACCGCTTTATCGGCGATTTTCTGCTTCGCCATCGTCAAGAACTGCTCGACTGGCACCGTCTTGGTGTCCTGAGTACCCCGGATTCTCACATTCACCATGTTGGATTCGGCCTCTTTAGGTCCTACCACGAGCATGCAGGGGGTCTTCTCCGCATGGCCTTTGGCGATCTTGGCTCCGATCTTCTCATCCGACAGGTCTACCCCGCATCGCAGGTCCGCCCCATCGAGGATTCGCTGGACCTTGGCGGCATACTCATTGCTCTTCTCGCTGATCGTCATCACGCGGACCTGCTCAGGAGACAGCCAGAGCGGCAGCGCGCCCGCGTACTGCTCGATCAGGATGCCCATGAACCGCTCCAGCGAACCCAGCACTGCCCGATGGATCATGACCGGGGTCTTCTCGCTGTTGTCCTCATCGACGTAGCTCAACTCGAACCGTTGGGGCATCGAGAAGTCGAGTTGGATCGTACCGACCTGCCAGGAGCGGCCGATGCAGTCCTTGACGTGGAAATCGATCTTCGGGCCGTAGAAGGCGCCGTCGCCTTCGTTGATGCGGAAGGTGATCTTCTTGTGGTCCAGGGCCGCTTTCAGGGCGTTGGTGGCGATCTCCCAGATCTCGTCGGAACCGATGTGCTTCTCCGGCTTGGTCGACAGCTCGATCGCAAAATCCGCGAACCCGAACGCCTTGTACGTCTCGAAAATCAGGTTGATGACCCCGATGATCTCGGACTCGATCTGCGACGGCATGCAGTAGATGTGTGCATCGTCCTGCGTGAACTGGCGGACGCGGAACAGGCCGTGCATCACGCCGCTGGCCTCGTGCCGATGCACCATGCCGAACTCGGCCATCCGAAGCGGAAGCTCGCGGTACGAGTGCCGGGTCGTCTTGAACAGCAGGCAACCGCCGGGACAGTTCATCGGCTTGACCGCATATCCGACGTTGTCGATCTTGGTGAAGTACATGTTCTCTTTGTAGTTGTCCCAGTGCCCGCTGCGGTGCCAGAGCTCCTCGTTGAGGATAATCGGGGTCCGCACCTCCTTGTAGCCATACTTGCGGTTCATCTGCCGCATGAAGTCGAGCATCTCGTTCCAGACGATCATCCCCTTGGGGTGCATGAACGCAAAGCCCGGGCCCATCTCGCTGAAGCTGAACAATTCGAGCTGTTTGCCCAGGACGCGATGATCTCGCTTCTTGGCCTCTTCCAGGCGGTTGAGGTATTCGTCAAGGTCCTTCTTGGTCGGCCATGAGGTGCCATAGACCCGCTGGAACATCTTCTGGGTAGCGTCGCCGTGCCAGTACGCACCGGCCACCGACATGATCTTGAAGCTGCCCACCTTGGCTGTGCTGGGCACGTGCGGCCCCCGGCACAGGTCCTGGAACCCGTTGTCGCCATGCGAGTAGAAACTGATGACCTGGCTGTCGACCCGCTCGATGTTGTCACTCTTGTACTTGTCGCCCTTGAGCTTCTCCAGAGCTTCTTGCCGGGACATTTCCGTACGTTTGAACGGTTTGTCGGCCTGGGCAATCTCCTGCATCCTGGCCTCGATTCGGGGAAAATCATCCGGCCGGATCGGCTCGTCGAGATCGATATCGTAGTAGAACCCATCCTGCACCGTCGGACCATAGACGAGCTTCGCCTGAGGCCAGAGGCTGCAAATGGCTTCCGCCATAACGTGCGCACAACTGTGGCGTATCACCTCCACGCCTTCTTTGTCCTTGGACGTGATGATCTGGACGCGCGGGCTACCCGTGATCGGCGTGTTCAAATCCACCAGTTTCCCATCAATCCTCGCGGCCAGGGCGGCCTTGGCCAGACCCGCACCGATCTTCTCGGCAACTTGCTTGGCAGTGGCGCCCTCGGCAACTTCCAGGCTACTGCCGTCCGGTAGTGTAATCCTTGCCATACATCCTTCCAAAATCGCGCGTCTCTACTGCGTTTCCCCGAATATACTGGACCGGCCCCCAAAGTCAAGTATCGTCCGAATCCGATGGCGATGCCACATTTCCATTCGCATCTTCGCGGACCTTCCGACATGGCAACACCGAGGATACCGTTTTAACTGCTTGCGATACAACTGTTTACGGCAGTACGGCCGCGCAGGGCGCCTGGTGAAGTCACTTTGTACCAGTTAGCTCTTGTTATGGGACGGATGATTTGGTAGAATAGAGGTGTTGGAGCGCATGCGCATCGCAATCATGAAGGCAGGCCAATGAACGCGAACTTGGTGCTTCTCAACGGCAAAGGACCACATAAGACGTTCGCTTTGCCCAATCCGGTGACGGTCCTGGGCCGAAGGCACGACTGCAATCTGCGGATACCACTTCCCATGGTGTCGCGAAAACACTGCCAGTTGTCTCAGAACGGTGACTCCATGAAGCTCCGCGATCTCAGCTCGCGAGCAGGTACGTTCGTCAACGGCAAGAAGGTGGAAGCGGAAACGGACATTCTGCTCAAACCAGGCGACTACATTCGCATCGGCCCGTTGACCTTCGTCTGCCAGATCGACGGCCACCCCGCCACGATCACGCCACCGCCCAAGACCAAGAAGGCCGCCTCGCAACCTCCGAAAGCCAAGCCGAAATCAGAGAAACCCGCCGCCGCGCCCAAGGATGAACTGGGCGATGAACCCAATGAGGAGTTGGACGAGAAACCCGCCGACGAGTTGGACGAGAAACTGGGCGACGAATTGGACGACCTCGACGTATCCGACAGTTTCATCAATCTGGATGACTTGGACGCCGACGCGGAAGACCTCAAGGACGCTTGACCCGTGCCGGTCGCTCGATCAGATCGTATCCTTCTTTTCCCGGTCACGCCTCGCACGTTCCCTCGCTTCGCGTCTGCGCAGACATAGGACCTTCCGAATCGCCCGGCGGGCCCGACTCTCGGGCCGGGCCGCGGTCCATTCCCAGAGCTTGTTCTCCAGGAGGATTCGCAATCCCAGGAACTCCAGACCGATCAAGATCAGCCACGAGCCGGGCGAAAAGGGAGTGACCAGCGCGAGGAACCCCAGGACAATCAGGATCACGCCAACGATCGTCCTGGCAGTTCTTTTCATCATTCGAGCCACCTCATCGCTGCGAGCGGCCAAGCCTGACAGGCTCAGGACATCTCTCTTCGTCGAGCCGCCGGCCGCATCGTTATGATCCCTCTCGGCGAGCCAGGATCGTCTCGATCTCGTCCATGGTCCGGTTCATCACTGTTATGGTCTTCCTGAAAGGCTCCGGAGTCGTCATATCCAGCCCCGCTTCTTTCAGGACAGCAATGGGATAATCCGAGCCACCGGCCGAGATGAAACGCAGATATCTTCTCGCGGCGTCCTCGTCCCCTTCAATCGCCTCCTGGGCCAGGGCCGTTGCGGCGGTGAACGACGTCGAGTACTGGTAGACGTAGAAGTTGTAGTAGAAGTGCGGGATGTAGGCCCACTCCACCGTGTACAGGTCGTCGATGATGCAGACGCCCTTGTCGTGACCGTAGTACTCCTTGAGGATGTCGCCGTAGAGTCTCGTGAAGGCGTCGCCCGTGAGGGGCTCGCCCCGCTCGGCCATCTCGTGCATCCGCAGCTCGAACTCCGCGAACTGCGTCTGACGGAACACGGTCCCCTTGATTTCGTCGAGGTAGCTCATCAGCAGCGACAGTCGCACGTCGTCCTCGTCGATTTCCGCCAGCATCTTGTGAATGAGCAGCGTCTCGTTGAACGTCGAGGCCACCTCGGCCACGAACGTCGAGTACTCCGCCAGCGGAAACGGCTGGCTCTTGTTTGCATGGTAACTGTGCAGCGCATGGCCCATCTCGTGAGCGAGCGTGCTGACATCGTCGTACTGGCCGTTGAAGTTCAGCAGGATATACGGGTGCACGTCGTACGCGCTGCCGTTGGAGTAGGCGCCGGAGCGTTTGCCGGGCGTGGGATAGACGTCGATCCATCGCTGTTCGAAGGCCGACTCCGCAGCCCGGCGATAGTCCGTCCCGAGCGGCCCGAGGCAATCGAGGTACAGCTCTCGCCCCTCGTCGAACGAGTACTTCAGGTCGATCCCCTTGACCACGGGCGCGTACAGGTCCGAGTACTTCAGCGTATCGACGCCGAGCATCCGCTGCTTGAGCCGCAGGTATCGATGGAACGTGCCCAGATTGTCGCGGACGTTGCGGATCAGACTGTGATAGACCTCGACCGGGATGTTGTTGCGGTCCAAGGCGCGGTGCAGACACGATTCGTAGTTCCGCGACCGCGTGTAGAAGATGTGCGTCTGCAAGTGGGAGTAGAGCTGGACGCCGAAGGTCTGGCGGAACTGGTTCATCGCGGACCAGAAGGCATGGAACACCGCCTCGCGGTCATGACGATTGGCCGAGGCCCGGTGCAGCGCGTAACCCGACTTGTTCAGCGTGACGACCGTCCCGTCGCTCAGCGTGACCTCGGGGTATGGCATCTCCGCGTTGCTGAAGATCGTGTAGACCGAGCCGGGGCTGTCGGCGATCTGCCCGGCGCGGGCCAGGATCTTCTCCTCTTGCTGGGAGAGCGTGTGCGGCTTGCCGCGAAGCACGTCGAGCAGGTACATCCGGTATACTTCCAGGCCCGGCTCGGCGTCGATGAATTTCCGCACAATCCCAGCATCGAGCACGACGAGTTCAGGCTCGATGAACGACGCCCGCGTGTTGTACTCCGTCGCAAGCTGCTCGATTTCCTGCTTCATGGCCAGGTACGTCGCGTCCCGCGTGTCCTGGTCGGATTTCATGTTTGCGTAGCTGTGCAAACGTCCAAACGCCTTCGCCATCTCGCTGTTGAGCGTCAGGCACGAGAGCAACTGCTTGGGCGAGTCCGTGAGCTTTCCCTTGTACGCCAACACATCGTCCAGCCGGCCCGCCAATTCGTTCTTCGCCTGTCGCCACATGTCATCGGACAAATACAGGTCTTCGAGCTTCCATTGATGCGCAGCCGGAATCTCCGCCCGCTGCTGCATTTGCCCCCGGCCCACCTCGGCCAACAAAAAAATCACCATCATTAAACCACCCAACACACACAGTCGTTTCATTCTGATTCCTTACCGATCAGATGTCCGTCGGCCCCGGTGATCACACATAGCATCAGAGATTCTCGGCCTTTGTGCGCCAGAGGCGTCTGCCCTGGAGAAAGACCTTGGTGCCACTTCGCTTGATCCTGGCCATATCTTCACCTGCCTTTTCTCGTAGCCCGCGGCGCCGTCCGTTTCGTCGTCGCCCTCGAGACCCCACAACCGGCGCCCGGCGAATCACCGTATGGTATCCCACCGACCCGCCCCCCGCAAGAACATGCCCGCAACGAGATCCGCACGACAAAACAAACTTGAGACTTCACTCTTCCACACCATGCCGCCAGCGTGAAGCAAAAAATGTCTATCACGGCATACCTCTATAAGCATGTCTTCCACGCTGAAATCCGCACAGACATGGTCATTTTTCCCGTTTCAGCTTGCCCGGCCAGTCATTTGCGAGTATAATAACAAGTTGGCGTGATTTGGAGTATCGTAGCTCTATAGGGGTACACTGAAGACATGGAGCGACTTCAGTGTGTGTTCAGGTCATGGTCGGCTTGGGTTCATTACCCGACGAAACGCCCCGGATGGTGGTCTGCTGTTTCCACCTTGCCCACACCGGGATGCGTGTACCAGGCACGGAAGCGACGGCAGTCGACGAGGAATGACCCAGTCGTCCGTCGGAGACGGGAGGCAGCGGAGCGATATGACTTCCGCGGACTTTCGTGCAAAGATCTTTGACACGACATGTGCCCGGGCAGTCACAAATGCCTGTCCGGCGGGCGGACTCCCCGCGAGGGCAGATCGCTCGGGGATTCTTCGCAGCCGTGTTCTCCCTGAGCCACAGACCATTCCAGCGTCGGCGTCATTACCGGCCCTGCGGATTGCCAGCATTGACCACCTGCGCATCGTGGCCGCCATCGGAATCGTCTGGTTCCATACGGAAGGAGCTCCATATCGGCAGATCGGCTATGCCGGCTTGCCCGTGTTCCTATTGATCTTCTTCTCCCTCATTACACGGGATTTCGGCACAACCACCACACACTTTCTCCGGCGGCGATGGAATCGTCTCCTGAAACCCTGGCTGTTCTGGTCCGCCTTATATGGGGTATGCCGTCTGGCCAGAGCCATACACACTGTCGATGTGGCGGAATTATGGGGAATGTTCTCCATCGAAACCCTTTTCGCGGGCACCAGCATCCACTTGTGGTATCTGCCGTATGCATTTGTGTCAGGCCTTCTTACATTCACGGCCAACCGCCGAATACGGGAGGTCGATCATGTCGTTGCCGCGGTAACAGCAGCCCTTGTCGGAATGCTCACCCTGGCTGTCTGCACCGTAGGCATGACAAACCACCGCATGCTCCAGCCCTTGGCCCAGTGGGAATTCGGACTCGCTGCCATCCCACTTGGCTTGGCGATCGGCAGGTGTCTCATGATCCCGTCGCAGAATCTCCGGAAAACACTCCTTGCGGGGATCGCTCTGGCTGTGCTTGTCGAGAGCCAGATCCTACGGGTGCTCGATGTGGGTGCGACGGCGACTCCCTATGGTATCGGAACCATGCTGGTGTGCATTGCCTATTGCCTCGAGATCAAGGGGAGCGACTTCGTCCTCTCGCTGGCTCCGCTGACCTTTGGGATCTACCTGATTCATCCCCTGGTTATTTACGGACTGCAGCATTCACTGCCGTTGACCGGCCACTATGGCCTGTTCATGCTGTTGGCCGTGTGTATTTCAGCTCTGATCACGCTGGTTCTGATGAGGACGCCAGTCAGACGATTCCTGTAAGGGGACACACCAGCGAGTTCTTTCCTCGTGAAGCATCAGGCGCCCCTGCAAGAGAAGAACCCGTGGGACGGGCGCCCCTCGCAGATGCCTGTGCGGAGGATTTGCAGATGGCGGAACGACGCATGGACTGGAAACCGGTGATTGTCCTGGCAGCGGCTGGTGCGATATTTCTCGTGACGATGCTTTTCGTGCACCGCTGGCAACAGAGCCTCCGGGCCCAACGGGAAACCACCGCCGTCCTATTTGCGGGGCGATAGGCCACGCTCCACGACATCCTCCCCCCGGCCCCTGGCGCTTTGGCAAGCCCCTCTCTCGTTGCGCCGAAGGCCAACGTCCCAATATCCTTGCGCCAACTGCCCTGAAAGGGCGCCGACAGGACTGCCGGACAGGTCCTCACGTATTCTTCGCAGGGTCTGCTCCGTCGCGGCGAGATTCGCCGGATCCCGGCTAAACTGCCACTCCCGTTCAGTCGATAGTAGCTACTGAATAGCCGACCGACTGACGTGGTCACCAGCCGGCGGCAAACGACCGACGATCAATGACGACATAGCCCGAATAGCTGGGGCCGAGAGGCTCTCAGTCGGGCGGGAGGAGCATATCATATTCGATGTCACACTCAAAGACTACCTCAAGGAAATCGACGAGGCGTCTCTGCTCACGGCCAAGCAGGAGTACGAGTACGGCAAGCGGATCGCGGAGCAGAACGACCCGCAGGCCCGCGAGCACCTCGTGCGGAGCAACCTGCGGCTGGTCGTGAACATCGCGAAGAAATACGGCGGACGCGGTATGAGTCTGGGCGACCTGATCGAGGAGGGCAACCTGGGTCTGATCAAGGCCGTGGACTACTTCGATCCGGAACGCGGAACGCGATTCAGCACGTACGCCGCCTGGTGGATCAAGCAGAGCATCAAACGCGCTCTGTTGGAGAACATCCAGCCCGTGCACGTCCCGACCTACATGGTGGCGCTCATCAACCAGTGGCGCCACGCAGCCTCCGAGGTCGAGGGCCGAGTCGGGAGGAAGCTGACCCTCAATGAGATGGCGGACCTGATGCACCTGCCCGTGCGCAAGGCCAAGGTGATCCACCGGATCGTCGAGGTCCTCGGCAACACGGGCGACACCCTCGGCTCGGACGACCAGGACGACACGGTGGCCCTGGAATCGACCCTGGAGGACAACCACGCCGGCCGGCCGGAAGATGGTCTCGTGCAGGACGAGGAGAAAGCCAAGGCGCTCCGACTGCTCGACGAGCTGGACCCGCGGGAAGCCGACGTGCTTCGGCTGCACTACGGCATCGGCGAAAAACGCCCCCTGAGTCTCAAAGAGATCGGCAAGAAGCTGGGGCTGACCCGCGAGCGAATCCGCCAGATCCGCCGGGACGCGCTCACGAGCCTGTACGAATACATGGAAGGAAGTTGAACCCGCGACAAGGGAAGGGGCAGTAGAAAATCGCAGTGTTCCGTCGTCGGCGCCGGCTCCAGGGCCGTTCATGCGGCGGACGGGTCCTG
>JBDKRX010000094.1:0-48707 GCA_039683175.1 Phycisphaerales bacterium
TCGTGGAATGTCGAGGTTTCAGCCATATCCTTCTTTGATTTGGGCTTGATCTGCATGTCCCGGGCTCCGATCTCGACGCCCCAGGTGTCGTGGAGACGCGACCACAAAAGCGAGACCGCCGGCCGCCCCTGATCGTCCAGGAAAGGCTCGACAACGTCCGGCCTCAGCGAGAGGATGATCTCCGACCACGCGGATCGGTCTGCCTCGATGATGTGGTAATCAAGCCGTCCGTTGCTGCCGCGCTGTATCCACTCGTTCGCGTCCAGCGTGGCCAGCCAGGTTTGGATGCCGGACACGTCAATCCGGGGCCGGGCGTACTCTCTGTAGCCCAGCAGGAACGGATCCTCCACGCTTGGAGGAAGCGGGACAAAGTGCAGCCCTGCATAGATCGCAAAACCTAAGATCACGAGCAGGCGCAGTTTCAGCAGTCTCCTGGAGTCGTGAATGTGCGTGGGCCAGCTAACCACGAGGCGGATGCCCAGAGCGATCAGGCAGCCGGCGACCACCGGCATCGCCAGAACCAGATAGCAGATGTACGGATCAAACATGAACGGCGGCCGGTTGCGCAGACCTCCCACATACCAGACCAGATACCCAGCGTGGATGAGAGTGATGTACGCGAACAGGAGAACCACGCAAAGGACATCCGCCGCATACCAGGCCCTCGATGGGTTCCCGGCTGATTCACCGTTTCGTTCGAGGTTAATCATGCTGGTCCTCTCCACTATTGTATCTCATGCCAGACGTAGGCCCCCGGGGCCAGTGGCAGGCGGTACTCGCCTTCGTCCCAGAGGTCCTGGCCGTGAACTGCACTTCTTCGTCGGGGTAGCGTTTCCGGAATCGGCATATCCTCCGGGCCGATCTCGACACCCCAGTGCCCCAGTGCTCCGCCCCATGTCAGGCGGACCTTCGGTCGGCCGGTTTCTGTCTTGGCGAGTTGGACATAGTGAGGCTCGAACCGCGTGATCGCTTCCGGCCAGGCCACGGCATCAGGCCAGCGCGACTTGAGGTTATTCCTGGTGTGCAGGTCGATGTCCTTCCCTGTGCACGTATTCGGATCCAGGGTATTCAGCCAGCCACGGATCGCGCCCAGATCGGCGTTTACCTGCATGTAGCGTCTGAAGCCCGGCATGAAAGTTCCACATCCTGAGGGCCATAGTCCCAGGAAAGGCAAGGCGACCCACGCCGCCAAGGCGATGATCGTCAGTGTGCACAACAGCACGCGTCTGCGCCAACTGTGGATGCGCGTCAGCCACGCGGTCAGCATCCGCACGAGTAGCGCAGAGAACCACACCACCAGCAGGATTCCGAGGCCGCAGAATACAAAGAAACCACGCAGCCAGTAGCCTCCGTTGGACAATCCGTCCAGGTAACTGGTCAAGAAGTTGATCCCCCAAAAGCCGGCGTAGGCGACGGCAAACCCGCCAAAGAGCACGAGGTCCACAATGTACCATCGTTTCGCAACAGGTTTGCCGGGGAAATCACAATTCACTCGTCGATCCGCCACGTTGCACATTATCTCCGACAATGCTAACGGCGCCGGCAGCGCCCCGAGGGCTTTCAGGGCACCCGCACGACCCCTGCTGGCTCACCCCGCACATAGGGCGGATAGAGAGCGTTCGGCGGCGCGGCACGTTGCACCCCCTGCCCGGGTTTCCCGTCTCTCCACCTGCTTCGCCTCCAGGCTGAATCTGTCCGCTCATAGAAGTACTCAGCGCCGTCATCGCTATTGTACAGCCAGACGCGGTCCTGGTCATCCCATACCCAGTAGACGTTGTGGATGCCGTGGAAGTCCTCATTGGGGTCGCGGTACAGGACTGTCTCGTTCGAATCGGATATCGTGACATGCCAGAAAGGCATTCCGTAGCCGAGAGGGCCTTTGTGACTGCTGGACCGTTCAATCGGGACGGTAAGGACATAGCGACCGCTTGGAGAAGGCAATGGCTCACGCTGGTTCGCCTTCTGCTCTCGCGGCCGGTGAGGCAAGAAAGGATGAAGCAACATCAGGACAACAAACAGCCCGGGAACCGACATGCCACCCAGCGAGATCGCCGCCAAGCATCCCCGGCGTTTGCGGCGGGCGAAGACCAGCAGTATCCCGAACAACACGAGCGAGAGAAAAGTGAACGTATTGAGAACCAGCCCGGTGGGGACAATCACCCAGAACATGTACGAAGTGAATAGGAGCAGCACGCCGAAGGCGAGGAACATCATTACGCCAGTCAGCATGAAGAGCAACCCATACAGCACACGTCTGCCCCAGTCTCCTGCGGCCATAACCCGCCTTTCATATCCACAAGTGGCCAGTCCGTCCCACCGCTTCGGACTGGCCCGCAACTACCTGCCTGAGCCGGACGCACGTTCTGCTACGGCGCGCCCGGTATTGTCATCTGCCTGTAGCCCTCGGGTTTCTCGGGGAACAGCGACAACTCCTTGATCTCGGAGTCCCATTCCCACCGGTCGTTCGTCTCCTCCATGCGCATTGTCGTGAAGTCAGAGAACAAGCAGCCCTGGAGCCAGAAATCGCCTTGCATGTGTATCGGCAGGCGGGTTTCGGGGTCGATCCAGAGGCGGACCTTGGACTCCTTGAAGTTCAGAAAGAAGAATCGTACCCACGCCGGCGTGACTGTCTCATCCAGCCGCTGGGCGACGTTCGACACCTCGAACCCTATGGCGTCTTTACCCTGCACCGATTCCGGCTCCACGCGCTTCGCGTCACCCGACTGAAACAGCGTTTCGATGAGTCCGACCGGCCCGATGCCGCGAAGGCGGTCCCGATAGGCCTGCGGGACCTGGAGCCGGTAGTATTGTCTGAGCCAGTGATACGTCACCGTGATCGTGCCTGTGTCGAAGTGATAGCACAACTGCAGGACGGGCGTGCCGTCCTGCTCGTACGTCATGTCGATATAGCCTGCGTGCGAGGCCCACTTCTCCGTTCGGTAGAAATACACCTCTTCGGGCTGATTCGCCTCCGGCGGGAAGGTACACCGGCGAATTCCCGTGATGTGGACGCTCCCCTGCCGGCCCATGGCCTTCTGGACATCCGCGAAGACGATGGTCTCGGGGAGAAGGCCGTTGCCACTGGGAAACAGGACGACCAGAAGTCCGACCGCTACCGCGACCACGGCGGCGATCCGGATGGGGATCACTCGGCGGCATCGATCTGCCGTCGGCTCAGCGGCCACCGCCGGTCGGGACACATTCGCCCCCTCGCCAAGGATGCGTTCATCCGTGGCCGCACTGGCGAGGACCCGGCTGGCCTTGACCATCTGTTCGATTTCTTCAAAGGACTTCATAGAACGCACCCCTCACAGAAGGGTCCTGAGTTTCTCAATCCCATAGCGATACCGGCTCTGGACCGTGTTGATCGAGTGGCCCAGTTGCAGGGCGATCTCCCGGAAGGTCAACTCCGCGTGCAGGTGCAGGGTAATGACCTCCCGCTGCTCCACCGGCAGTTGAGCCATTGCCTGGAACACCTGAACAGACTGCTCCGTCGCAATCAGCCGACCGGCCGGCGACTCCGAGGGCTGGCATTCTTGCGTCTCGGCGACCCGCCCGGATCGCCGGACTCGCTGCTGCTTGATCATGTTCTTGGCCCGGTTCGCGACGCAGCGCATCAGGTAGCCACGCAGGTTCCGGTCCACCGCTACGTCTTTCACGCCCGCGGCGAACTGGGCAAACACGTCATGCACGCAATCCTCAGCCGCGTGCAGATCGCACAGAATCGACGCCGCCACCGTGAGCAGATCGTGCTTGTAGAGGCGGTACGCCTGGCGCAGGGCGTCGGCATCCCCATCCACAAGCCGCTGTGCCAGCCATGCGTCGTTCAACGTGCCCCTTTCCGCACTGCACCGTTTTCTATCGCATTCCAGACAACCGAATGGGCGGTTTTAGTCTGTGGATTCTTCATCTCGACGCGGAATCCTTTGAATTGACGTCGTCAATCTGCTCGGCTCAGATCACTGGCCTGCCGGCAATCGTCTTCGCATGTAGCTGAATCGCCTGAACACGATGGACAGTTCTCCGCCGGTGGCAAAAAGGATACTGTGCCTGAACGTGTCAGCGCCCTCAGCCGTGAGTTCATCATATCCCCAAGTGTGGAAGACCGTCCCTCCGTCAGACCAGCCGCCCTCCCGGAGTCGAGCGTCCACCGCCTCAACTTGTCCATACCGAAGCACACAGTGCATGCGAGCTCCCCGGTCGACCACCTCAATCTCCACACGCGTCCGCCACGACTTGGGCCAATCGGCGAACACATCGGCGTTCACGGCATCGCCGATAGTGACTCTAACGACTTGACCGTCGTGGAGATCCACCGCGTCGCCGCTCCAGAATCGCCGGTTGCGTTTGTTGAACCGGGCGAGAAGCGGGCGAAGCTGGGCGTCGTAGGCCTTGTGGTTCCGCATCCAGGCATTGTTCGCTCTCGTCGAAACCGCGTCGTTGTTCGAATTCACCTGCTCCCACAGCTTCCACGTGAAGAATTGCATCAGATTCCCTCGGTACGCCAAATGCTCTTGTATACATGATTCTCGCGCGCAACGCTCAGACCGCAAGACAGTCGAGAATCCACAGCAGGTTGGGGTAGTACAGGTGGTGACCCCAGACGTTGTACCAGGCGGCCCAGGCGTAGAGGATGATGACCGGGATGAATATGAAGATCGCTTGACGCCGAAAGTAGACCGTCAGGACAACGACCACGACGACTTGGACCGCTTTGCCGAAGACCGGTCCGAGGATCGGGCCGAAGAGGTAGGAGACGGATCGCACCGTCGGGTGCAGCTCCGCTCCGGCCCCCCGCTGCATCATGAAATAGATCGTGGAGGCTGCGTCCGCCAGAGACGCCAGCAGCAACAGGACCAGAAAGACGCGATACTCGCGCGCGTATCCAGCCCAGTTGCCTTGAAGACGCGTCCAGATATCCTCCCACGACCGAATCTGCGGCATATGCTCCCTCAGTTTGTCATCTTGATCTCGACCAGTTTTTTGACGGTGTCCACATCCGCCCGGCGTTTGGCCTGAACCCAGACACCCCTGCCCTCGGCGTACTGCATAGCGTTGAGGATCGCGGTCTCCAGCCTCCAATCCACGCGGGCCAACACAGGCAGACAGAATAGATCAAGCGCATCTCCGCGCCGTGAGAAAATGGAAGCACAGTACCGACAGAACAACCCCCGTTAGCGGGAGGAGCACGAGTACACCGGCCATCAGGTCAATCGCCGCAACGATCACAGATAATAGCACGACCAGCGGAAGCACCAGCCCGAGGATCGGGGTCATCAAAGTCCACAGGTTCAGTTCGCCTCTTCTCCGCATCCATAGCACATAAGGAAGACCGACAAGCGCTGCACAGATATATGATGCTGGTATCCCTGCACAGACGATTCCTCGCAGAAACATCGCTGCTCCGGCAGGACAGTCCACATTCCGCATGCTCACAACACCGATCAACAGCACGACACAGGTCAGGGGTGCGATCGCCGGCGCCACAAGGAATCCCAGCGCCAATCTTCCCGTCTCTCGCCATCTTCCTCGATTCATGCGTCAACTCCCAATTGTGTTGCTGCCGGAGATAGAGGCTTCTTCCGCACCGCCATACGCCACTATTTCGCCAGAGGCCTCTGTTCCAGCCCTTCTTCCCTCATTCTCGGCATTGGAACGTGGAAAAGCAACCCCGAATCTGGACGGGAGTCACCAGGATGCGACGAGTTCTAAGTAATTTCCTTCCCAGAAGCAGGCCGACAGAACCGTATACCTCTTGCGACAGATCGACGAGAAGGGCCGTACTATGATCGACTACGTGACGTTATTGCTGGTCAACATGGTTTCGTCGCTGGTGGTGTTGGCGACCTTCTTGTGGTGGGGGATCGGCCGGACGAATTGCCGGGACTGGGCGCCGGCCTTCGGTATCTCCGGCCTGGTGGCCACCATCGCGGGATTTGCGATGACATTCACCTGGCCGATCCCCGCGCCGTATAGTATGGCCTTTGGCGAGATGTCCGTGCTCCTGGGGGTTCTCTTTCTCGGCGCTGCCTGGGCGCTTGCCTGCGGGTGGAGACTACATCCACTGGGCATCTACGCTTTCTTCCCCGGTCTCGCCGCCATCCTGATCGGGGTCCGCGTGATTGACCTGTCGCTGACGGCGGCGCCCGTACTGACCGGGATCGGGTTCATTGTCACCGGCGTGGGTGGAGTCTTTGCCGGCGCAGCGATTTGGAAGCAGAATGTGAGAATCATGAGGATCGTCGCTGGGGTTGTGATGCTGACAGCCGCCGGCCTGTGGATTCCCACGACCTACATGGCCTACTGGCTGCACATGAAGGTCGAGACGCCGGCAAGCTCCGTAGCAGACAGTCGCCCCCGGACCGGCCAAAGCCCAGTGGACGCCCCCATCATCCTGGACCCGTGAATGGACGGACTCCTCCGAGGGAGATCAACCACCATTCCTGCATGCCATATTACCCATTTCTCGCCGCCTTCCCCTCTTGCACGATGATCGGTGGCTCCATAGACAAAAATCGCGTCAATCGTGTTGACATCGGTGTCCATGATTGGTAGCATTCTGACCTCAATTGGTAATTAGGGTCACAAGTGGAGATTCGTTGTCATGCTCTCTGTTCGTGAGGCCGCTGAGGTGCTGGGCGTCTCGCAGAAGACCGTCTATCGCTGGATCAAGGACGGGCGGGTGCCCTCGCGCCGTCTGGGCGGGCAGCACTTCATCGAGCGGTCCGAGGTGAATAATCTCGTCATACGGGACGGGCTCGGCCCCCTGCCTGACGAGGCCCAGGAGATGGAAGACCACCAGGATATCACCCTGCACGACATGCTCGTGAGGGGCGGGGTTTTTTATCGCGTCGGCGGCGCCACGAAGAAGGATGTGCTGCTAAACGCCCTGAACATGGTCAAAGGCGTCGATGAGAGCGCGTCGAGCCCGCTGTTTCAGATGTTCCTGGCGAGGGAGGAACTGGCCTCGACCGGGATCGGGGACCACATCGCCATCCCTCACGCACGGGGCTCGCTCGTGGGATTCATCAGTCAGCCAATCCTCTCGCTCGCCTTCCTTGAGACGCCGATCGACTACGGCGCCCTTGATGGCAAGCCCGTCTACGCACTGTTTCTCCTGATTTCCCCCAACGTGCGCACGCACCTGCGAGTCCTGGCGAGACTGTCCTTCTGCCTGCATACGCCGGAGTTCAAACAGGCGATCCTGAACCAGGCCTCGCGTGAAACGATTTTGAACACCCTTGTCCGGACGGAAGCCCGCCTGCCCCAGGGTTCGTGAAGGACCACACATGCAAGTCTTCATCTTGGGTTGCGTCATCCTGGTGCTTTCGGGCGCCGCGGCTGTTTTGCTGGGCCGCTCCAGGGTCGCGTCATGGGCAGCCACTCTCGGTGTCTGGGCGGGATGCGGCGCCGCGGCGATCCCGGTGATTGCCGTTCTGACCGGCCACACCGTGGAGCCGCTACAAATCGCCTGGAGTATGCCCGGCGGGTCACTCTCCTTCGGACTGGACGGCCTGTCCGCTTTCTTCTGCCTGCCGATATTGCTCATCGCTCCGTTGGCGGCGACATATGGGTGCGAATACCTCGCCCAGGAGAAAAAGCCGCTTGGCTCGATTCTGTTCTTCTTCAACGTCCTCGTGGCCAGCATGCTCCTGCTGATGGCGGCCCGCAACGGCCTGCTGTTTCTCGTCGTCTGGGAGATCATGGCGATCAGCTCGTTCTTCCTCGTGATCTTCGACGGCGAGCATGCCCACGTCCGGGAGGCAGGCTGGACGTACCTGATCGCAACGCACATCGGGACCGCGGCATTGCTCGTCTTCTTCGCCCTGCTGGGCAGACAGGCGGGTTCGCTGGACTTCGAGGCAATGACAGCCGCCAAACTCGCTCCGGCGATGGCCAGCGTCCTGTTCGCCCTGGCCGTGGTCGGGTTCGGCTCCAAGGCGGGATTCTTCCCTCTGCACGTGTGGTTGCCCGAGGCGCACCCGGCCGCTCCGAGCCATGTGTCGGCGCTGATGTCGGGCGTAATGATCAAAACCGGCATCTACGGTTTGCTTCGCGCGTTGACGATGCTCGGGACGCCGCTGGCAGCCTGGGGATGGACTCTCGTGATCATCGGTTTGGTGTCGGGCGTCCTGGGCGTGGCGTTCGCGCTGGCCCAGCACGATCTCAAACGCCTCCTGGCCTATCACAGTGTGGAGAACATCGGCATCATCGCCCTGGGCATCGGTGCCGGCCTGCTCGGGCTGAGCTGGAATCAGCCGATCCTGGTAATGCTCGGCTTTGGCGGCGGCATTCTTCACGTGCTGAACCACGCGGTATTCAAGAGCCTCCTGTTCCTCGGGGCCGGCGCAGTCGTCCACAGCACGCACACCCGTGACATCGATCATCTTGGCGGGTTGTTCAAATCCATGCGATGGACCGGCGTCACTTTCCTAGTCGCCTCGGCGGCCATCTCCGGGTTGCCCCCCTTCAACGGGTTCGTCAGCGAATTCCTGATCTACCTCGCCGGGTTCAGTGGTGTTCGCGCCGGCGTCGCGGAAACCGTCGTCCTGGCGATCGTCGTCACCGGCGGTCTGGCCATCATCGGCGGCCTGGCAGCCGCCTGTTTCGCCAAGGCGTTCGGCACCGTCTTCCTCGGCGAGCCGCGGAGCGACCACGCAACGGGAGCCCATGAGGTCGGCGCGGCGATGCGATGGCCCATGGCAATACTCGCGGCGATCTGCCTCGGCATCGGTCTGCTTGCACCACTGGCCGTCAGGACAGTCCTCCCGGCGGTACAGATCGTTGCGGAAACCGACATCGCGGCGTTGGGCACGTCTTCCGCCCCGGCAATTCACGTTCTGTCCGGCACCGCATGGGTCTCATTCAGCCTGCTCCTGCTGGCGGCGGGCCTATTCTTCATCCGCCGGCGCCTGCCACGAGGACAGGAACAGACGGTGACGGGAACGTGGGATTGCGGCTACGCACGTCCCACGGCACGGATGCAGTACACGGCGTCATCCTTCGCACAGCCGCTCACCGACCTGTTTCGATTCATCCTGAGGACGCGAAAGCAGAGTGACCAGGTTCAAGGGTTCTTCCCGAAGGCCGCGACGTTCGGCACGGAAACGCCGGATGCGGCGAGGGAATGGCTGTTCGTTCCCCTGTTCCACACGATCGACCGTGCCGTCGCCCCCATCCGCCGGATGCAACACGGGCGCGTACACGAATACCTTCTCTATATCGCCATCGTCCTGGTCCTGCTGCTGATCTGGAAAGCGGGAGGCCGACCATGACAGTTTTGCACTGGGTCCTGCCGCTGACGGCATGGGTGCTCGCCCCGCTGATGCTCGGGATCATCAACCGCGTCAAGGCAGTCTTCGCCGGGCGAAGGGGACAGCCTCTGCTGCAATTGTACTACGACCTGTTCAAGCTGGTGCAGAAGGGATCCGTCTACAGCCACTCGACCAGTCTCGTGCTCCGCATCGCACCGTCGGTCGCACTGGCCTGCACGGCGATTTGCGTGACGCTCGTCCCCTGGGGCGAGTTGCGGGCACCGGTCGCCTTCGCAGGGGACATCATCCTTCTGGCCTATCTGCTGGGTTTGGCCCGGTTCGCCACGGTGCTGGCGGCCCTGGATACCGGCTCGGCCTTCGAGGGCATGGGCGCCAGCCGGGAAGTCCAATTCGCGGCCCTCGCGGAGCCTTCATTCTTCCTGGGCATGCTGGTCCTCGTACTTGGCGTCGGGAGCATCGGGCTCTCGGACATCATGTCCGGCCTCTCGACGGCGACGTGGCAGTCATCGAGCATCCTGTTGATCCTCGTGGCCTGCTCCTGGTTCGTCCTGCTATTGACGGAGAACTCGCGCATCCCAATCGACGACCCGAACACACACCTGGAGCTGACGATGATCCACGAGGTCATGGTGCTCGATTACACCGGGCCGGACTTTGCCTACATCCTGTACGGCGCATCGCTGAAACTGTGGGTCTTCGCAGCCCTCGTGGTGAATCTGATCGTCCCCCTGCGATCCGTGCCGGTATGGGGACAGATCCCGTTGTTTCTGCTCGGGATGGGAGTCGTCACAGTCCTGGTGGGCGTCGTGGAATCCATCCTGGCCAGATTGCGGCTGCAACAGGTGCCGAAGGTC
This sequence comes from Phycisphaerales bacterium, assembly GCA_039683175.1. GTDB lineage: Bacteria > Planctomycetota > Phycisphaerae > Sedimentisphaerales > Anaerobacaceae > PLanc-01. The sequence goes on from JBDKRX010000094.1 coordinate 10,130, forward strand.
CTGATCGGCTCGGCGACGTTGAGCGTCATCGCATTGATTGTGGAACTGATGGAGTAAAACCCGCACACATGGATATCATTTCCGTCCTATTGATTCTGTCCTGCCTGCTGCTGCTCGGATCGAGCCGCCTGAACGTGGCCATCCGCGTGGTCGCGGCCCAGGGCATCCTCCTGGGTGTCCTGCCCCTGATCCGATCCATGGGCGAGTTCACCGCAGGCATCTGGGTCCTGAGCATCAGCACGCTCATCTCCAAGGGCATTCTGCTGCCCTGGCTGATGAGCATCTGCGTGAGGAATTCGGAGATCCGCAGGGAGATCGAGCCCTTCATCGGGTTCGGCTCATCCCTGCTGTGCGGCATAGGGCTGCTCGCCCTGGCGGTCTGGGTCACGATCCGTATGCCCGCCGTCCCCGGCAAACTCCCGGTGGGCTTCCTGATGACCAGCTCCTTCTTCCTGGTCTTCGTGGGTTTGTTCCTCATGGTCACCCGGCGCAAGGCCCTCACCCAATCACTGGCGTACCTGGTCATGGAAAACGGCGTCTACGGCGTGGGGGTCGGCATGAGCCTTGATTTCCCGTTTGTCGTGGAACTCGGCATCCTGCTGGACGTCTTCGTGGGCGTGTTCCTCATGGGCAACCTGCTCTTCCACCTGGACCGGGAATTTGAGCACATGGACGTGGACAAGCTCACAGAGTTGTCCGACGTGTCGGAGTTGCCGACCCTCGGCGGGGAGGAAATCGCGTGACGCTTCTGCTGCCGATCATCCTGCTGCCTGCCGTCGCCGGCGTCGCATCCTACCTGATTCGCTCGCACCGTCTCAGACGAGCGGTCTGGGTCTCAACGGCGGCGACCCACCTCGCCCTGTCGCTGGCGGCCGCAATCCCGCCGGAGGCCGCAACGCTCGGCAACTGGATTGGACTGGACTGCCTCAGTGCGATCTTTCTGGTCCTGACGAGCCTGCTCTTTGTCGGGGCAAGCGTGTATGGGATCGGCTACGTCGCCCGGGAGCCCGTCGCACCGCAACCCGACGTCGAAGATGGCAGTCTTTTCCGAAACGAGCCGGAATCCGTCTTCACGGGCGGTATTCTGTTGCTGCTGGCCACGATGAGCCTGGCAATCATCAGCCGGCACCTGGCACTGCAATGGGTCGCCATCGAAGCCACGACGCTCGCCAGCGCCCCGCTGATCTACTACCACCAGAATCGCCGGTCGCTCGAAGCCGCCTGGAAGTACCTGATCCTGTGCTCGGTGGGCATCGCGGTGGCCTTGCTGGGCATCTTCTTCCTGCTCATGGCCATGCAGGAAGAACCTCGGGATCTGACGCTGACAGCCCTGCTGGGACAGGCGGCGGCCCTGGACCACAAATGGCTCTCGACCGCCTTCATCTTCATGCTTGTCGGCTACGGCACGAAGATGGGCCTGGCGCCCCTGCACTCATGGTTGCCCGACGCCCACAGCGAGGCGCCGTCGCCTGTTTCGGCATTGCTGTCCGGGGCTTTGCTCAACTGCGCCTTCCTCGGCATCCTGCGGGTGCAGCAGGTCTGCGCCGCAGCCGGAATGGCCACCTTCGGCGGCGACCTGCTGATCCTCTTTGGCCTGCTGTCCATGGGCTTGGCCGGCGTCTTCATCCTGCGACAATCCGACTACAAACGCATGTTGGCCTATTCGAGCGTCGAGCACATGGGTATTCTGGCCGTCGCCGTCGGGATAGGCGGTCTCGGATTGTTCGGCGCATTGCTGCACGCCGTCAATCACTCCGTCGTCAAGGCAATGCTCTTCTTCACGGCGGGCAATATCCTCTCCCGGTTCCACACGAAGGACACCGCGAAGATCCAGGGCGTTTGCAGCGTCCTGCCGATCACAGGCGCCCTGTGGATCGCCGGCTTCCTCGCCATCACGGGCTCGCCGCCGTTCGGAACGTTCATCAGCGAGTTCACGATCCTGCGAGCGATGATCGAACAGGGCCGCTGGGTCGTCGCAGGGCTCTATAGTGTGTTTCTGCTCGTGATCTTCGTCGGCATGTCCGTCATCGTCCTGCGAATGGCCCTGGGCAAATCCGAGGCCGGCCGTGAGCGGGAATCCTGGACCGCCGTTCTCTCGCCGATTGCATTTGCCCTGCTGGCGCTGCTGCTGGGCGTGTACTTGCCCACTCCGCTTGCGGACAAGTTGCACGGCGCCGCTCACCTGTTGGGAGGGCTGGCAAAATGACGACGTGGCCGCAGATTCACAATTGCCAGGCGATCCCCTGGAACGAGGTCCCCGAACTGCCGGTGCTGGAATGGCGTGCCGCCGTGCTCGAACGAATTCACAAGGGCAGGAGGATCTCCGCCCTCTTCGGCGTGCCCGATGGCAAGCAAGTCCTGCTCGTCGCCGTGCTGACGAACGACCGGCAGGCGACGATGGAATTGTGCCGGACCCGCGTCACCGACTCCTATCCGGCGCTGACGCCGGAGACCGCACAGGCCCACTGGTTCGAGCGGGAGATCGCCGAGCAATGGGGCATCGTGCCGCAGGGACACCCCTGGCTCAAGCCCATCCGGTTCCACCCCTCGTACACGAGCCACGACGCATGGGGCCGCGAGCGCACCAAGCTAATCGAGCCGTGCGTCACCGACTACTTCCGCGTCGAGGGCGAAGAGGTTCACGAGGTGGCGGTGGGTCCCGTCCACGCCGGGATCATCGAGCCGGGCCATTTCCGATTCCAGTGCCACGGCGAGAACGTGTTCCACCTGGAGATCGAGCTCGGCTATCAGCACCGGGGCATCGAGCGGGCCCTCGTGGACGGCCCGAGTCCTCGCACCGCCCACTTCATGGAAACCCTCGCGGGGGATACAACCATCGGGCATGTCACGGCCTACGCCTCGATCATCGAGGCGCTCGGCGACACCACGCCGCCGCCGCGGGCCCATTCCCTCCGGGCGATTGCCCTCGAACTGGAGCGGCTGGCCAACCACACAGGCGATCTCGGCGCGCTGGGCAACGACGTCGGGTTCCTGCCGACCGCCTCCTATTGCGGCCGGCTCCGCGGCGACTTCCTCAATATGACCGCCCTGCTGTGTGGCAATCGTTTCGGCCGAAACCTGGTTCGCCCGGGCGGTGTTCGGTTCGATCCGACTCCGCAGACCGTGAACGAGCTTCTGGATCGCCTGGGCAGGACATTCGACGACACCCGAAACGCGGTGAACCTGCTCTGGGAAACGCCTTCGGTAATGTCCCGATTCGACGGGACCGGGTCGGTTTCCCGCCAGGACGCGACGAAACTCGGGCTCGTTGGCCCGGCCGCGCGCGCCAGCGGGGTCAACCTCGACGTGCGAAGCGACCTGCCCTGGGGCGGTTACCAGTCACACCTGCTGCCGTCGGTCACATGGAACACGGGCGACGTCGCCGCGAGGGCCTACGTGCGCTGGTTCGAGATCGAGAAGTCCGTCGAGTTCATCACGGAAGAGGCGCACGCCCTGCCGGCCGGGCCGGTCGTACAGGAGATGCGCCCGCCCGCCGGCGAGCATCTGGCAGTAGCCCTCGTCGAAGGCTGGCGGGGCGAAATCTGCCACGTCGCCCTCACGAATGAGCGAGGCCGACTGCGACACTATAAGGTCGTCGATCCCTCGTTCCACAACTGGTTCGGACTGGCCATGGCCCTGCGCAACCAGCAGATCTCCGACTTCCCGCTGTGCAACAAGAGTTTCAATCTGTCCTATTGCGGACACGATCTGTGAGGTATTGGTCATGCTAAGAATCCTGCAGGCCAGGTGGAAACAGGGCTATCGAACGGTGGGCTTCCCGGACAAGCCTCCTGTTCTGCCCGCGATGTACCGGGGCCGGCCGAAGTGTGATGTCGCCAAATGCCAGGCTGGCTGCACCGCCTGCATCGACGCCTGCCCAACGGGCGCGTTGTGCAGGAAAGGGAGCGAACTGTGTATCGACCTGGGCCAATGCCTGTTCTGCACGGATTGCACCGACGCCTGCCCGACCGGGGCAATCGAATTCACACGGGAACACAGCATGGCGACCCGCACCCGTGAGGCCCTGGTGACGGACGGGCAAACCTACGAAGTGGCCAGGGCCCTCGACGGCGAGGCCCGCCGGCTCTTCGGCCGCTCACTCAAGCTCCGCGAAGTTTCCGCAGGTGGCTGCAATGCCTGCGAGGCGGACACCAACGTGCTCGGCACTGTCGTCTACGATCTCGGTCGCTTCGGAATCCAGTTCGTCGCGTCGCCCCGGCACGCGGACGGCCTCCTGATCACAGGCCCGGTCCCGCACAACATGGAACTGGCCCTCAAGAAGACCTACGAGGCCACCGCTTTCCCCAGGCTCGTCATCGCGGTCGGCGCCTGCGCCATCTCGGGAGGCGTGTTCGCCGGCAATCCCGAGGCAGGCAAAGGGGCCGCCGAGGTCGTCCCAGTCGATCTGTACATCCCCGGCTGCCCGCCGCACCCAATCACCATCCTCGACGGCCTGCTCCGGCTGCTCGGGCGCATCGAATAACAGCCTGTCGTCACCAGCAATGGACCCGGCCGTGAAGTGGTCGCCCCCGCACAAGGGCTTGCTGAGCAGCCTCGCGTTCCAGTCCGATCAGATTGATCCCCCGGTCGACCGTATTGCGGAAGATCGTTTCCATGTCATTGAGGGCCGGCTGCGTGACGTTCACTGCGTGGACGCCGGATAAGCCGGCGACCTTGGCAATGAAATGATCACCCCGGCCACAGAAGTGGATCGCCCCGCCTCCCAGCTCGTCGAGCAACCGCTGGTCGCAGGGCTTGGCGAACTCCTCGTACATCGCAGGCGACAGGTTCGTGGACGCATCGTTTCGCACCATGATGCGGCCGCGATGTAGCATCGACCAGTGCGTAGCGTAGCCACAAGGAAGGCCGGAGGCTGGAGGCTGGAGGCTGTAGGTCCCTCCGGCCTCTGGCCTGCCGCCTCCAGCCTGCATGATCTGGTCCCATCGCCGCATGAAGCGGATGTAGGTCTCTGTGATCAGAGCCAGGAAGTCCTTGATGAGGTCCGGCTTGTCGTAGAAATCCACGTAGAGCGAGCCGCCCCAGAGCATCTCGCAGACGTTCATCGGTCCCTGCAAATCCGGATGGTAGATGTGAACGTGCCGGGAGAGCCTGGGATACTCACGGAGAAGCTGCCCGAAATACTCGCCCATCCGGAACACGATCTCGCCCTGGCCCGACTCCAGGTCGGGCACGCCTCGATCCAGGAGCCGCTTCGCCGCATCCGCGCCGCCTTCCAGCGGCCGACAGGCGGGCAGCGTGTCGATGTCTCTGTCCATCAGGAAGATCTCGGCCCCGAACAACGAAGGCAGGATCGCCGTGCCACAGTTACAGCGGACGGCCAACAACGCCCCACTGCCCTCAGCCAATGCCTTCGAGCACTGCTCCAACTGCTGCACCACCATCACTTCGGGCTCTTTGAGGGCATCGTTGACAAGCATGTGCGGCCATTCGACCGCCGGCGGCGACACCCTGGGCCTTCGCGGCGAGAAGATGTCCTCCGTGACTCGCCCATCGGCGAACATCTTCCACCGGTCAAGCAATTTCTCTTCGACCTGCGAATCGATCCTGTTCTCCAGATCATCCAGAAGCGATGCGATCATTCAGTCGCCTTCTACAACAACCTTGTGGAACCCACGAACCGCAGATATCATTTCGCATGCGTGTAGCGGAATCAATCAGATTCTCCTGAGAAGAGGTAATCGAATGTGGTTCAGACTTGATTGGAGGTGTCTCATGCAGAAAGCTGTTGTTGTCGCTCTGATCCTTGCGGGTACGCCGTGCGTCTACGGCGAGGACTTGCCCGGATTTCCCTTCATTTGCACCGCCGGCCAGGCTGCCATTGAGGTGGCGCCGGACATCGCCACGATCTCGTTCAGCGTCGTGCATTCCGACAGCGATTCGGAAAGGGGCATCAAGGCACTCCAGGAGAAATCAAGGGCGATTGTCGCGCTCATGGATGAGTTCAGCATCACCCCTGACGATGCACACGCATTCGCCATCAACAAGGAAGAAGTACGCGAGGAGTTGGAGGGATTCCGGCAGGGAAAGATCACGGGTTATGAGTTCAGCCGTCGGTTCACACTCACGCTGAAAGACCTGGACATATGGCAGAAACTCACGCGAAGGCTGTTTGAGACGGACTCCGTAACTGGCGTGAGCACACACTTTGATGTCACGAGTCGCAAGGAGAAGGAGCAGGAGTTGATGGCATTCGCGATTGCAGATGCCAGGGAGAGGGCCGAGCGCATGGCCAAAGGAGCCGGCGTCAGAGTGGGCGCCGTGTACGCACTTTCTGAGGCAGACCTGACAAGCCTGAACAGCCATTTCCTCAGACCTTCCATGAAGTCTGAAGGGCCACCAACACAAAGCGGAAGCACCTCGCGGGGCGCATCCGCCGGCATGGCAGACGCCGACGGCGTGATTGACGCGATGGCTAAGCCGCCAATGATCAGACTCGGCGCCTCGATACGTGCGCTCTTCAAAATCGAGCCGGCCGGCAGCTTTTGACAGGCCGGCCAGGAAGTAGCCCCCGGCATCTCGAACCGGGCTGCAAGTGCCGCAATTGCCGTGACGCCCTGGTCTGCAGCCGCCTTATATACATGGATAGAGCTATCTGAAACCAAGATGGCTTGGGGCGATTGTCTCAGGCTTTGCGAATGATACAATGAATGCGGTTGCCGGTGCAGCCATGGAATCACCCTAACGGATGCACAAAGAAAGGTGGACGAAGATGCAACTGGGACGTGGAGTACAAGTCAGCAGAGAGCCTTTCACAAGAGGCGCTGGCAGGCCGGCGGTGTTCACGGTGCTGGTCCTTGTACTAATGATAGCGGGCTGCGCGCACGAGAAGGCGTACAAGCGAGGGGACCGGCTGTCGCGCGAGGGGCAATATGAGCAGGCGGTCCAGGAGTTGGAGAACGCGATCCGGCTGGCCGAGGAGAAGAACAACCACAAGGCCGTCGAGAAGTATCGCGAGAGACTCGCCGCGGTCAAAGTCGAGGCGGGGCAATTTTTCTACCGCGAGGCCCAGCTCCGGTTCGACCGGGCGGATCTTGGGGGAGCCCGGGATTCTATCGAGCAAGGCATCAGGTTTTGCCCACAGGAGCAGACATATGAAGCGCTCCGTCAACGGGTGGTGCAGGCGATTGCCGAGGCCGAGCAGGTCCGCGCGGACGCACTGGCCCTGGCGGAGCAGAGACAGTGGCAGGCGGCCTTGCAGCGTATGAACGAGGCGCTGGCGATGTACCGAACCATGCCCGGCGGCGAGGGCGACCTCAAGCGGATTCGCGATCGCGCGTATCGATACTATGTCGATCGGGCCAATGAGCGCCTGCTGGAGGGCGATCTGGCACAGGCCGAGTCGGAGGCGCAGACGGCGATGTCCTACCAATCCGGCTCGGAGGCAAAGGCCATTGTCCAGACGGTGAAGGACCGGCGCGAGGCCGCGGAACTGATCGCACGCGGCCGGACCCTGCTGGACCAGGGGGACCCCGAGGAGGCCCTTCGCACCCTCGAACGGGCGGCCAAGCTGCATCCCTCGCATCCGGACCTGCCGGAGTTGTTGGGGCAGGCCAAGCGGGCGGTTTGCGACCGGTGGCTGGAGCAAGGCCGCACGGCAATCGCAGCACACAACTACCCCGCCGCGATGCGATTGTTCCAAAAGAGCCGTGACCTGCTCGAAGGATATGGCGGCGTCGATACCCTGTTGACGGACGTTCGATCTCGGCTGGCGGAACTCCACCTGCAGGCTTCCCAGCAGTTTTTGCAGGGTGGGACCGCCGGCAGCGCCGCCTTCCACGCTGCGGCCGCCATCAGCTATCTCCCGCAGAACGGCGATGCCCAACGTCAGCTCGGGCAATGCGCCGGACAGGTCAGGCAGGATGTCACGTACACGGTCGCCTTCGCCGGTTTCGAGTCGACGCCGGCGCAACAGCCGCCGGCGGCCGTTCTGGACGCCGCGGCACTCGAACACTTCGTAAAGACCCACCCGGAGAATGTCATCGTGGTGGAGCGGCCCGACTTGCGAGCGATTCTCGGCGAGAAGGACCTGAATGCCGTCGATCGGATCGACCCGCAATCCATCGCAGCAACCGACCCGCTGGAGGACGTCGATGCCCTGATCGTCGGGCAGGTGCTCGACGCCAAGGTGTCCGCCGAGAGCAAGCGGGCCGGGTATGGGGAGTCGATCTATCAGGACGGGTATCGGCCGGAGCCCAATCCCGAACACATACAGGCCGCCCATGATCTGGATGAAGCCATCGGGAGACTCGAACAGGCGAGGGTGAGATTGGCCGATGCCGAGGAAAGGCTGGCGCGCTTCCGACACGCCGATCCACGCGATCCCCGCGAGATGGAGAGACTCCATCGGGCGCGAGCGGAGGTGGACGAGGCCCGGCGGCATCTGGAACACGCGGCCGCCGAGGTGGGCGTCGCGAGAATGCGTCTGGGGGGGATTCCGCCGGAGGTGCTTGTGCCCAACATGGTCAGGCACGAGTACCCCATCGAGACGTTCACCTGGACCGCCAGGGTTGCCTGCCTGGTCAAGATGCTCGACGTCGCCACAGGCGAAGTGCTCCTCGCGGAACGCCTCGACGGCCGGGCCGAGCAGTCGGACAACATGGTCCAGGCGGACGCCTACAGGAACGTGCCGGAAGATCCGCTGGTGCTCGCAAGCGAGCCCGCCCTGCTCGAAGCCGCCGCCAACTCGATGATCGCGAAGCTCCGGCAGACGCTGAGCCAAGCGTGCGCCAAGCACGGGCAGCGATTCCTCGTGACGATGCAGCGGGCCGAAGCCGCCGGCGATGCCATTGGGGCGGTGGACAACGGCATCAAATACCTGTTCGCCTACCCCAGCGGGAACGCCCAGGCAAATGCAATCGTGGAATCGCTCCGCAGGTACCTTGCGGACGAGGACGGCTTGATCGATGTCCGGGCGATGCTCCGGGCCCATTGTCACATCCTGCAATAGAGGAGGGTATCAGTGAAGAATGGCAACATCTGTCGGCTCTGGCTGATTGCAGCGATGCTGTTCGGCCTGCATCATGCATTCGCAACCGAACTGCCCATTGAGCGGGACATTCCTCGCGTGCGGGGAGAACTCGCAGGTGTGTTCGTGGAAGGCCAGACCGTGACGGCGGCAGTTCCCGCCGATGCCGCGTCCCAAGCGACGCGCTGGCAGGTCCTGGACGACCGTGCGGCCACCGTCAGCTCCGGCGATGTTCCAGTCTCCGCATCGCGAATTGATCTGGGAATGCTGGGAATCGGCTGGTATCGAGTCGAGTTTCTCGGACAAGACGGGGTCTGCCTGGCGTGGACCACGACAGCCGTCCTGGCCAGACCCGTGGCGCCGGTCCCGCAGGATTCCCCGATCTGCCTCGACTCGGCCACCGCGTGGTTCGCCCCAGACGACAGCGGCAAGCAGGATCGCCTCGCCCGTCTGGCGGCGCTGGCTGGCGCCAACTGGATCCGAGACCGCATCCGATGGCGGGACATGGAACCGCAGCGAGGCAACTTCACGGGGGCGCAGACCACATACGACACCTCCGCCCGCATCCAGACCTCACGGGGTCTGAAGGTGCTCCAGGTCTTTCACGACACGCCGCAGTGGGCGGTGACCGAGGGCGACACGCGAGGCCGCTACGCCGGCGATCTGCGGGACGTGTACCGCTTCTGCAAGGCGATGGCCGTGCGGTTCCGAGGGACGGTGCACGCCTGGGAGCCGTGGAACGAAGGCAACGTCGCGACGTTCGGCGGACATACGACGGACGAGATGTGCTCGTACCAGAAGGCCGCCTACCTGGGCTTCAAGGCAGGCGACCCGAATGTGCTCGTCTGCTGGAACGTCTCCACCGCGGTCCCGACTCGCCTGCACACCAGCCTCGTGTTGCAGAACGAGACGTGGCCGTACTTCGACACCTATAACACGCACACCTATGACTGGCCCGAATCCTACGAGCGGCTGTGGAAACCCGTGCACGAGGCCGCGTGCGGCCGGCCCATCTGGGTCACCGAGAGCGACCGGGGCATCCAGTACGCGACGCCGGAACCATGGTGCGACCTGTCCCGCGAAGGAGAAATCCGCAAGGCCGAATTCATGGCGCAATCCTATGCCAGCAGCCTGTTTGCCGGTGCCGACCGGCATTTTCATTTCATCCTGGGCCACTATTGCGAGGGGGGCAAGATCCAGTTCGGCTTGCTCCGTCTGGACGAGACGCCGCGGCCGAGCTACGTGGCGCTGGCGGCGATCGGCCGGTTCCTGGCCGGCGCAGAGTGCCTTGGCCGGTGGGGCATCGAAGGCCAACCGCACGCGCACGTCTACGCGTTTCAGGCGAAGCCGGAGGGGAGGCTGCGTGATGTCCTCGTGGCCTGGGCCGAGAAACCCGGTGACTGGGACCAGAGGGGAAAGACCGCCGCTGATTGGGCGTTGCCGCAAGGGATGACGGTCGAAGGCGTATACGACTACCTGGGCCGCTCGCTTGGATCGACTGTGCCGCAACAGTTGCAGTCCGCGCCTGTCTTCGTGCTGCTCGGCCCCGGCGAGGCGAAGCGTCTGCCGCTCACGGCGCCGCAGCGGTCCACGTTCCGGCCGGGCAAGCCCGGACAGATCGTCCTTCAATTGCACATGCCGCCCACCGCAAGCGTCAACATCGAGCAGATCCCCTGGGCCTCCGATATCGAGCGCAAGGTCCGGCCCGAGACCGAGATCGAGTTGCCTCTGTATGCATACAACTTCGGCGACCAGCCCGTTCGCGGCCGTATCGTCGTCGAGCACGCCCCCGCCGGCTGGCGATTGACGCCGAGCACATGGGAGGTCACGCTCGACCCCATAGGGAGAAGCCAACTCGATTGCCGCTTCGTCATGCCACAGCGGCAGACGGATAAGTCCTCGGACACCTGGATCGTCCTGCGGGGTGACTTCGGCGCTGCGGGCCGGCCGGTCCTTGCATTTCGCCTGATCTCCCAGCCCGGCGAGGGCTATGAGGCCGTGGCTCCTGAGCTCAGTCGGCATCCTTGATGAGCAATCGCGCCATGGGCTTGTCCTCGGCGCGACGGCCGCGATGAACGTCCCATATGCCAATCCCGGAAGATAATGGCGTCGCGGAGAATCGCAGCATCACGAATGTGGCGGGATTCACTGAACCCGCTATAATGAATCACCGATGATACAAGTTGATGCTCTGAAGTCAATGCAGGAACTATGGAAGAAACCACGCAAGAATCTGTCCGGACGCCCAGACGCGACGAGCCGCAGTCGGGTCCTCTTCAATTGCCTTCCCGCGTAACGCACGTGCGGGTCGACGATAAGGATGTATACCTGGTCGGCACGGCCCATGTCTCAAAGGAGAGCGTCGAAGACGTTCGCACGACCATCGAGCAGGTCCGGCCGGACACGGTCTGCGTAGAGTTGTGCAAGGCCCGCCATCAGGCGATCACCCAGGCGGACAACTGGCGCAAGATGGACATCGTCAAGGTCATCCGCCAGAAGAAGGCGGTTTTCCTGCTGGCCCAGCTTGTCATGAGTTCGTTCTACCGCCGGCTCGGGGAGAAACTCGGCGTTCAGCCCGGCGCCGAGATGATCGAAGGCATCCGCATGGCCGAGCAGACCGGGGCTCAGCTCGTCCTGGCGGACCGCGATATCGAGATCACGCTCAAACGAGTCTGGGGCTATCTCGGCCTCAGGAGCAAGCTGAAGCTGGCGATGCAGCTCTTGATGGGCATCTTCACCAGCGAGGAAATCGATGCCGACATGATCGAGCAGCTCAAAAAACAGGACCAGCTCGAGGCCGTCATGGCGGAGTTCGCAGGCCAGTACCCCGAGATCAAGAAGCGTCTGATCGACGAGCGGGACACCTTCCTGGCCGAAAAGATTCGCACGGCCCCCGGCAAGAAGGTCGTCGCCGTCGTCGGGGCCGGACACGTGGATGGCATCAAGAGCCAGGTCCACGACGAACACTCTCTCGATGAACTGATGACGCTGCCCCGCAAATCGGGGTGGTTGTCGGCTGCAGTCAAATGGGGGATACCTTTGTTGATCGTGGCCCTGCTTGCCTATGGTTTCACCAAGGGAACCACCCACGGGTTCGAGAACGTCTACATCTGGATCCTCGTCACAGGCACCCTTTCCGCCCTGGGGGCGATGGCGGCCCTGGCCCATCCCTTGACGATCCTCACCGCTTTTTTCGCAGCCCCGCTCACGACGCTTCACCCGCTCCTGGCCGCCGGTTGGGTCGCGGGCATCGTCCAGGTCGTCATCAAGAAACCCAAGGTCAGCGACCTGGAAGATCTGCCCAAGGCCACCGCCACCTTGAAAGGCTTCTGGACCAACCCCGTGACCCGAGTCCTCCTGGTCGTGGCCCTGGCCAATGTCGGCGCCATGGTCGGCACCTGGGTCGCCGGCACCTGGATCGCCGCCCGCTCCGTCGGTTGAGTTCCGCATTTGCTGTTTACTATTCCCCTCTGAGCACATAGAATCTCCAATCTGCGAAAACCGACGGGTTGATGCTCAAATGGTAAATCGTAATTCGTAAATAGTAGATCACAGCAGGAGCCTGGAGATGACGAATGTAACGCTGATTACCGGCGACGGCATCGGGCCGGAGATCGCCGAAGCGGCCCGCAGGTGCGTCGACGCCACCGGGGCACAAATCCACTGGGAGATCGCCGAGGCAGGCGTGGACGTGATGGAGCGTCTGGGCACTCCTCTGCCCGACGCGACGATTGAATCCGTCAAAAGGAACGGTGTCGCCCTCAAGGCCCCCATCACGACCCCCGTCGGGACCGGATTTCGCAGCATCAACGTCTACCTGCGTCAGAACCTGGACTTGTACGTCTGCTTGCGCCCGTGCAAGAGCTACAAGGGCGTCCGCAGCCGGTATGAGAACATCGACCTGGTGATCGTGCGGGAAAACACTGAGGACCTGTACGCCGGGATCGAGTACCAAAAAGGGCAAGGCGACACGCTCGAACTGATCGACTGGCTGAACAAGCACAGCAAAAAGCGGATCGGACCGGACGCAGGCGTCAGCATCAAGCCGATCACCGTGACCGCGACCGACCGGATCGTGCGATACGCATTCGACTACGCACGCAAGAACGGCCGCAAGAAGGTCACCAGCGTCCACAAGGCCAATATCATGAAGTTCTCCGACGGCCTGTGGCTCGAGGTCAGTCGCGAGGTCGCCAAGGACTATCCGGATATCGAGTTCGAAGACCGCATCGTGGACAACATGTGCATGCAGCTCGTGCAAAAACCCGAGTTGTACGACGTGCTCGTGCTGCCCAACCTCTACGGCGATATCGTCAGCGACCTGTGTGCCGGACTGATCGGCGGGCTGGGCGTCGCGCCGGGCGCGAACATCGGCGACAAAGGCGCCACCTTCGAGGCCACACACGGCAGCGCCCCGAAGTACAAGGGTATGAATAAGGTCAACCCGACCGCTCTGATCCTCAGCGGCGTGCTCATGCTCAGGCATCTCGGCAAAGAGACCGAGGCGAATCGCCTGGAGAAGGCCGTCGCGGACACCATCGCCGAGGGCCGCAAGGTCACGTACGACATGAAAGACAACCGCGACGACCCAACGGCGGTCGGGACGAGCCAAATGGCCGATGAGATCATAAGAAAAATCCAAAACTCGAAATCCAAATGACCGAAACGCTGCCGTCGACTGACAGGAGCCGTTTCGGTCATTTCGAGTTCTTTGCCATTTGTGCCTGTTTCGGATTTCGATATTCGAATTTCGTGCTTCTCTTCACCGGGAGGTCAATATGGTCAAGAAGGTACTGGTCCCCATCGCCGACGGGACAGAGGAGATCGAGGCGGCGTGCATCATCGACGCGCTGCGCCGGGCCGGGGCGGAGGTAACGGTCGCGTCGGTGGACAAGCTCCAGGTGACCGCCAGTCGGGGTATGAAGCTGGTGGCCGATGCATTGATCGCGGGTTGCACAGGCCAGACCTATGATTGTATCGCCCTGCCGGGTGGGATGCCGGGAGCGGAGCATCTGCGGGACTGTGGCTCACTGATCGCGATGCTCAAGAAGCAGAAAGCCTCCCGCAGGCTCTACGGAGCGATCTGCGCCTCGCCCGCCGTCGCCTTGCAGCCGCATGGGTTGCTGGAAGGGGTCAGGGCAACCTGCTACCCTGCCATGCGAGGCAAGTTGAACCCGGCCTATGCCTCCGATGAGCGGGTGGTGGTCGACTGCCAGTGTGTGACCAGCCAAGGCCCCGGCACGGCCATCGAGTTCGCCTTGAAGCTGGTCGAACTACTCTACAGCCCGCAGAAGGCCAAGGAAGTCAGCGATCCCATGCTAGTCGCGATCTGAGAGGAATTGGGATTAGCTCCTGGTGTGCACACCCCACCCGGCTGCTACCGATCGTCACCGGGCGTGGAGGTGATTAGGCGTCTCGCCTTCTCGAATTCCGCGTTCAGCAAAGCTATGTCCCGGTCCATTGCCTGTCTGAGATTGAATTGCTGGCGTATCAGATGTTGGCGAATTCTCGCGTCCTCAACCGCCAATTGGGTGTTCATGGCTGTTATCGCGTAGCATTTTGCCTCATGGCTGAGAGCTGTGTCATTCAGTATCTGCTTATAACGTGACCTACCAACTTCATTGAGGTTGTCGAACTCACGTTGAATGCACTCCTTGAGGCCGTGCAGATGCTGTTCGTAGAATTGCCTACGCTCCTCACGTCGTTGATCATACACAGTCGACAGTTGCTCAACCGCCTGAGATGCGGTCTCATCCAACCGTTTTCTCATAAAGCCCAACAGGTTGTTTGCCAGGTCGCCATTGAGCTGCTTCAATCGTTCGTACTGCTCCATGGCTGAACCGATGGCTCCCGATTGAAGGTATGCCAGACCCAGTTGATAATGGGCCTTGTCGTGATCAGGCTCATGTGCGAGAGCTTGCCTGCACGCGTCTATGGCTTTCTGGTATTGCTTTGTCTCGGAGTACACCCGTGCGAGAAGTACGTTCACGCTATAATCAGAGATCGTCGGGCCGAATTGCAGGGCTCGCTTGTAGGATTCCTCAGCCTCTTCATAGTATCCAGCATCACAGTACGCGAAACCCAAATATATGTGAGCCAAGCCACTTTTGGAATCGATCTTCGTTGCCTGTGTGAATGCCGCTATGGCTTTTGCGTAGTCCTCTTGAGTGATGTAAGCACCGCCGAGACCCAGGTAAACACTCACATTATCTGGGTCTAACTCAATCGCTCGCTCGAAGCTCTCGATGGCACCCTCGGGCTCCTGTGCAAGGGAAAACGTGCGTGCGAGAGCCACATAGATGTTCGGATCGTCAGGTGTGATTGCAGCCGCTTGTTGATACGCTTCTATGGCTTCCGTGAGTCTCCGCGTGAGTATAGCCTCATCCAGAACTGCCATATAGAAGTCACCGTCCCTCAGATACGAGCGGAGATCCACCTGGGTGGGACCTATCCTGCATACTTCTTTGTAGGCGTCGAATGCTTCCTCATGGCGGTCGAGAGCAGCGTAGGCCGCCCCCAGGATCAAGTACGCATCAGCGTCATTCGGGTCCACTGCAACGGCTTGCTTACATGCGTTTGCGGCTTCTTCATATC
Source organism: Phycisphaerales bacterium (assembly GCA_039683175.1). GTDB lineage: Bacteria > Planctomycetota > Phycisphaerae > Sedimentisphaerales > Anaerobacaceae > PLanc-01. Next base: position 25,710 of record JBDKRX010000094.1, read on the forward strand.
GCTGCAGAGCGAAGTAGGCTACACCGAGGAGCGAATAGGTGTCGCGGTTCTTTGGGGCTATTCGCAGAATCTCTCTTAGGGAACCAATGGCTTCGTCCCAACGCTTGGCTTCAGCATCATACTTGGCAAGAAACAGAAGCGCGTTCAGGTTGTCAGGATCTGCCTTGACTACCTGCCTGAAGACGCTGGCTCTGATGATATTCATGTCGATGAACTCAGTCCGGAGAACATGGGCGATCAACAGACATGCCAGAACCACAAGGCCCGCCTTTAGCGAACTGAGCCTTCTGCCTCCACACGTAGCATTCATTCAACCGCCTCCCAATTGGCGATGGTTCCGCTTGAATCGCGACTTCAACTCGCGAACGGCCCGGAAGCGTCCGAGGTGATACTCGTCGCACAGGCCCAGAACACGTCTTATCTTGTCCAGGTCATGCCTCCGATCCTTGGAGATCGCCCTGCACAGTTGGACGGGCAGTTCTGCAAGGAGGATAGCATCGTCGCGGCTGTCTACAAATACGGGTTTGCCTGCGAAGTCTACTACCCAGGCGTCCTGATCGCCTTTTGATACGTGGAATGGCTGTTCTCGATAGCCTGACATAATATGGCCCACCTTACACTGATTCGCCAGAGCCTTGCTCTGTGAACAATTCAGGCATTACTTCCTTCGTCTGCTCTTCAAGGGATGCCCACAACCGAGCGACTTCATCAAAGTCCGGGTCTGCGTGAAAAGATGCACCCGTCATGCTCTTCATGTCATGCATGGCCTTCGACACCGGATATCGGCCAAAGGCAACAACAAAGCGTTCGAGACGATCCAGCACAGACTCCGTCGCGCGAGATTTGGGAAACCTCACCCGATCCCAGAGAACCTTTAATCTATGCGTCGTGATATCCCTGGAAATCCTCTGCTCTCCGATAAGCGCCGGATTCTGAGCCACAAGAATCGCCTTCAGGCCGGCTTCGAGAGCCATGCCTATTAGAAGCATGTAAACGGGGCCAAGTCTGAAATCGGCTGTTGCTACCTCCAGGTCGTGCTCCTTCCGTTCGTCGGGCCAGCCGGTTTGTCTTAGCACATCTGCGGCTTCCTTGAGCCTGAGCGACGATAACCGCCAAGCTCCAGGGTTCTGCCCAAGGTAACTGAACGAGGAACAAGACGTATCACTCGATAACCCCACAGCTTTGCACATATGCTAGTCTCTCCCGTATGTGAGCGGCACGAACCAACTATGAATAACCAACACCATGCTGGTCTCATCATGGATGCAAGAATCTACCTCTGCGCACACTATCGGCTGGAAAGCGAGACGAGATAAGGAGAAAGTGCAAGGAACCAGCGGTCAGGCGTGCGGTGAATGTGGTTCCGGTGTCCCGGCTCGGCGCGGGCCACGGGAACCGCCAGACCTGCAGGGACTGCGATGGGCAATGGGATGAGAGAGGGCAGCCAAGGAGGGCCCTGCGAAGGATGTACACCGACTATTTTGGGTAGGCGGACTTGAGGCCCTTCAACATGGGGTAGTGTCTGGTGTTAAGAGTCTTCAACTCCGCGTTTTCGGCTTCCGCGGTAGCCGCCAAAATCGCATCCGCCAGACCAACGCCATGGGACTTGCCGTAATCTCGTTTGTGGAGGCCGCCGGCCTTGGCAATCTCGGCGCTCACGGGGACCACACGGAAGAGGGAGACAAAGTCCTCCAGGGCCGCATATTCCGCATCTCCTTTCACTCCGGCATACAACTCAGCAACAACGATAGACGATAGGATGATGCGGCCACTGCAAGCGTTGACACAGGCTACAGCCTCATCGCGACCCCGAAAGAAATCAACAAGGACATCGGTGTCCGGAAGGATCGGGCGTGCCATGATTAGCTCCTGTCCCATTCGGCGCGGATTGCTCTGAAATCCGGAAGATCGGTGCGATCCTTCCAAATCCCGGCGGTCTCGCGCAGCACCGAATCCCTACGACTGCTGCCGGCCTGATCGATGAGTTGATCGATGGCCTCTCGAATGAGCTCGCTTTGTTTCTTCCCGACGGTCTTGGCGATGCCGAGTAGTTCATCCCGTTGACGTTCTGTCAAATATACCTGCGTTCGCACCATGCTGCACCTCACACACTGTATACATTAGTAATATACACCCTTTTTGCGGCCCGTCAAGGCTGAAGAACCAATGTGCATCCAGATTTACGTGGGATAGCCCTCAGCGAAGCCGTATCCGACCTTGACCGGGTCGGCGTTTTGGGATAACACTGCCTACCATGGCGATCAACCAGGACGAGTTCAAGGCGATCATTTCGGGCCGGCGCAGAGACGCAAAGGCCAGCGTGGCAAGGTCCCTGTTGCGTGCGGCTTCGCTTGGATACCGGTTGGCCGTGGGCATCCGCAATGGTCTGTATAATCGACATATGCTCAGGAGTCATCGTGCGAATGCCGTCGTCATGTCAGTGGGCAACCTGACGACCGGCGGGACAGGCAAGACGCCAGTGGTTGTCTGGCTATGCCGGAAGATAAATCAACAATCAAGAATCAAAAATCAAAATTGCTGCGAGGCGATCCTGACCCGTGGCTACAAGACCCAGCCGAGCAGACTCGCCGACGAGCCCGCGCTGCTGGGGGCGCAGTGCCCGGATGTGCCGGTCGTCGTGAACCCGGACCGCGTCGCGGGGGCCGCCGAGGCAATCCAGGCTCACGGCGCGCAGGTGCTCGTCATGGACGACGGGTTCCAGCACCGCCGGCTCGCACGGGACCTCGATATCGTCGCGGTGGATGCGACGGTTCCGTTTGGCTACGGCCAGCTCCTGCCCGCCGGGCTATTGCGAGAACCCGTCAGCAGTCTCAAACGAGCACACGCGGTCGTCCTGACCCGCTGCGACCAGGTTTCCGAGGAGGCCTTGGCCCGGATCGAAGCGGAGATCCGCAGGATCAACCGCGATCTGGTCATCGCCCGTTCGATCCATGCGCCGGTAGCGGTCCGAGCGGCCGAGGGAGCGGAGATCCCTCTGGCCCAGATCAAGGGCAAGCGAGTCTTCGCATTCTGCGGGATCGGCAATCCGCAGGCCTTTTTCCGGACTATCGAACGTCTGGGGGCGATGCCGGCCGGGACCAAGGTGTTCGACGACCACCATCATTATACAGCCGAGGACGTGCTCGCCGTCCACAACGAGGCCCGCCGACGGCAGGCTCCGCTCGTCCTGACCACCCAGAAGGATTGGACCAAAGTGGCTCAATCGACCCTGCCCAAGGGAGAACCGCTCTTGGCCTACTTAGCCATCGACCTGCGGATCACATCCGGCGAGGAAATGCTGACGGCCTTGATTGACCGCGTCCTGGGCGGTAGAATGCTTGGTCAGTGAATACGCGAACCCGGAACGACCAGGTATTGAGAATGTACGAACAACTGCTCAAGACGGTGGGAAACCTCGGTGCGCCGAGGATTCTCGTCGTCGGCGATTTCATGCTCGATCTGTACGTCTACGGCGATGCGACCCGCATCAGCCCGGAGGCGCCGGTTCCGGTCCTGAAAGTGACCGAGACGGAGTCTCGGTGCGGCGGCGCAGCTTCGGTGGCCGCCGATGTCGCGGCGCTGGGCGGCATTCCCGTCTGCATCGGCGTGATCGGGCAGGACACCAACGGCAGTCTACTGAAGAAGCTCCTCATCTCGGTCGCAGCCGATATCTCCGGTCTCCTGGAGGTCGCGGACCGCCCCACAACGACCAAACAGAGACTCATCGGCCTGGCCCAGCATCGGCACAGACAGCAGCTCATGCGAATCGACCAGGAGAGCACCGATCCGCTACCTGCCGATATCTGCCACCGGATCCTGCGCAGTTACGAGGGGGCCCTCAGCGAAGCGGATATCGTCTGCCTGCAGGACTATGACAAAGGGATGTTGACACCGACCCTGTGTACGGAAATGATCCGGCTGGCAAAGACCGCCGGGCGAAAGATCGTCGTGGCTCCTATGCACGGCGATGACTACGGCAAGTACGCGGGCGCCACCGTGCTGACGCCGAATCGCTGTGACGCCTCCTCCGTAATGGGATCCGAGGTGCGCACCACGGCGGACGCAATGAAAGCCGCTGAACACCTCGCCGAAAACCTGTCGCTCGAGGCTGTTCTCGTCACGCTGGACAGGGACGGCGCATATCTGTTCACGCAGGAGACCCGCGAGTTGATCCCGGCCCGACCGCGCAATGTCTACGATGTGACCGGGGCCGGGGACATCGTGCTGGCCACCTTGGCCGTCAGCCTCGCCGCCGACAGCGACTATCTGACAATGGCGCACCTGGCGAACCTTGCCGCCGGGATCGAGGTCGAGAAGTTCGGCGCCACGCCGGTGACCGTCTCCGAGATCGTCCACGAGATCGCGGGCCAGTTCGGCACCCGGAGCACGAAACTCCGTTCTCTCGACTCCCTGCTCGAGGAGATCACCTGGCGGCGCAGCCGGGGACAAACAATCGTCTTCACCAACGGCTGTTTCGACGTGATCCACCGCGGCCACATCGAATACCTGCGATTCTGCAAAGCCCAGGGCAGCGTGGTCGTCGTCGGACTCAACAGCGACGATTCCGTGCGAGCCATCAAAGGCCCGGACCGCCCGGTCAACAGCCAGTACGACCGGGCCGCAGTGCTCTCCGGTCTCGAAACGGTGGACTTCATCACGATCTTCGACGATCCGAGCGTGCTGGGCCTCATCAAGAAGGTCAAGCCGGACGTCCTGATCAAAGGGGCGGATTGGGGCAACAAGGCCGGAATAGTCGGTTCCGACTTCGTCGAATCGTACGGAGGCACAGTCCTGCTGGCGCCGCTCGTACAGGGCAAGAGTTCAACCGCGACCATTGAGAAGATCAGGACCCTGCAGGCAGATAGATCATGAGCAAACCCGACCACGAGAGAATTCAAGAGGCCATCGCAACCCATCGTGCCATGATCGCAGCCTTCGAGGCCTCCGGCGTCGCGACGGTCGTCGCCATGGCCGAGAGAATCGTGCAGTCGCTCCGGAACAACGGCACGTTGTATCTGTGCGGCAACGGGGGTTCGGCCGCCGACGCCCAGCACATCGCAGGGGAGTTCGTGGGCCGGTTCCGGGTCGAGCGCAGGGCCCTGCCGGCGGTGGCGCTATCCACGGATACCTCGGTCCTGACGTGCATCGGCAACGATTACGATTACCAGAGTGTCTTCTCCCGGCAGGTGGAGGCGCTCGTGCGGCCGGGGGACATCCTCTGGGCGTTCAGTACGAGCGGCGCTTCGCCGAACGTGCTGCGCGCAGCGGAGGCCGCCCGGCGCAAGGGCGCCCCCATCCTGGCGTTCACCGGCCGGACCAACAGCAAGCTCGAGGCGATGGCTGACCTGTGCCTGTGCGCAGACGCCGCCGTGACGGCCCGCAGCCAGGAGATCCATCAATTGGCGTACCACATCATTTGCGACCTCGTGGAACAGGAGTTTTGCAGGACGGGGGATAGACAGTGCAGATGACCGATGCCATGTCCAATGCGGCGATATTCCTGGATCGCGACGGGACGTTGATCAACGATCCGGGCTATCTCAATCACCCCGATCAGGTACAACTGCTGGACGGGGCCGCCGAGGCCCTGCGTGAACTGCGGGGCCTGAGCTACAAGACGGTGGTCGTGTCGAACCAGTCCGGCGTGGCGCGGGGGATCGTGACCGAGCAGATGCTGGAACGGATCCACGAGCGACTCGGCGAGCTGCTGGCCGCCAAAGGAGCGTCACTCGACAAGGTTTACTACTGTCCCTATCACCCTGACGGCGTGATCGACCAGTACCGCAAGGACAGCGATTGGCGCAAACCGCGGCCCGGCATGCTGTTGGCCGCCGCCCAGGAGATGCACATTGACTTGGCGAAGTCCTGGATGATCGGCGACAACGAACGGGACATCGAGGCAGGCCGCAGTGCCGGGTGCAGGACCATTCTGATCAGCCCGACCCGCTCCGAGTCCGGTTATCCGGAGAAGAGCCGCCCCGACTACGTCGCCGTGAACATGAAGGAAGCCGTCAACATCGTCAAGAAATATCATCGTTCCGCTCAGGACAGTCCGGCGACGACGGTATCACCGACGAGTCACAACGATACGCTGGCCGCCAAATCTGTGGAGATCCTGTCGATGGTGGAAGAATATGCGGCAAAGGACGCCGAGAAACAGCAGGTGGCGCATGCAACGGGATCGGCTGCGACCAGCGCGAAGACCGAGCAACTGCTCGCGGGTATCCTGGAGCAATTGCGTCGGATGCAAAAGACCGAGATGTTCGTCGCCGAGTTTTCGCTGTTGCGGCTGCTCGCCGGCATCGTGCAGGTCTTCGTACCTTTCTGCCTGTTGCTGACCCTGTGGTTCCTGATGGGCCCAAATCGGCAGGACAACAACGCCCTTTTGGCCCTCGGTTTTGGCGCCGTGCTGCAGATGATGGCCCTCACATTCTACACGATGCATCGATAGAGAATGATCTCGAAGCTTGCGAACGTAAGAACCCTCGCGGTTCGTTGCCCGAACTGGGTCGGCGATGTGGTGATGGCCACGCCCGTCTTCGATTGCCTGCGCAGAAACCTGCCGCAGGCGAGAATCGTCGGCGTGATGAAGAAGGGCGCCCAGGGCATCGTCCGGGATGGGCCGTGGTTCGACGACTTGGTGGACGGCAATGACAAGACCTGGGCCGGATTTCAACGAATGCGACGGCAGCTCAAGGCCCTGTCGGCCGATACCGCGATCCTGCTGACGAACTCCGTCCGATCGGCGTTGACGATGCGGCTGAGCGGCGTCCGGCAGGTCTATGGCTATCGCCGCCAATGGCGCGACCTCCTGCTGACGGGCGGCCCGACCGCCTCGCGCAACGGGACGGCGGTCCCCATCCCCATGGGCGAATACTACCTGGAGATCTGCCGGTGGCTCGGCTTGGAGCTTCCAGCGGCCCTCAAGCCCACGTTGTTCATCGGCGAGGAACTCCGCAAGCGTGGCTGCTCACTCCTGGCAAAGCATGCCATCGCCGCGGAGGATTTCGTCATCGGCTTGAACCCCGGGGCCAGCTTCGGCTCTTCAAAGTGCTGGCCGCCGGAGTACTTCGCCGAACTGGCCCGACTGCTGCGAAAAAGCATCGATGCCAAGATCATCCTCTTTTCGGGGCCGGGCGAAGAAGGTATCATACAGGCGATCCTCGACCGGACCGAGGTCGATCTCATCGACACGCGGTCCGACAAGGTCGATCTGGAGTTGCTCAAGCCGCTCGTGAAGCGATGCAACCTGTTCGTCACGAACGACACAGGGCCCCGACATTATGCGGTGGCCTTCGATGTGCCGACGGTTGTCATCATGGGATCGACTGATCCGCGGTACACGGCGGCAAACCTGGACCGCACGACCGTCGTACGGAAAGAATTGGACTGCTCACCCTGCCACAAGAAAGAATGCCCGAGGGGGCACGAGTGCATGAGAGAGATCCGGCCGGCCGAGGTGTTTGCGGCCGCCGAGCGGCTTGTAGGTGCGTACAAATAGCATGGACCCTGCAATCTATCAAAAGAAGTGGTTTAGGCTCAGAGACGGCAAGGCCGACGCGGACGAATTGCAGCATCTCGCCCGCCAGGTCGCCTTTTCCTTCATCGACAAACACTTCCAGAGCGGCACCTACGTGGCCGAGTACATCGACCTGCTCTGCGAGATGGCGACGTTCTATTCGAAGGCGGAGTTGAGCAACATCGCATCGACCGCACTGTTCGAAGTCGTCGTCGAGAAGCTCTGCGACGATTTCGAGGATCTTCCGGTCGAGGTCTACAGCCGGGTCATGTGCCAGGTGATCTCCTACTGCCGGACGGTCCCGGCGGGCAAGGGACTCGATGCGAAGCTGACGGATTTCGGCATCGTTTCGCCGGAAGAGCTGTACCGGCGCGCGGTCGCCACGCACACCCGCCAGTACCGTCGCGACCCGGGCAAGGCCCCCCGACGAATCGTGCTCCTGTCGCGAGTGACCCTCGGGGCCGATGTCGCGATCCTGAGCGTCATGATCCAGCGGCTGCGACGGCTCTTCCCCGAGACGGACATGGTCATCGTCGGCAGCCACAAGCTGGGCGGGCTCTTCGGCGGCAATCCCGATGTACGAATTCGCGAACTGGGCTACGCTCGTCGCGGCGGGCTCTTCGAGCGCTTCGCCAGTTGGCACGCAACCCTGGACATCCTGCGCGAGGAGTTCGCCGACGGCGAAGAGAACGTGCTCGTGATCGACCCGGATTCGCGGATCTCCCAACTGGGCCTGTTGCCCATGATGCACGCGGACAATTACCTGTTCTTCAACACGCGGGACCACGTCCTCACGGCCAACGGACACTGCATGGCCGAGTGGACGAACGAATGGATCAACAACGTGTTCGGCGTTCCGGACTTCGCCTACCCGGTGATCTGGGCGCCTCCGGCTCTGATGACCACAGCCAAGGCAAAAATCGATTCGCTGCGCGCCGCAGGGGCACGGCACATCGTCGCGATGAACCTGGGCGTCGGACAGAACCCGAGGAAACGCGTCAGCCTCGAGTTCGAGAAGAGGCTCGTACGGGCCATCGTCGCGGTTCCGGGCACCGTGGTCGTCCTGGACCGCGGGTTCGGCGCCGACGAGGAGGAGCGAGCCGCCCTGCTGATCGCGGACACGCGGGAGCACGGCTTCCCGGGCACGGTGACGTCTTTCACCGCGACGGACGGGCCTGCGCTGCCACATGGAGTCGTCGCCATCGAATGCGGGATCGGCGCCATGGCCTCCCTGATCGCCCACAGCGATGAGTACATCGGATACGACTCCGCCTGCCAACACATCGCGGCCGCCGCACGCACACCCACGCTGACAATCTTCGCCGGGAGCAATAACAAGAACTTCATCCGCCGGTGGAGCGCCTGCGGAGAGACGGACTGCCGGATCGTGCATGTCAATACGCTGACCGACTCGGAGCATGTCGATGTCAACGAAGTGATCGCCCGGATCATGCAGGAGCGCGCGTTGCGCACGCCCGAGCCTTCGCGGCAGCGGGTCCGGGAGGTGCGCACCGGCCGGACGACCGGCAACAATTCCGCCCACGAGGCCAGGAAGGAATAGGAGCCACGCCCGCCGCGCCGGCACTCTACGATGAAAGTCCTTTTCATATACCCTTCGACGGACTCTCAGGTGGGCTTCAACTACGGCGTCGCCCACATGGCGGCCCTCCTCAAGCAGGCCGGCCAGGAGGTGGGATTCTGGCAGCTCTGCGAGGAGGTGAACCCGCTGCCGAGCGAGGCACAGTTCGTGCAGCGAATCGCGGCGGAGAAGCCGGATATCCTGGCCTTCTCCGTCGTGACCAATCAGTGGGCCTACACACAGACCCTTGCCCGGTGGGCCAGACCGGGGTTCCAGATTCCCTTCGTCATCGGCGGCGTCCACACCCTCTCGAACTCAGAGGAGATCCTGCGAACCGGCCTGTTCGACTATGTCTTTCGCGGCGAGTGTGAAGACGCTTTCATCGAGTTCGTGGGCAGGCTCGCCCGCGGCGAGAGCGTCGACGATGTGCCGAACCTTGCCTGCCTGCGGGACGGCTGGATCCGCATCAATCCGGTCGGCCCCCTGCCCGACTTGACGCGACTGCCCATGAAGGATTACGAGAGCATGGACTTCCAGCGGCTGATCGACGCCAAGCAGGGTTGGGTCGGACTGATGGCGTCGCGAGGATGTCCCTTCTCGTGCACTTACTGTTTCAACCACGTGATGGTCGAGGCGTACCGGAAGGACCTGCACTGCAGCTTCAAGGACCTGCACTACATCCGGCGGTTCACCGTCGGCCAGATGATCGACGAGATCCGATATCTCCTCGCAAACTACCGCAATATCCGCATGTTCATCTTCGACGACGACCTGTTCACATTCGACAAGGCGTACGTCCGGGAGTTCTGCGAGGCCTACCGCGAGGTCACGGACATGCCGTTCGTCGTGAACGCTCATGTGGGCTTCTTCGACGACGAGTGCGCCGGCTACCTGGCGGCGGCGAACTGCCGGATTGTGAAGTTTGGCGTCGAGTCGGGCAGCCCGAAGGTTCGCAAGACGATCCTGAACCGCCACATGACCAACGAGAGCATCGTCGAGGCCATCGCTGCCGTCGAGCGCAACGGCATGCACAGTTCGGTTTTCATCATCATCGGCTTCCCGCACGAGGGCCGTGAGGACGTGCTCGACACGGTCCGCCTGCTTGGGCAGGCCAGGCCGGGACGCTTCCGCTGGACGTACTTCTTCCCCTTCCCCGGCACGCGGGCCCATGAGATCAGCGTCGAGGGCGGGTACATCAACGCCGAGAAGATGGAGCGGCTCAAGAATTTCACCGACGAATCCTGCCTCGAATTCGACCCGGAGCACAACCTCCTGCTCAGGAAGATCGGACGGATCATGCCCTGGTTCGTCAATGCCCATTCCAGCCTGCCGACCGCGGAGTTCTACAAAGACAAGGTCGAGACCCTTCTGCGGATGGACGAAACCCAGTGGCAACAGGCGGCGCCGAGCCTGCGGGAGCAGGATGCGCAGTTCTCCCGGCAGTTCTGCGAGCAGGGCCTGTCGCACTACGCGATCAAGTACAACCGGTTCATGGGCGTGATTTCAGACTATTTTCTGAATGAGCGATGACCACGAGACGAGCGACCCATTTTGCGAATCGCGAGAGGACTGCCGGCGAAGGAACGCCGTGGTTCGTGGCTGGGGACTTCCGGGATGCGTTCGCCCGGCTCGGTCTCACCTCCCTTGAGGCGGTCTTCACGTTCGACGTGGGACGAGACTTGGCCAAGCCCAACATCGGCCGTTTTCGTCGGCGAGTGCAATTCGAGGCGACGCCCGCCGGCTCGCAACAACCGGTCAAGCTCTTCCTGAAGTGCTACGACCGGCCGCCCCTTGCCCGCCAGATCGGCAACTGGCTCTCGCAGCACGGGCGGAGGTCCTTCGCATCGGCGGAACGAGAGGCGATCGAGCAGTTGGCGGCCGCCGGAGTCAACACGCCCCGCATCGTCGCCTGCGGCGAACAATGGGGAATCCTCTTCGAGCGAAGGAGTTTCCTGATAACTGAGGAGATCCGAGACTCGCAATCCCTGGAGCAGAGGCTTCCGAAGTGCTTTGACGGCGTCCCAAACCCCGCAGTCTTGCGGGAGCGCCGGGAGTTCATCCGCCGGCTCGCGGAATTCATCCGGCGGTTCCACGCGACCGGCCGCCGTCACCGCGATCTGTACCTGGCCCACCTCTTCTGCTCCGAAGCCGGTGAATTTTACCTGATCGATCTGGCCAGAGCCTCCCGGCCCTTCCTGCAACGGCGATTCCAGATCAAGGACATCGCGCAGCTTCATTATTCCTCGCCGGCAGGGAGCTTCTCAAGGACCGATCGCCTGCGGTTCTACCTGACTTATGCCGGCCGTCGAAGACTCCTGCCACAGGATAAGGCGTTCCTCCGTGCGGTTATGAAGAAGACGGCACGTATGGTGCGTCACAACGTGAAACATGGAGCCACGCCTCCTTTTCTGAGAGGTGTGCCGGACGGACGCTAAATGGTGAAGAAGGTTGCGATTATCATTGAGCGGGCCGACGTTGCTCTCGGAGGGGCCGAACGCTCTATGTTCGAGGTGGCGGATGCCTTGTCGGCTCTGGGTCTGCACGTCGATTTGCTCACGGCCAAGGGAGCGCCCAACCGCAGCAACATCCGCGTGCTCTGCGGGGATGCTCCAGGCAAACGGGTGTCCCTGGCGGCATTCGGCAGCGCCCTGCAATGCCATCTCGCTCAAACCAGCTATGACATCGTCCATAGCGTCCTGCCGTTCGCGTTCGCCGATCTCTACCAGCCGCGAGGAGGCACGTACGCCGAATCCGCGCTGCGCAACGCGGCCAGCTACCCGAACTCCCTCCTCCGCTGCTGGAAGCGAGCGACGGCCTCCGTCAATTCTCGACGGGCAGAACTCCTTCGCGCGGAGCGCAGGCTCTGCCGTGGATCGGATGGCCCGGTCCTCGCCGCCCTTTCCCGTTACGTCGCCGACCAGTTCAAGGAACACTACGCGACGGACCCCGGGCGCATCGTCCTGACACTCAACGGCGTCAACATCGACGCAAATGTGGATCCGGACGCTGCCGCTCGCCTCCGGAGCCGGTTCATCGCCCACTTCGGCGACATGGGAGTCGAGGAGCCGGCGTTGTACCTTTTCGCAGCACACAATTTTCGTCTGAAGGGTCTCGCGCCGCTGATCCGAGCGATGCAGATCGCCTGCGGAACCCGGGGAGAGCGGCCGGTCGGGTTGATTGTCGCCGGCGCCGGCAGGAGCAGCTCATACCACAGGCTCGCCGGACGCCTGGGCGTGGAGAAGCACATCCTGTTTCTCGGCGCCGTCGGGCACGTCCGCGACGCCCTTGCGGCAACGGACGTGGGAGTGCTACCCACCTTTTACGATCCCTCCAGCCGGTTCATCCTGGAGGCGCTGGCGGCAGGCAAGCCTGTAATCACCACCCGCTTCAACGGGGCCACAGACCATTTCACGGATGGCCGGCATGGCAAGGTGATCGACTTGCCCGACAACATGGAAGCCCTTGCCGACGCAATCAGGCACTTCGCGAATCCCGCCAGTATCCAGGCCGCCTCCCACGCAATCCGCGAAGATGATCTGGCGTCGAGGATTTCCATCCGTCGGGTAGCCCAGGAGACTCTCCAACTCTACGAGTCGATCCTGGAGGCACGCGGTCGAGCCCATCACTGACGCCTCGAAAAGCTCGCATTGCCGGTCTCCGTATGGTATTGTATCCGGCATTGGATGAATACGAAGTAAGGAGTAAGGCAGAGTGCCCATGCGGCTGCTCGTACTGACCAATAACCCGGATCGCGCAAGTTTCAGGATGCGGGTCGCCATTCATCTTGGCATTCTGCGGGACAACGGAATCGACTGCGAGGTCGTGGAACTTCCTCGCGGATTCTGGGCACGTCAGAGGTTGCTCAAGCAGGCGGCGGGTTTCGATGGAGTGTTCCTTCACAAAAAGAGACTGAGTTGGCTCGACGCAGCCTCGTTGCGAAGATGCGCCAGGAGAATCCTCTACGACTTCGATGACGCCGTCATGTACAGGGACCGCGAGCCTGAGCGGATTTCCAGAGCCCGCTTTCGTGCTTTCGGCCGGATCGTCAGATTGGCCGACATGGTCATAGCCGGGAACGCCTACCTGGGCGAGCACGCCTCTCGATACCACGCGAACGTTCGCGTGGTGCCGACCGGCTTGGATCTCAATCCATATCGCGAAGAAAGGCGCCGGCGCGATGACGGACGAGTGCGCCTGGTCTGGATTGGCAGCGCCACTACGCTGAAGTACCTTGCGGGGATCCAACCGGTCCTTCAAGATCTTGCCGGTCGGTTTGACAATCTAACTCTGCGAATGATCAGTGATGAGTACCTTGGCATGGCGTCGATGAAGATGGAACGGTGTCCCTGGTCCGGCGAAACAGAAGCCGCCGATCTGATGACCAGCGACATCGGCCTGGCCCCGTTGCCGGACGATCCGTTCACCAGAGGCAAGTGCGGATTCAAGATATTGCAGTATCAGGCCGCAGGGCTGCCCGTGGTCGCGTCGCCCGTCGGCGTCAATGCACAGTACGTGCGAGACGGCGTCACAGGATTCCTCGCGAGAGATCCCGCCCAGTGGGTGGACCGGCTCGGCGAACTGATCGTGAATCCCGAGATGCGGACGACCCTCGGACGCGCCGGCCGGCGGGAGGTCGAGGCATTCGACGTGAGCGTCATCGGCAATCGCCTCTGCACGCTCATCGCAGAGTGCCTGAACCAGGGAAGGGATTGAGCGGAGCCATCCGTCGAAAGCGATTATGGAACCCCGAATGAAGATCGATCTTGAAAGCGTTTTGAGCGGCCATGATCCCGTGGTCATCGAGCTGGGCTGCGGCCCGAAGAAGCAGCCCGGCCGAATCGGCATCGACAGGCTCGATCTGCCCCAGGTGGACATCGTGGCGGACCTGGAAGCCGGACTGCCGTTCCTGCCGGACCGCTCGGTCGATGAAATCCACTGCCGCAGCTTCCTGGAGCATATCGAGAATTTCGAGCACCTGTTCACCGAAATGGTCCGGGTGCTCAAGGACGATGGACGGGCCTGCATCTTTGTCCCGCACTTCTCGAATCCGTACTACTATTCCGATTACACGCACAAGAGGCCGTTTGGCTTGTACACGTTCTACTACTTCACGGACGCCGAGAATCAGCCACATCGGAAGGTCCCCAGCTTCTACACGAAGACCCGGGTCGAAATCCTCTCTCTGAAACTGAGGTTCCGCTCGGCGATCCCAGTCCTTCACGGGTCTCGAAGACTCTTCGGAGCGGTCATCAACCTGCATCGGACCCTCCAGGAGCTTTACGAGGCCGGACTGTGCTATCTGGTGCCCTGCGACGGCATTGAAGTCGTTCTCCGGCCGGCAAGATCCCGCACATAACGTACGCCACAATCCCAAGTCCGGGGCGTGCAGCGGATTTTCCTTGCCGCAGGCGGCGCAAGCCTTAGAATCACCCGCAACGGATGTGACGTATGAAACTCATTTGCAATATCGTGTTCACGAAGAACAGGCCGCTGCAACTGGATGGCTATCTGCGGAGTCTCTACAGGTGCTTCCCGGCGGACCTGATTCAGACGCACATCGTCTACAAGCCGGAACGGTTTGGGAGCGAGTACGATCGTCTTTTCCACGAGTTTCCTGACTGCCTGGTAACCCGAGAAACGGATTTTCATACGAACGTCATGGACATTCTGAGCCGAACGGAATGCCGCTACGTCCTATTCGGGGTTGACGACACGGTGTTCTTCGATTCCGTGCGGTTCGACGTCGTCGAGGAGACCTTCGACCGCCACGAGAAGGATATCTTCGGCTTCACGCTGCGATTCAGCCGCGACTCCCTGGCGGGCGACGGCGAAGAGGTGACCGAGCTCTCGGCGGCCGGCGAGACCATCTATCGGCTCAACTGGAAGCACGGCCACACGGCGCATACGCGGTATCCTTTCGAGCTTGGCTGCACTTTCTACAGGGCCGACCTGGTCAGGAGGATCCTCCGGGGCTCCATGAGCGCCGGCCCCTTGGCTGCCAGGCTGTTCCTGCCTTCTTCTTCGCTGATGCGCGTGCTGGCGCCTCTGGGCCTGAGACGTTCCACTCTGAAGCATTTCGGCTACTTCTTCAGTCCGAACACGCTGGAATCCTGGCCATGCCGCTGGAGCCGCGAGCACAAGGACGAGTTGCCGGACTTCACGTACTTCCAGAAGATCTGCGCGGTGGCGATCCAGGTCAACCTGGTGAATACCACGACCCGCAACGAGCATTACGGCACGGCAGAACACACGGTGGAAGCCCTCAACGAGAAGTACAGGCAGGGATATGCGATGGACATCGAGCACGTCGCGGCCAACAGACCGACCGAGCCGAGCAGCGGTCAGAAGTCTTTCCGACTGACAAGAACGCTGTGCCAGAAAGAAGGAAGCTGATGCCGGGCAGGCGCGAGGCAACAGACTCCAAGACTCTCACCGGAAGAATGACCCGGCTCGCGGACGCCGTGCTGGGCCGCAAATATGACATACTGGAAAGCATTGCCAGGGAATTCGACCGCGGGGATTCGTGCCCTGAGATCGTGTATTTCGGAGACTCGACCATCCTGAGGATATCCGATGAAGACCGCGACAGGAGATCGACCGCAGACATGCTGGCGGCGGATCTTTCGGGAAAGGCGCGGGTCCTGGAACTTTCTCATGGCGCGTATCATATGGGGATCTACTACCATATGGTGAACACGTTCCGGATCACGCGGACGCGGCCGCGCTTGCTGGTCATTCCCATCAATATGCGGAGCTTCTCGCCGCAGTGGTACCTGCGGCCGAGTTGGGAATTCAAGGCCGAGATTGGCCTGCTCCGGAGGTACTACTCACGCAAGGGCCTTCGCACTCGTTACAGAAAAGCCGATGTGGCCACAGGATATGAAGAGACTCGCGTAGAGTGCCCGCTGACCAACCTGCGAACGATCGGGGAATTCGAGACGCTGAGATTGAGCAGCCCCCCTGCATCCCCTCAGCGCGAACAGCGTCGTAAAGAGCTGTTCGCCTACTTCTTTCTGTGCCCCATTTCCGATGGGCATCCGCTCCTGGTGAAACTGCGGGAGATGGTGAAATTGGCGAGAATGCTCCGTATCGTGGTGCTGTTCTACATGACGCCAATCAATGTGGAAGCAGCGTCAGACAGCGTCGGACCGGAGTTCGATCACTACTTCTCGCGGAACCTGCAGGTGGTGAGGGCCGCCCTTGCCGAAGAGGGATGTGTTTTCGTGAAGGATGGATGTTCGGAGGGAAACGATCGTGGCGACAGATCCGTGGCCTGCATGGATTTCTCACGCGCGCTCGCGAGCGACTGTTTCTTTCACCCGGGGTCGATCGACGAGCATCTGAACGAAAAGGGCAGGAAGTTCATCTCGAAGGAGATAGGGGCCGTCGTTCCCATGCTGCTTGGAGAAACGGACGCTGCTGCACAACAGGATTGACGCACCGCCTTGGCCGGATCCAGGAATCCTGGACGCCCGTCTGCGGTAAGAGTGGGCTTCCCTCACAAGCAGGAACAAGAACGACACAAGGACCGGAATTCATTCAATGGAAGAATTGCTGAAGCACTTTCTGGAGCGAACGACGCCGCTGGGGGCTCTTGCCAGATTCCACCGCGAGAGGCAGTTGAGAAGGAAGTTCCTGCAATGGGAGCGAAATGGCGCCGTCGGCCCCATGCCCAATTACGGCAAGCAGCAGGCGGTTCGATCCTATGCGAAGAGGTTCTCGCCGCCCGTCTTCATCGAAACGGGAACCTACAAGGGCAAGATGGTATACGCCTTGATTCCCTACGTGACGGAGATCTACTCGATCGAGCTCGATCCGAAGCACTATGGGAATGCCCGAAGGAGGTTTGCGGGATATCCCAACATCCACCTCTTCTGTGGCCAGAGCGGAGAGATCCTGCCCGAGATTCTAAAGGGGATTCGCGAGCCGTGCCTGTTCTGGCTGGACGCGCACTGGTCCGGCGGCTCGACGGCCAAGGGGGAGCTGGAGACCCCGATCATGCAGGAAATTGAGTGCATCCTGGCTCATCCGTTGTCGGCCCGCCACGTCGTGCTCATCGACGATGCTCGCTGCTTCACCGGTCAGAACGACTATCCGACTCTGGAGACACTCAGAAAACGGATTCTTGCGGCGCACCCGGATTGGCTGTTCGAAGTGAAGGACGACATCATCAGGACCCATTGCCAAGGCGATGGAAATTGAGCAAGCACAGAGACAACCTGCTTCAGGCCATGATGACGGATGAGTCCTTGATCACGCACATTTTCTGCGGCTACGACGGCGTCGTATCCCTCAGCGGCTGCGGAACGATGCCTTGGCCGGGCATTCCGTATGAGGAATCCCAGGTGCAGCAGATACCACGATGGGCCCGAAAAATCGCGGGTGATCGCAACCTATTCAGACGTTGGGCACACGGTCTGTTCAGAAGACTACACAAGACAAAGAGGGTCTGAACAACCGGTTGAAAGACCAATTTCGAGGTAACGCCCGTCATGCAATTCAATTCGCTGGTGTTCATCATCTTCGCTGCCTGTTTCTTCGCGGTTTGGCCGGTGCTGCGGGTGCGCCCGAACATACGTTGGGTCTTTCTGGTTGCGGCCTCGTTCCTCTTCTACGGCTGGTGGGACTGGCGATTCCTCTTCCTCATCATGGCCAGCGGGCTGATCGACTTTTTCGCTGCACTGGCGATTGAACGTTTTGCCCAATACAGACGGCCCATTCTGCTGATCTCGATGCTGGGCAATGTGGGCTCCCTGGCCGTCTTCAAGTACCTGGGGCTCGCGACCGGCACCCTGAACTGGTCGCTGCGGCTGCTGGGCGTGGACGCACAGGTACCCGTGGCGCATCTGATCTTGCCGGTCGGCATCAGTTTCTACACATTCCAGTCGATGAGTTACACGATTGACGTCTATCGAGGCGAACTGCGAGCCACACATAACGTCTTCCACTTCTTCGCCTACCTGTCCCTCTTTCCCCAGTTGGTGGCTGGACCCATCATCCGGGCAAGGGACCTGCTGCCGCAACTGGAATCGGCCCGGCCGACGACGGAAACGCAGCGGTGGGAAGGCCTCAAGCTGATCGTCTTCGGGTATTTCAAGAAGGTGGTCGTTGCGGACACGCTGGCCTCCGCGGTGAATGCCGCATTCGCCGCGTCGAGCCCCCCGGACTCAGCCTGCTACTGGTGGACCATCATGGTCATGTTTGCCTTCCAGATCTTCTGCGACTTCAGCGGCTACAGCGACATCGCACGAGGATTGGCCAATTGGATGGGCTACGAGTTCCCCGTCAATTTCGACAATCCGTACACGTCCGGCAGCTTCCGCGAGTTCTGGCAGAGGTGGCACATTTCGCTGTCGAGCTGGTTCCGGGACTACGTGTACATCCCGTTGGGCGGTTCACGCCACGGCAAGGCCTACGCCCTGCTGGCCATGTGGTTGACCATGCTTATCTCCGGATTGTGGCACGGCGCCGCGTGGACGTTCGTCCTCTGGGGCGCGGTGCACGCTCTCTATCTGTCGGCGGAGCGCCTCTCCGACTGGCCCCGCAGACTGGCCAGGCTGCCGGCGGGTCGGCACATCGCGGTCCTGGCGGTCTTTGCGATGACCGTCGTCGCCTGGGTTCCGTTCCGTGCCCAGACGTTCGCCCAGACCACCGTGGTTCTCGCTCGAATGTTCGACTTTGCGAGCTTCGATTACGCGCTGGCGCACAAGCTCATCGACAACAATGCCGTCAACGTCCTGCTGATCATGATCGGCCAGCAAGTAGTGATGTACCTCGGGAGGAACAGGGTAATCGAGCCGGCGGAATCCAGGGTCCGCCGATTGCTTGAGCCCGCGGTCATCGCCACGCTGATCCTGGTTTGCGTCTTCATGCGGGCGCCGAGCAGCACGTTCATCTATTTCCAGTTTTAGCCGGAGCAGGAATGATCCCTATCGATCTGAAGAACGGTGTCTGTCGGCGGCTCTGGACCGGCCTCGCCCGGGATCGCACATTCAAGACCCTGGGCTTGGCAGCGATTCTCATCGTCCTGATGGGGTCGCTGCGTCCTGACAAGCCGCAAGGCATCTCGGAGAAGAGATTCTGGGCCACCAAGATCTCGTGGCATCACTGTGGCGACATGGTCCTCACCGGGGACTCCCGCATATTGGGGGGCGTCTCGCCGGGTGAGATGGAGAACACCCTGACCGGGTGGCGGATCCTCAACTATGCATTTGCCAGCAACCTTTACGTTCCCGAGTATCTCGAAGCCGTCGAGCAAGTGCTTGATCCGGGAAGCCGCAAGCGGGTCATTGTCCTGGGAATCACGCCACACTCCCTCATGGAAGACCCGGATGTGACGGGGCAGTTCTTTTCACTTCGGAGTCTCTCCAAAAGACACATTTACATCGACATGCATTTCGCGCCACTGTTGGGTTTCTTCAACTACATGACTTTCAACGATGCCCTGAAGGGGCTGTTTCCCTCCCTTGGCAAGGCCCACACCCGGCGGGAGTTCTTCGCGGACGGCTGGCTATCCTACGACCGGCAGCCCCCTGGAGAGAAAAAGGAGTTGAAGAAGTACGCCCGGACGTACCAGAGAATCCGGGTCTCGGCGAAGATGGTAGCCGAGTTGAATGCCTTTGTGGCCCGCTGGACGCGGATGGGGATTCGAGTCTATGCCTTCTTGATGCCCAGCTGCCCCGAGATGGCGGATCTCGAGGAGCGGTACAGCGGATTTGACCAGCATCAATTCGTGGAGGACTTCGAGAGGGCTGGCGGCACGTGGATCGAGATCGACCCGCATGGCTACGACAGCTTCGACGGCTCGCACCTCGGGCGGCAGGCGGCTGTGGAGTTCTCCAGAGAACTGGCCGGGCGGGTGCGTGAGCTGGAGGGGCCGTGAACTGACGACCGGCAGCCTTCAGTGTGCCCTGGCGGGAGCGAGTGAGAAGGGAGACGGGCCGAACCGTTGCGATCTGCCCCAGTTGCCCGGCAGAACAGATGTCGGCGCCCAAACGAATTCTCGTCGTTTGCGGCATGAACTGCAGCCCGACAACGGTGTTTTGGCAGACTCGCGAGCTGACCAAAAGGATGACACGCCTCGGCCACGATACGCTCGTGTTCAGCTACGCAGGCGTCTTGCGGCAGTCGAGCCTGCTCAGAACCTCCGGGTGTTCTTGTTCGGGCGAAGAAATATGTTGCGGACCGCTGCTTTGTGGACTACCATGCCACCAGTCGTAGAATTGCCCGGGCAGCGTGGTGCCGGAGCATTCCGCTGAACCGCGTCATCATGGACTGCACTGACGCTGAGCCACCAAGAATGACGGGCGGCGCAGAGGCGTGTATTGTCGGATGGGTAACAGAGGTTCAACACAAGAGGCTGAGGAGACAGTAGCTCGCTGGGGTAAAGCGGAATGGTGGTAACGCATGCTGAGTTCAGACAGGCAAATGACCCGGAGACAGCACGAGAGCGGCTCAAGAAGCTCTCTGAGACAGACAATGAACTCATTCTCGGAGCGCTGGCACTGAACCCTTCCACTCCTGAAGACATCATATCAGGCCTTGCCGAAACACGAAGCGGATACGTTCGCGAGTGCCTGCGCCAGAGAAGAGACGCAATCCGACGCGGGGTCTTGGGACGCCCCGCATGCACCGGTCAAGAATAGATGAATGTCCATGCGGTGTGATACAATCAAGCATATAGAAGGTCACGAGCCGTTCCCTTGGCTGGCTACATCACGGTGAGTCGTCCATTTGGAGCCAGAGATGCTTAAGAAGAACATTGCTCTAATCGGTACGTCTGTCACGGTACGTGGGATCAATCAGAGTGATTTCGAGAAGATCGTCCAATGGCGAAATGATCCGGAGATCAACCGATATCTGAATCAGCCCTATAAGCTGACCGTTGAACTGCAGACTCAGTGGTACAATCAAAAGTACCTGCCGAGCAATGATCTGTTATTTGTGTTCGTTGAGAACCGAGGCGGGACGAGAATCGGAACCGTGGGTCTGAACGACCACGATCCAATCAGACGCATAGGAATCGGGGGGCGGCTGTTGATAGGAGAGAAGGAATATCGAGGCTCTTTCGAACTCTTGGAGGGAGTCATCCTGTTTTACGACTTCTTGTTTGATGTTTTGCAATTGTCGGAGGCCTACAGTCATGTTGTCAAGGACAACAGAAAAGCTGCTGCTCTGAATACTCGTATCGGTTTCCTGCCCAATACAGGCGACATCGTGTTCCCCGAGTACTGCCGTGTTCACGGCATGGAACTGGTTGAGCTGGTGAATACCAAGGAGCGATATCACGAAAAGAAGATGGTGTTGAGACCGATGATCGAGCACTTCCTGAAGCAGTACTGACTTAGCGTTCTCGCAGCGATGATGCTATGCAGATGCGAGTGTAAGCGGCATGAAGACCTCTATGCGAATCTTGGTAATCACTGCGGTCAATTATGATCCCATTAAGATGTTTTGCCAGATCAGAAAGCTGATCAAGGGCTTGATTCTGCAGGGTCATGATGTTCTCGAGTTCAACTATGTGCGAGCCTTGCGCGCTGTATCCCCATTCAGAAGCAACGGGCTCTCGCTGAAGCTGTACAAGCACAAAGCGGATAGGATGCTGATAGAGCAGGCCGTGGCGTATAGACCTGATGTAGTGATCGTCACTTTTGCGAAGGGATTGGATCGGCGCTCGATGGAATCCCTGAGAGAACAGGTTCCCAATGCCGTATATGTCGGGCACGACGACGATCCGTGGCCCAAGCTGATTCCGGGCAAGATCGACACCGCCCGGTGTCTTGACATCGTGCTGGCCACCAACGACAGTGAGTGGCTGACAGACTATCGGGATGCAGGAGTGCGACTCTGTGCCTTTTTGCCTCCGTGTTGCGATCCCGATATCGACCGTCGATATAAGGTTGGAGACGAGTGGAAAGCCGATCTTCTGTGGATCGGGGCTCTGGAACACAAGGCCGATACGAGGTACACGCTCCGGAGAGAGTTGGTGCTCAGGCTTGCTCAGGAGGAGAATTGCCGAGTATACGGTTGTTGCGGCGGACCTAAGGTCCGTGGATTCGACACCCTATACGCGATCAGCGGCGCTCGAATCGCCGTAAATGTAAACGCCTGTGACGGCATCCGTTTGGGCCACTCGGACAGACTGACCCGCTTTCTGGCCGGAGGTCCATTGGTGCTTGCCAACCGATTTCCTGATTGCGATCTACTGTATCGAGACAAAGAACACCTGGTATATTTTGAGCACATGGACGAGTTCTTCGAGCTGTCCCGATGGTATCTTGATCATGAAGACGAGAGAGAGAGAATCGCGCATGCCGGAATGCTTCATGTCCATGCTGAATTCAACTGTTCACGGATAGCAGGGTATCTGATGGACATCGTAGAGAAAGGCAGTTATATCGCCCCCTGGACGTAGGCTGCATATGAAAAGGAAGGTGCTCACAAATATCACGTTCACGAAGAACAGGCCGTTGCAGTTAGACGGCTACCTGCGGAGTCTCTACAGATTCCTCCCAAGTCAATGGATGCAGACGTACATCATTTACAAGGAGGAGCTGTTTGACAGCGAATACGAATCTGTGTTCCGCCGATTCCCCGGCATCGAGGTGATACGCGAATCTGATTTTCACCGGAATACGATCGACGTGTTGGATCGGGTTGACACGGAGTATGTCCTCTTTGGAATCGACGACGTGGTATTCTTCGACGGCCTCCGTTGGGAAGTGATAGAAAAGACGTTTGAAGAGGAGGGCGACGACGTCTTTGGCTTCGCACAGCGATTCGGTCCGGAGACGGTGAGACAAGACGGCGATGAGATCGATGAAGTGCCTGTCGGCAATGAGACGGTCTACAGGCTGCGTTGGGCAAATGGTCAGACCAAGCACACCCGATACCCGTTCGA
>JBDKRX010000095.1:0-10221 GCA_039683175.1 Phycisphaerales bacterium
CCCGCCATCCAAGGGGTAGCCGCCGCAACGCCCCTTGATATAGACCTCGTCGCCCTGGGCGTTCCCATAGGTCTCGACGCAGGCGCCTTCCGTCACCGGGGTCTCGGGCCCCGTATACAGCACGACACGATAACCGTTGTCGCTCTCCTGCACGACCTTTCCGATGGCCTTGAACGTGACCTTCGGGTCCGGGTGGAAGGTCCCTTCATACTCGCCCATGAACGGCGCCGCCAAGAGCCCTGCGGCAAAACAATGGATCAGTCCCAGGCAAACGATGTGTTTGAGGCCGAAGCGTCCCATCTGATGCATCTCCTTTCTGCAATTGCGGGGTGAATCCACAACCCACGCCTACATCATGCCCGGCATTGTCCCCCGAACCCCGGCCCAAGTCAACTGTGCAAACCATGGAGATACATCGCTCTCAGCGACCAGGGGATCGGCAACCGGTTCGTCTCCCTACTTGACGGGGTAGATGAACACCTTGTTGTCGATAACCTTCGGCTCTCTCTGCAGAAGCGACGGGTATTGATTCTGGGCTGCCTGAAGGTACTCTGACTTGTCGGCCAAGTCGTTGGCAAGTGCCTCCTTCTCCCCGGTGACAGAAGACAAGGTCTGCATGAGGTCCATGTAGGCATCGGCCTGTTTACGAAGTTCGGTGGCCATACGTTTACGGGCCTCGGCCGCCTGCAGCGAGATGGACTGCTCCACGAACATCATTTCCAGCTTCGCCCTCAGGTCCAGGGGCAGGTTGAGCGAAGCCATGGGCTTCGTACGATCCTGAATCGCTTTGAGCGTCGCCTGGACTCCGGCGATCTCCACCTGGGCCGCATTGAGCATCTTGTCGAGTTCCACCGCAGCATCGAGCGCCTGTTGTGCGCTGCGATAGGGAACTCTCTTCTTCACCTCATCCATCGCCTTCTTTGCCGTTTCCTCGGCCTCCGAGAGGTCGGACAACTTCCGCTGTATGCCTGCCACAGCCTCCGTCGTTTCCTTGATGCAGGCCTGATGGTAGGCCACCTGCTGGCGGAAGGAATCTCTCTCGTGTTGAACATACCACTGGGCCATCCTCTTGGCGTCCTCCAGGCTCACCGCGTAGAGCATCACCTGCACGGAATTCGGATCCTCCGGCGGGGTATAACGTCCCTTCGTGTTGAGCCTCCCCATCTCGGCATCTATGGCGGCATCCAGACCCCCGAGAAAGACCCGCTGCTTTTCAGAGATGTCCAAACCTTGGGCGTGAGAGAAAAGGAGACTCATGGCATCGCTCGGAATGAGGGCATCTTTTCTGTGCGGGATGCCCGCCACGTAGGCAACAGTCCCTTTCCAAGGTATCTCATTCCCACCCGAAGGCCGGCTGTAGGTCAGGTCCGGCGCGGGCCATTCCATGGAACTGACTTCGAACGTCAGCGGGGCATTGTCGCCGGCCGGCTCGGTGCCGGCCAGGGACGAACAGGCGAGAAGGGCCGCCAGGACAAACACGACGGTGGATCTTCCTGTACGAATCATTGTAAATCACTCCTAAAAAGGGTGGTTGTTTGCAAGCACGGCCGCTGCAGGGGTGTCGGCATAGTTGCTGAGAATGTAGCGGCGTTGCTCCTCTACGATGGACTCCGTACCCTCGCATCGGGCGAGGATCTGTGTGGCCGCGAGCAGTTCCGCGGCGGCGCCGGCCCGGATGATCTGCTGCTCCGCGTCTTCAAAACAAATCACTGGTTTCTGACCATGATGGATCGAAAGAATCACTACGAGAATCGAAGCCGCGATGAGGATGGCCGCCGCAACGGCATAGCCCCAGATGTGCCAGGACTCGCGCCAAGGGGCCCCCTGGCGATCGCCCAGATTGTCGGACCAGAGGACTTTCGCCAACCCGAGGGACCGGTTCAGAGCATCGACTGTCCGGCGGCACGACTCACAGGCAGCCAGGTGGTCGGCCACCACACGAGCCTCGTCTTCCGGTAACTCGCCATCGACGTAGCCGACGATTCTGTCGGCAAATTCTCCACAGGGACCATTCATGGTTCAATTCCTCGTTGCACCAGTTTTCCCGCCAGGATCAGTCGGGCCTCTCGCAGCCGGCACCGAGTCGTCGAGGGATTCCATTCCATGATCCCGGCGATCTCCTGAGACGTCAGATCGCAGAAATACCGCAGCACAACAGCCTGCAACAGCGAAGGATCGAGTTCCGCCAACGTCTGCCGGACGATCTCAAGCTCTTCGCTCAGACCTGCCCGGCCTGCGCCGCATTCGCCTGCGAACTCCCGGGCCATATCCGGCCGGCGTTTCACAATCCGCGACGCCTGGTGCCGAAACCGCTTGCGGTGCTCCGTCAGGCAGTGGTTCACGGTCGTCGTGATGAGCCATCGCACCATCACATCTTCCCGGTCGAACCGGTCCGCATTCTTGAGTACCTGGACGGACACATCCTGAAGAACGTCGTCCGCGTCCGCCCGGGCCATGCCCATCCCGGCGGCGATCCGCCCCAGACACTCCCGCTCCCGCAGGAACACGGTCAACAGACAGGCCGACGGAGCCCCGGGACTCACGGTCGGCCTTTCGGATCGAACTGTCTGCTGCGGTCTTGCGCTATGCACATCGTCATTCCATCGATTGTGGCCGTCCATGAACATAACGCGCCGCAACAGCCAGCCGTTGGCCGAAAAGGTATTATTCTTCTCTCGCTGAATCTCGACGGATCGACTCGCGCCGTTGCCGGGAGGCAAACGCAAGCCGGCAAGCGAAGTCGCAGGGTTTTCCTGAAGGTCGCTTTCCTCGCGGTTTATGGGAATGGGTGATGAAGGAGTCGAACCTTCGACCTGCTGATTAAGAGTCAGCTGCTCTACCGATTGAGCTAATCACCCGACACGACCCCTGGGCCGTGAAATCTCGGTGCGTCCATCGCACCAAAATCGAAGTTATAAGCTTACTGCCTCACCGACGGAAATGCAAGGGGTTTTTCGCAAGAATCTGCCGGCACTTTCCGCACCATCTTGCAGGCGACCCACATTATGGGACGATGCTGCGTCGCCGCAATTTTTCACGCGACGGCCGGCCTGTTGGGACCATTTGGCCGGGAATCGCCGTTTCTTATATTTTAGGTGACTGTCGGCGCGGAGCGTTCCGTCGCAAGGCCGTCCTGTCGCAGGATTGCCGGATTATCGGTACAGCGAATCGTGCATTGAGGCACGACTTCAACCGGCCGGATGTCGGTGTCCGCGACAAGACCTGCTCAATTGGCTCGCCAGGAGAGCCGATGGAATAGACGGATTGTCTCCAATAGAATTTGGGAAGAAACGCAATCATGCTCCAGAAGTGTGCGATCCTTGGACTGGCTCTGCTGCTCGTTGGCGGCCTCGCGACGGCGTGGGTCTACAACCAGATGCGGACGGAACAGGCGCACACGCCCGCCCCCGGAATCAAATACTCCCTCGGTCCCGAGGAATACCTCGACAAGTACGGCCGGTGGTACCAGCTCAGCCCCGAGCAGCAGAATCAGCTCGTCCTGGAGTTGGAGAAGTACCGTCAGGACAAGACGCGGGAACAACTCGCCACCGAGCAGAAGGCAAGGCTCCGGGCCGACCTGGAAAGGCTGGCTGCCGGACAGATGGATCCCGGCCCTCTGGCGAACGATCTCTTTGGCACCGGCTGGGAAAACGAAGTCGAGGAGTATAAGAAGCTCAAAGAAAAGATGGAGATCGTACAGATCATCTCGATCGTGTGCCTATCCATCGGCGGCGTTCTCTTCGTGTTGTGTACCATCGTCTGGACCCTTCGAACGTTCGTCCGGCTCGTACGCAGGCTGCGTGAGCGATCCTCTCAACACGAGGAAAAACCCCTGCCAAAAGCCAAGCTGATGGACATCGAACCCGAGGAACCTCCAGAGGAGCTTCCGCCTCCCGAGGAACGGCCCAGACAGGGAAGACGACGACTGACCCGTGCCGAACCGGCGGCGGCGTTCCACTCCGAGGACTTCCAGCCACAGCACCCGGCGGCGGGCGAGGAATTCCTTTCCCCTCTCGTGGCGGCGCGTGACCGAATGGGTCGCTCGCCCGTGGCGGTGCAGGCTGTCGACGAGGACACCGGCGTAGCCGTGCTGCTGGCCGACGAGCCCTCTCAGGAAACGGAATGGTCGCCTGATGCACAATGGTCGAGCCAGGGGAACCCGGAGGTTTCGACCGTGGCAGTGCCGAAGGAGCCGCAGCCGATGGTGCGGCCGAAACTCCAGACGGTTCAATCCCGCGAGAGCAGTTCCGAAGTGGAGAACACGCTGAAAGAGCAGGCAGAGGGCCTGCAGAAACAGCTTGCCGAGTTCAAGGAGATGGCGCAGAGCGTCCAGCAGGCCACGCAGAAACAGTCCGAGCCCCTGAGCAGCACGCTCAAGGAGCTGGCGCAGCAGGTGTCCGCCATTCGCGAATACGCGGCGTGCCAGCAGGACCGGGTCGAGAAGCTCCAGGACGGTTACGATTGGGGCATCATCCGGACGTTCGGCCTGCGCGTCATCCGGTGCATCGACAACATCGAGAACCGGATCGAGAACCCTCCGAAGGACAGCGACGATCTCATCTATCTGGAGGAGGTCCGCGACGAACTGCTCTTCGCGATGGAATCGAGCGGCATCGAGCAGTTCAAGCCGGAAATCAATAGTGAGTATCGCGGGCAGGAGAAGCTCGCAGAGGCAATCAGAGATAAAGTGCCTGCCGGGAAGCCTGAACAGGCCGGCAGGATCGCCCAGGTCCTTCGGCCCGGGTATCGGTACATGATGGACGACGAGGAATACAAGGTGGTCAGAACGGCGCAGGTCAAGCTCTTCGGATGATGCGGTGGCATCGACTCCGAAGGACTTTGCGCGGGCTGGTTGCATACAGGAGAGAGATATGAGCAACATCGTCGGCATAGATCTTGGGACCACGTTTTCGTCCCTGGCCATGCTCAACGCCATTGGTAAGCCGGAGATTATTCCGAACGCGGACGGAGATCGACTGACCCCGTCGGCGATCTTCTTCGACGAGGACGATGGCGGCATCATCCGCGTGGGTGTGGAGGCCCTCAACTCGCGGCACCTCAACGCCGCGCGTTCGGTCCGCTGGGTCAAGCGCCATATGGGCGACCCGGACTTCAAGGTGTCCATCGACGGCAAGGACTGGACGCCCACGGAGCTGTCGGCTCTGATCCTCAGAAAACTGCGGCAGGATAGCTCCGCCCAAGCGGGCGAGATCACCGACGCCGTGATTTCCGTGCCGGCCCACTTCGACGAGATTCGCCGCAAGGCGACGATGGACGCGGGCACGGCCGCCGGATTGAACGTGATCGGCATCGTGAACGAACCCGTAGCGGCGGCCCTCTGTTATGCCACGACGCGGAACGTCTCCGGGCGAGTTCTCGTGTACGACCTCGGCGGCGGCACCTTCGACGTCACGCTCATGGACGTCAAGGGCCTCGACATGGAGATCCTGTGCTCCCAGGGCGACCACGCCCTCGGCGGCATCGACTTCGACAAGGCGGTGCTCGAAGTCCTTCAGAAGATGTACCGGGACAAGTTCGGAGCGGATCTCATCACCACCGAAGAGGACCGGGCCAAGTACGAGGACGAAGCGGAGGACATCAAGAAGACGCTCTCCCGTCGCCCCGTGGCCAAGACGATGTTATACGGACCCGGCGGCAGCATGCGTGCGGAGGTCAGCCGCGAGGTGTTCGAGCAGGGAATCACCGCCCTGGTGTCCCGGGCCGACATGCTCGTGGAAGTGGTCCTGGACGAGGCGGGGCTCAAACCCTCCGATGTGAACACCGTCCTGCTCGTCGGCGGCAGCACGCGAATCCCCCTGGTTCGCACGCACCTCGAATCGATCTTCGGCTTCCCGCCGGAGTGCTCGATCAACGTGGATGAATGCGTGGCCCTCGGCGCAGCGTTGCACGCAGGCATCACGAAGCTCCGCCAGGACCCCGAGAACGTGGCCGCGGGAATCCGCGAAGGGCTCAAGGACATCACCCTGACCGACGTGTGCAACCACAGCTACGGCACGATCTGCGCTCCGATCGACAAGGAGACCGGGCGACGGGTCATCCAGAATCGCATCATCCTGAAGAAGAACACGCCGCTGCCGTGCGAGATATCGCAGACGTTCTACACGGTCTCCGAAGGCCAGAAGCGGGTGGAAGTAACGATCACGCAGGGCGAGGACGTCGATCCGGCGTACGTCAATCGAATCGCGACGCACAGCCTCGATTTGCCGCCGGACCGACCGGCGGAGCGGCCAATCAAGGTGACCTACAGCTATGACTTGAACCAGCGAATGCACTGTGAGTTCGAGGACGTCGAGTCCGGACGGCTGCTGGAACTCGATTTCTCGCTGGACGAGAAGAACGACGGCGAGAACATCCCCGAAGAGAAGGCAACCGCACAATTGGAGCCATTCAAAGTACAATAAGTCCGCCCTCGTGGCGGCCGGGTCCCCAGGGTACAGGCCAGGCATATGCAGGCAGGATTGAGCAAGATCATCGCAATGGTCAGGAACGTCTGGTCCGGCGTTCTCCAGCGACTTCACGCAGGCAAGGCGCCGCAGTTGCCCGCGGCGGCGACTGCCCGTCTGGGGAAAGCGTGGGACCAGGTCAGCAAACTCGCGGCCAGCCGCGACGACTCGGAGGTACCCGCCGAACTGAGCCGCCCCCTGGATCTCAACGCATTCAACTGCCGTGCGAGGATCGGCCGACAGCCCGAGGGCGAGTCATGGAAATCGGTGATCGTGGTCGATATCTGCGGGACCATCCAGGCCCCTGCCGATGGGCACGAGGTGGAGCTGCGCGTCACGATCAAGGACGCGACGGACAGCGAAAGCAAATCCCTGCCGATCCTGAACCGGCCCAAGCACGGCCCGCTGAACCCGTCGTCCCATTTCAGCTACCGATGCGACATGGGGAGATTGTGCCGCCAGACGACCCTGCTGGAAGACTGGACCGCGGTCGGCCAGATATCTCCCGATTGGTTCGTCCTGCCGCGCACCGGCCAACGACGGCTCCAGTGCAGCGTGTCGGTCGCATCCCGCCAGACGGGCGAGCCGCTTGTGGATTCCGATTGCACCGTCACGTACGAGAACACCGAGGCCGGATACGTCGACGTCGAGGACAACATCCAGCGGGCCAAGACGCTCGCAGTCGGCCTGGCCTTCACCGTCGGCGCGGCCAACGGGCGCCTGCTCGATCCGGAGGTCAACGTGATCTGCGCATGGGCAAAGACCAATTTCGGATCGGCCGACGCCTCCGCCGGCGCGAGGCTGGAGTTGGACCGGGCGCTACAGAAAACCGCGACTTTCTTCCGCCACGGCGGGACCCTCGACGTGCAGCAGATCTGCGGCGAGATCGCCGACATCGCCCCGCTCGTCGGCCGGATCGAGATCCTCGACCTGTGCCTCCGCGTCGCAGCGGCCAAAGGGCAGGTATCGACCGCTGAGCTCAAGATTCTCAAGGACCTCTCCGACTGGCTCCAGGTCGAACGAGCCAGACTCCGTGCCATGGTGGAGAAGACCCTCCCGGTGGAGATGCACCAGGGCCACGACGCCGAGATGATCCTCGGGGTCACCGAAGGCATGAGCAAGGACGAAACCCGCGTCCAGTTGAACCGCGAGTACGCCAAATGGAGCTCGCGGGTCATCAGCACGGACCCCTCGATTCGCCGCCAGGCGGATCAGATGCTCAAGCTCCTCGGCGAGGCCCGCACGCAATACGTCGGCGTCAAAACCACCCGGTAACTCCGCCTTCGGCGAGAGCGCACCCAAGCCTACTTCTCGATAAGGATCGGGAACAGCTTCTTCAATTCCTCCGGCGAGGGCCGACGGCCGTATTCGCAGAGCTCGAACGCCTCGGCGTGTTGAATCCCTTTCGCCTTCTCGGCGCCATAGAGTTCGGCCAGTTTCTCGCGGTATTTCTGGGCGACGCCCTTGTCTCGCTGGGCAATCCGCTGATCAACCTGCTTGCGGCGCTCCTCGCGGCCTTGCGGGTCCTGTGGGATCGGGACCACGTTCTCGAAGTTGCCCGTCGCCCAGAGCGACTCGATCTGCGATTCGAGCTTCCAGATCGCATCCAGCTTCTTCTGGATGACGGCGTCAGTGGCAACGACCACATCCGGCGCGAAGGGATTGGGCTTCTGGAAGTTGTCCGACAGGTACAGAAACACGGGGTTCTTCGCCAACTGCGGCACGTCCGGGCAGAAGAACCGCACCGTCACCATGTACGCGGCGTCCTGCATCAGGACCCCTACATATCGATGGTCCGGGTGATAGTCGTTGGGTCGATGGCCCATCACGATGTCGGCCTTCCACTCGCGGATCAGCTTCACGAACAGCTTGCGATTCTCCAGCGTGGGCATCAGTTCGCCGTCATGGATGTCCAGAACTTCCGCCTTGATTCCGAGGACCTTGGCGGCCTCCTGGACCTCGGCGGTCCGACGCTGGGCCAGGGCCCCGCCGGACATCTCGGCGTGTCCGATATCGCCATTTGTAACCGAAACGAACTTCACATGGTGGCCCTGGGCGGCCCACAGGGCAGCCGTGCCCGCGGCCTTCAACTCACAGTCGTCAGGGTGAGCCCCAAACACGATGATGCGCAGCTTGCCGTCTTCCGCGCCGGTCGCCGCCGAACAGCATGCAGAAGCAATGACAAACAGGAATATGCCGGCAACCATCAGGAATACTGCCGACGCGCGAGTCATAAACGTAGACGACCTCATCCTTAGTCTCCTTCAGTCCTGCGGAATCCCGTGGGATTCCCCATTCCACATGAACAGACACACGGCATGTCGTTCCAGGACAGGCATTATCCGCCGGAGACCGTCACTCTGCAACCCCCGGCCCTCTCCGCAGAGATTCCCGGCAAAGTCCGAGATAATCGCCCAAAGCCTTGATGGAGTCCAACCGATATGGTATAGGAAAGGCCTGCACAAATATTGTTACCCCTCAAAAGGAGGAGCATCATGAGTAAGAAGTGGTTTCGTCTCGTCTTCACTGTGGCAATCGCGTGTTTGGCGGGTTCCGCTGTGGCCGCCGACGTGGGCAAGGGCAACATCCTGTTCGAGGAATGGTTCGACAGTTCCATCACCTCTCTCGACGCGCTGCGGTCTTTTGCCGACTACCCGGACAATCCACACGAGAGCTATTGGGCTACCGCATGGGACCGTCCCGACGGCGGAGAGGATTACTGGGGCTGCCGCACTCGCGGCTACCTGTACCCGCCGCAGACGGGCGATTATACGTTCTGGGTTGCGAGCGACGACTACAGTATTGTCTGGCTGAGCACGGACGAAGACCCCGCCAACACGGTGCAGATTTGCCGCGTGGACGGCTGGATGGGCTACCAGGACTTTGCCGGCGCGACGGGTTCGCCGGGCACGAACTTCAAATCCGCAGCGATCCCGCTTGAGGCAGGCAAGCGATACTACGTGGAAACCCTCATGCACGACGGCACGGGCGGCGGGACTCTCAGCGTTGCCTGGGGCGGCCCAGGGATCGGCGTCGGTCCCATCCTCGTCGCCGGCAAGTACCTGGCTCCCTGGATCCGGGACCCGGAGCCCCTGCTCAACGCGACAAACCCTGTCCCAGCCGATGGGGAAGTCGGGGTCACCATGCCCATGATTCAATGGACCGCAGGGCCCTCGGCCAAGTGGCATGATGTGTACTTCGGCACCGACCCGAACCCGCCTTATGTCACTCGCATCACCTATAATGGACACTTCGTCGGCCAGCTCGAAGCCGGCGTAACGTACTACTGGAGGATCGACGAGGTCGACGCCGACGGCGTGACGATTCACAGCGGTCCTGTCTGGAGCTTCCAGGCGCTGGCGATGAACGCCTTCAAACCCTACCCGGCGGACGGTGCGACAGACGTTTCTCCCGGCCTGATTCTCACCTGGATGCCAGGCAGGGACGCCACCGGCCAGCATCTCTACTTCGGCAGCGATATGGCCGCCGTCGCCCAGGGCGACCCCTCGGCGGATCAGGACAGCTTCGAGGAAACGGAGTTCAATACAGGCGGTCTGCGGGCCTCCACGACCTACTTCTGGCGCGTGGATACGATCACCGACGCCGGCGTGGAAACAGGCGACGTATGGAGCTTCACCGTCCGGGACGTCTACGGTCCGGCCAACAAGATCATGTATGAGTACTGGCTGGGCATCGACGGCGCCGCCATCAGCAGTCTGACCGGCGACCCTCGGTATCCGGACAATCCGGATCATGC
>JBDKRX010000096.1:0-48587 GCA_039683175.1 Phycisphaerales bacterium
AAAGCGTCGAAATTCTTCGGCGCCACCTCGACGATGTACCGGCTGTTGGACTCGCTGAACAACTGCACGTCGCTCCGCACGCAGTCCTTGCTCCTGGGCAGCCCGCGGAGGTGCGCCTCGACGCCCATGCCGCCGGCGAACGCCATTTCCGCCAGGGCGACAGCGAGGCCGCCCTCGGAGCAGTCATGGCAACTCTCGACCAGGCCATCGGTGATGGCCGCAGCGATCCTCCGGGCGATCTGCGGCGCCAGCGACAGATCGAGCTTGGGCACATTCGCGCCGGCGCAGCCGTGCATCTTGTAGTAGTGCGAGCCTCCCAGCTCGTTGTTCGTCCGGCCCACGATGAACAGGAGATTCCCCGGCCTCTTGAGGTCCATCGTGACACACTTGTCGATGTCATCGACGAGCGACATGGCGCTGATCAACAGGGTAGGCGGAATGCGGATGACCGTGCCATCCTCACAGACGAACTCGTTGTTCAGAGAGTCCTTGCCTGAGATGAACGGGGCCTGGAACGCCATCGCGCCGTCATAGCAGGCCTGGGCCGCTCGCACGAGGCTCCCGAGGACCTCCGGATCGGTGCACCGGGCCCAACAGAAGTTGTCGAGCAGGGCGATGCGATCCACGCGTCCGCCGACGCAGATCAGGTTCCTGATGGCCTCATCGATCCCGGCGAGAGCCATCCAGTACGGATCGATGTCGCCATAGAGCGGGTTCATGCCGCAACTGATGGCGACGCCCCGCTGGGAATCCAGCTTGGGCTGGACCACCGCCGCGTCGCTGGGCCCGTCATTGGCCACGCCGACGAGCGGCTTGACCACGGAGCCTCCCTGGACCTCGTGGTCGTACTGGCGAATGACCCATTCCTTGCTGGCGACGTTGAAGGACGACAGGATGCGAAGCAGGTCGTCGTTGTAGCTGTCTTTCTCCGCCAGCGCAGGCTCGTTGACGCGAGGCCGCGTCCAGACCGCCTGCCGCTTGTACTTCGGGACGCCGTCGTGGAGGAAGGCCATGTCCAGCTCGCCCACCTGTTGGCCGTTGTAGCGGAGGTGGAGCTTTCCGTCGCCTGTGAACCGTCCGATGACTGTCGATTCGACGTTCTCGCCAGCGAAGATCTTCTGGATCGCGCCGAGATTCTCCGGCTTGACGGCCAGAACCATCCGCTCCTGGGCCTCGCTGATCCAGATTTCGGTGTAGTTCAGACCCGTGTACTTGAGCGGCACCTTTTCGAGGTCCACCTCGGCGCCGAGTTCGCTGCCCATCTCGCCGACGGCGCTGCTCAGGCCGCCTGCGCCGCAGTCGGTGATCGCTTCATAGAGACCGGCTTCGTTGGCCTGGACCAGCACGTCGAGCGTCTTCTTCTCGGTGATGGCGTTGCCGATCTGCACCGCGTGCGAGAAGATCGTCTCGTGCTCATGCGTCATCTGGCCGCTGGAGAACGTGGCGCCGTGAATCCCGTCGCGTCCGGTCCGCCCGCCCACGACGACGATCAGGTTGCCGCTCTGCTGGTGCTTGAAGGCCTTGGTCTTGTCCATGATGCCGACGTTGCCACAGTAGACAAGCGGATTGGCCATGTAGCGGTCGTCGAAGTAGATCGCGCCGTTGACCGTGGGAATGCCCATGCGGTTGCCGTAGTCGCGAACGCCCGCGACGACCCCCCGCATGATCCGTCGGGGGTGCAGGACACCCTTGGGAATCTCGTCCAGGCTCTTGTCGGGCCGGCCGAAGCAGAAGATATCCGTGTTCGCGATCGGGCGTGCGCCCATGCCGGTCCCCATTGGGTCGCGAATGACTCCGCCGATGCCGGTGGCGGCCCCGCCGTAGGGATCGAGCGCGGACGGATGGTTGTGCGTTTCCACTTTGAAGCACACCGCCGACTCCTCGTCGAATTCCACAACGCCCGCGTTGTCGGCGAACACGGAGATGCACCAGTCCTTGTCAAGCTGCTGGGTGGCCTTGAAGACCGTCTCCTTGAGCAGGTTGTCGAAGTGGACGTTCTGACCGTCGTGGGTCATATCCACCTCGCTCTTGAGGGTCTTGTGGACGCAGTGCTCGCTCCAGGTCTGGGCAATGGACTCCAGCTCGATATCCGTGGGCTCTCGTTCGAGCCGGCGGAAATACTCTTGAATCGTCTTCATCTCGACGAGGTTCAGGAACAGGTCCCTTTGCTTGCTCAGAGCCAGCAGACCGGCGTCGTCCAGGTCCCGGATAGGCCAGTGAACGAGGTTCAACTCATAGGGTTTCAAATGGGGGCTCGGCGGCTCAGCCTCGTCGCCGATCACCACGTCCTCGATCACGTCATTCGCGAGGATCTTGCGGGCGATCGTATCGATCTGGCTGGGCTTGATCTCGCCCAGGAGCACGTACTTGCGGGCGGTTCGCACCCCGGCGGGGATCGCGCCCATGTCCTTGATCGCCGCCATGACGGACTCGGCCACCGGGTCTGTCACGCCGCTCTTGAGATGCACCTCGATTAACGTGGCCTTCGCCAGTCCCGGCGGCGGGCCGCTGCGCCCGAGATAGTGCTGTTCGCAGATGGGGTCCGTCAACAGCTCGCGGGCTACTCGCTCCGCAAACTCACGGTCGAAATCCGCCTCGATGAGAAAGACCCTTGCCGATTGAACGACCTCGACCGACTGGATGCCCAGCTCGCGAATGTCGGCCAGAACGCTGTTTCCTTGCACGTCCGGGAGGCCGGACCGGTTGAATACCTCAAAACGCCACTGTCTCACTACAGTAATTCCTTCTTCCTGATCTTGTACTTGACGAGTGTGGCCCGTTTGCGACGGGCTGCCTCAAGCAATTCCGTGATCCGTTCTCTGTTGCCGTCCCTGATGGCTCCTTCCAGCTTCGACAATTCGGCGATGGTCCGCTCGATGCCGTTGGCGATGTTCTCCCGATTGGCCAGGACCACATCCGCCCAGATCGACGCGGGGCCCGACGAGATGCGTGTGCTGTCGAGGAACCCCTTGCCGGCGAACTTCATGTCCTCGTCGTCGCTGGCGTTGACCAGTCCGGCGGCCATCACGTGGGGCAGATGGCTGATATTGGCAAAAACGCGGTCGTGCTCGACGGGATTCATCACTCCGACATTGCACCCGAGGGCAGCCCAGAATTCCCTGAGGGTCCTCGTGGCGTCGCGGTCCGTCGCCTGTGTCGTGGTCAGGATACAGCGTGCCTGGTCGAACAGATCGTCTCTGGCGAACTCGACGCCGCGTTGTTCCGAGCCGGCAATCGGATGCGATCCGACATAGCGGGCAGCCTTCCCGAGCCTCTGATCGGCCCACTGGTGGGGAAGGACCTTGGTGGAGCCGACGTCGGTGACGATGCAGCCCGGCGGGACCAGATCGGCAAGGTCTGCGAAGTATTGCTCGAAGGTGAATATGGGGGTCGCCAGAATGACCACATCGGTTGTCTTGACCGCTGAGGCCAAATCGCCGACCACCTGGGATGCAATCCCGAGGGCTTTGGCCCTCCGCCTTGTCGCGGCACGATGGCTATAGCCGACGACCACGACGCCGGGCATACGCTGACGCACAGCCAGCGAGATCGAGCCGCCCAGAAGCCCCAGTCCAACGATGGAAACCTGCCGTAAGCTCTTCACACATAAGACCTTATAAGAGAAGTGTGCCGCAAGGGCGATACACAAGGGTATAGTGGCTTCGTGCGGCTGTCAAATTTTTTCTTTCATTTGGGCAGACCAGATGCTACATTTAAGACTCAGAGAGCAGCCGAAGGACTCGGCGATGAAGACCTCAGAGCCGCCGATGAGCGGCCGGTTTTTTGTACACACGAGAAGGTGTCAAGGGACACCGAGAGCAGCCGCACTCTGCGGAGTGGGCAGAAGAGGACTATGGCGCCCGAAGGCAATCGGTTGGGTAGCGGGTACTTGGACTTCGAGCAGAAGGTGGCCGAGTTGGAGCGGCAGATGGACGAGCTGCGCAGACTCGGCATGAAGAAGGGAATCGATTACTCCGTGGAAATTCGGCGGATCGAGAAGGACCGAATCACCGAGCTCAAGCGGGTCTACTCGAGCCTCACTGCATGGCAAACCGTCCAGGTGGCCCGGCATCCCCAGAGACCCCTTCTGACGGATTACCTGAACCTGATGGTCAAGGACTTCCGGGAACTGCACGGGGACCGGTGTTTCGGCGACGATCGCGCCATCGTCACCGGGATCGGCCAGATCGCCCGGAACAAGGTCCTGGTCGTCGGGCAGAACAAGGGCAAGACGACCAAAGAGAAGATCACCTGCAATTTTGGATGCCCCAATCCTGAGGGGTATCGCAAGGCGCTGGCGAAGATGAAGTTCGCAGAGAAGTACGGCCTGCCCATCGTGACGCTGATCGACACGCCGGGGGCCTACCCCGGGATCGGGGCCGAGGAACGAGGCCAGGCTCAGGCGATCGCCGTGAACCTGGCCGAGATGTCGCGTCTGAAGGTCCCGGTTGTCTGCGTCTGTATTGGCGAGGGCGGTTCCGGCGGCGCGCTGGGGATCGCCGTGGGCGACTGTCTGGCCATGCTTGAGTTCGCGTACTACTCGGTGATCTCGCCGGAAGGGTGTGCGGGTATTCTCTGGCGCGACGGCTCCTATGCCCCGGACGCGGCGGAGGCCCTGAAGCTGACCAGCAAAGACCTGCACAGGCTGGGCCTCGTCGATACAATCATCCCGGAGCCCGTCGGGGGCGCCCATCGCAACGTTCACGACACGGTCTACAACGTCGAATCCTATATCTCGCAAACGCTGGCGCGACTGCAGCGAATGACGATCAGCGATCTTATGGAAGGTCGCTACCGCAAATGGCGTTCTGTGGGTATGGGTCAGGATGCAGGAGCGGGTGGCAAGGCCGGGACGCGGATCATCAGCACAGGCAAACCCGCGAGAACTCGACAGGGTCCCTCCCCCGCGAGGGTGTGATGAAAGGGCGAATGAGACTGGTTCAAAACCCCGCTGGATCGCCCAGCGGAGCGGGATCCGCCGTTCGCAATGCAGTGCATGTGATGGAAAGGAGGAGCGGAATGATGAAGAGATGGTGTATAATCTCGGGGATCTTCGCGACGATTTGTCTGTTGGCCGGCGTCGGCTGCAACGGTACCGGCGGCGAGAAGGCGGAAGCGAATGCCGAGGTCAAGCAGCTTAGAACCGCGCTCGAGGAGAGCCAGCAACAGAAGACCCAGCTCCAAGGTGATGTGACGCGGCTGCAGGACTCCCTGAAAGAAGCTGAATCCGGGCTGGCCGACGCCAAGAAGGCCGAGGAAGAGCTTCAGAAACAGGTGCAGGGTTTGACGACCTCCCGTACCACCCTGGAGGCCAAGGTCAGCGATCTCGACAAGGCACGGGCCGATGTGGCGGCGAAGGTCGAGCAGTTGACCGCCTCTCGCGATCAGCTTCAGCAGCGAGTGGAAGAACTCGTGAAATCACGGGATGACCTGCAGACGATGGTCACGAGCCTCGTGGACACCCGCGGCACGCTGGAAAAGCAGGTAGCGGCGCTGAACAAGTCGCGAAACGCGGCCTTGGCGGACGCCAAGACGGCCCAGGCCAAAGTCGATGTGCTCAGCGACCGCCTGAAGAGCCAGACGCAGCAGATGGTCGAGCTGCAGGAGCAAATGACGGCGGTACGGACTGTTCTCACGCAACTGCAGCAGAAACTGGAGTAGGCACGCGCTATCCGTTTGTAATCTCTCGCGGATCGCGTCCTTCCTCAATCGCGGTGATCTTGTTGACGCGTCTCTGATGTCGCCCACCGCTGAATTCCGTCGTCATCCAGGCTTCCACGATCCTGCGCAGCAACACTTCGCCGATCTGGTCGCCCGAGAGACACAGGACGTTCGTATCGTTGTGGTCTCGCGAGATCCTGGCGCTGAGTTCGTCATGACAGAGAGCCGCACGGATGCCTCGGACCTTGTTCGCGGCGATGCTCATGCCCAGTCCGGTGGCACAGATCAGGATGGCCCGGTCCGCCATTTTGTCCGACACGGCCTTGGCAGCCAAATAGGCGACGTCGGGATAGTCAACCGGCGTGGCATTGTCAGTCCCAACGTCGATGGACTCGTGTCCCATCTGGCCCACGATCGCCTTGATCAGTTGTTTGGCGTCATAACCGCGGTGGTCGCTTCCCACTGCTATCTTCATAGTGCGAACTCACTTATTCTTGCCTTGATGGCCGCTTCAATGTAGCCGGCACACCGGTTGAAGTACTCCTGTGACTGGCCGATTGGGTCAGGGACCTCGCCGTCGGGAACCAAGAGATGACAGTTCTGCTCGGCACCGGGAGACAGGTCAATAACCTGCTCACGATGTGCCCGCGTCATACAAAAGATGTAGTCGCTGGCATCGATAAGAGATCGGGTCAAGGGCCGGCTCACATGGCTGCCGATGTCCACTCCTTTCAATGCACAAGCCGCCACCGACTCAATGCTCGCAGGAACACCCACCATCTTCATGGTGCCTGCCGACAACACCTTATAGCCCCGTTCCCCCAGTTCGTCAACGTCACAGCCGATTTTTTCCGCCAGGTGTTTGCGGAAGAGCCCTTCCGCCATCGCACTGCGGCAGGTGTTGCCCGTGCAGACGAAGAGAAACACGATCTCGGACATTCTCCTGAGATCCGTGGCCGAATACACGCCTTCCCGAAGCAACTGGATTCCGCGGGACCCCACCGCCGCCACGGTGCTGCT
Source organism: Phycisphaerales bacterium (assembly GCA_039683175.1). Taxonomy (GTDB): domain Bacteria; phylum Planctomycetota; class Phycisphaerae; order Sedimentisphaerales; family Anaerobacaceae; genus PLanc-01. The sequence goes on from JBDKRX010000096.1 coordinate 6,682, forward strand.
TCTCCCATACTTGCAGGGTCCGGCATCGAGGATGAGATTCACCTCGTCACCCAGTTGGGCCACCACGCCGTCGACGCTGGTGGAGGGCTCCTTCCCAGCCCGGTTGGCGCTGGGGGCGATCACCGGACAGTCGGCCAGACGCAGCAGCAGGGAAGCCACGGGATGGTCCGGGCAGCGAATGCCAATTGACCCATCCTTGTAGATCGTGTCCGCCACGTCGCTCCCGAGACGTTCTCGGTACTCGGAGATCTTTGCGCCGTCCAGTTCGAACACGAGAGTCAACGGGCCCGGCCAAGCCCGCCGGATCAGTTTCTCTGCCCGGATGCCGATCCCTTGTACGTAGTTGCGATACTCGTCAAGCTGCCCAATGTGCACGGTGTAGTGCTTGCTTGCATCGCGACCCTTGATCTGATCCAGGCGCGCCAGAGCGGCTCCCTCGACCCGGCATGCGATACCGTAGACAGTCTCCGTCGGGAAGACGACCAAACCGCCCCCTTCTATGACCTTTGCGGCTTCCTTGATCCGCTCCAGGTCTCCCTGGCGGCCACCGATAGTCACGACTTCTGCTGTCATACTTGGCAACGATACACGAAAGGACCTCACCCTGCAAGGGCTGCTACCCATTGTTCTCTGCATCGGAGGACCCGACACGACCGATAACGACGTGGCGTTCGGACCCGATCACAGAATACCCAGGGGAAATAGTGTTCCAGTCGGCGTATTCGCTAAATTCCATAAAGCCCCCATATTGCCCGTGCCGATGAGGGGTCTGTTGGCTGAACCAGGTGCAATGGAGGTTTACACTATGGAAACCTTGGTGGAACAACGCAGGGAAAGCAGGACGGATCTTTCGTGGCCGGTCAGTGTCTGGCTGCCCGAGGCAGATCGGTTCTTCAACGGTCGCAGCGCCAACATCAGCAAGACAGGCGCTCTGATCACGGTCCCGATCAGCACGCCTGCACGCGAGGGCAGTGTGGTGGAACTGAATTTTCCGCGGACGGACGCCCTTGCCCAGGAGAAGGGGCAGTACGCACGCATCAAAAAGGGACGCGTCGTCCGCGTGGACCGGCGTCACACGCTCGATGACGCGAGCATCGGCCTGGGGATTGCTTTTGAGTGATCCCTGGCGACGGTTGCAGGCGTGACCCGTTCCCGGAGGAACCGGCATGCCTGTACACACGGGGCAATGAAAAAGCACGAGGCTGACGGTCGTGACAGGCCGCCGGCCTTTTGTCTTTTGTGGGCAACGCATGCATCGACGCAGAAGATAGTGAACCCTGTTTGGGTTCAGGCGGCGCAGCAGGCCGAATTCAATTGACCCCGGCGGCGGAATCTGCGATGATGAAATCCCCCTATGCTGATAATCTCCAGTCGCAAGGGCGGTGTTTTCGTGGACAGGCTGTATTGAGGTGCCAGTGTACTTGAGAGCGGCGAATATCAATATCGACGACTCCGTGCTCGTCCAGCAGTCGCAAGCGGGCGACACGACCGCCATGGAGCGGCTGATTCTCAAGTATCAGAACCGCATCTACAACGTCATCCTGAAAATGTGTGGAAATCCTGACGATGCGGCGGAACTTGCCCAGGAAGCGTTTGTCAAAGTGATAGAGAGCATTGACAAGTTTCAGGGCAAGAGCAGCTTTTACACCTGGCTGTTTCGGATCGCAGTGAACTTGACGTTGAACCACTGCCAGCGAAGCAGCCGAACGGCCGCTCGATCCCTGGATGCCGAAGAAATGGAGCCGGACGGAACGACCTCGCTCGTGCTGAGGGAGTGCCTCAGTGATGAGCGCGCGGTCGATCCGGCCGCCGTGGCCCAGAGCCGGGAACTCTGCGAGCTGGCCAAGAAGTGCCTGCTCCAGCTTGAGGAACCGCAACGGGCCGTGGTTGTGCTCCGCGATATCGAGGGTATGGATTACGCCCAGATTGCCGACGTCCTGAATATCGAACTCGGGACGGTCCGGAGCCGGCTCAGCCGGGCCCGGGGCAATCTGAGGGAGATACTGGAGGCCATGCTGAAATGAAGCCAAACCCAAATCTCGATGAACTGCTCAGCAGTTTCATGGATGGGGAGCTGTCCCCCCGTCAGCGGACGGAGGTGCAGCGCATGGCGGCTCACGACCCGGCGGTAGCCAAGCGACTGCGGCAGCTTCAGAACTGCAAGGCTCTGTTCTGTGCGTTGCCCCCGGCCGAGGCCCCCGGCGACATGCTGGAGCAGATCAAACAGTCGCTCGAACGAAAGACGCTCCTGCAGGAGCACCCGGTGTCGCGGAGACGTGCGGCAGGCGTCATGCAGTTGGTGTTCCGCAAGTTCGTGGCCGCGGCGGCCATGATTGCCCTGGTGGCGGTCCTGGGCGCGGTCGTCTATCAGATTGTGTCGCCTGTATCCGATGTGCAACCACCGTTTGTCGCTACACAGACGAATCCGCCACAGCCTGTGCCGGAGGATATCGGGGGGCCGGCGCCGGCCATTCTGGCGGCATTCTCAGGCCGGCTGGAGCTGCGGACCGCGGCTTTCGGATCGACGGACACATTCGTCAGGCGGGAGATTCAGACTTGCGGCCTGACGAACCTTGCTGAAGCCGGGATGGCGAATGATCAGCGGGTTTACCGGGTGGCCGGTTCCCGCGAGGGCATCAATCGCCTGATCGCGTCGCTCGGCGGCGTTTGGCAGGATTTCGACTCGGCTTCACTGCGGGTGGATCCGGTCGAAGGCACGGCGGACCCGGTGCTTGTCGAATCGGTCACACCGGACCAGGTTGCAGCGGTGGTTGCCGGTAATAGCTACGAGACGGCTGCAGCATACGCAGTCATGAATCGTCTGATGCGGAATATCCCAGGCGGCGCAGTCCCGCTGATCCATGAGAACTCCGGCAGCCTCCTGGCGATGGACACTGTCCCGATGCCCAAGCTCACCGGGCCCGAGGGACCACTCGATGCCACACACACTCCTGCACAAGGAACGGCGCAGGCCAGTTTAACAATCGTCCTCCTTCGTACCACCAAGTGACTGGATGTAGCGCACGGATGCGCTTCCTCTTTTTTTCTCTCCTGATCCGAGTCCTGCGAGATGCAGGATCATGCCTGCTTTCGGAAGGCGGAGTCTCTTTTCTTGATTTCTCCTTCCTAAACGGTCATAGTCTGACACAGAAAGGAGATGCAAAGGAATGCTCGAAATTCAGAACTGCTGTCTGGTCGTCATCGATGTGCAGGGCAAGCTTGCCCAGCTCATGGTGGACAAGGAATCCCTCTTCAAGAACATCCGCATCCTGATCCAGGCGGCCCAGATCCTCGAAATCCCCATCCTGTGGTGCCAGCAAGTCCCGGGGGCGCTCGGGCCGACGGCGCCCGAGATCGCGGAGCTTCTCGCGGGCCAGGAGCCCATCGACAAGGCCAGCTTCAGTTGTTGCGGCGAGGAACGGTTCATGGACGCGTTCAACAGCCTCGACAAAGACCAGGTTCTTCTGTGCGGCATCGAGGCCCACGTCTGTGTCTACCAGACGGCCATGGACCTGATGGAAGAAGGTCTCGATGTGACCGTTGTTGCCGACGCGGTCTCTTCCCGGACCGAGCAGAACAGGCAACTCGCGCTGAAGCGACTGTCCGACGAAGGGGCCGGGATCGGCAGCACGGAGATGGTGCTGTTCGAGCTGCTCGGGACCGCCAAGCACCCACAGTTCCGCGAGATCGCCAAACTCGTCAAATGATCGTGTCCGTCTCCCGGTAAAAAAAACTTCGAGAACTTCGATTTTCTTGTTGACTCATTCGACATGTGTAGAATATGCTCTATAGAAATAGAATGTGAGGTGAACGCCATGGGAGTCTTGAAGAAGGGCAATTCGTCGCAGCGTGGTGAAAGCCCCGTCGAACTAACCGAGGGCGAGTGGGAGATCATGAGGGTCGTCTGGGAGAAGGAGCCCTGCGCCGCCGGGACCGTCCAGGAGGAGTTGGCTCTGGATCGCGACCGCGCCTACAGCACCGTCAAGACCACGATGGACCGGATGGTCGAAAAGGGATTTCTCAGGATCGAGCGGATTCGCAACCTGCAATTGTTCTCATCCTGCGTCAGCGAGGTCGAAGCCAGGCGGGGCGAGTTCCGCAGGATGCTCAAGCGGGCCTTCGACGGGGCGTTGACCCCGATGATGCAGTTTCTGATCGAGCACGAGGGGCTTTCAGCGGAGGAAGCCTCGCAGTTGCGTAAACTGCTGAACAGAGCGGACAACAGCAAAAGCGGCACGTGAGCGGGCCGGGCACAGGCCGGGGAGGTCGTAAAATGACCGAGATCATCAATGACATTGGCCGGGGATTCTGCGATTACGCCACAGCCATGTTCATCCAGGCGAGCGTGCTTGTTGTGGTTCTGTTGGGCATCGACCTGTTCTTGCGGAACCGCATCCGGGCGACGCTGCGGTACTGGATCTGGATGCTCGTGTTCGTCAAGCTCCTGTTGCCGCCGAGCCTCTGTGTCCCCACGGGAGTCGGCTACTGGCTTGGCCGGCACGAGTTGCTGACCCCGTCGGGTTCACCACGACCGATAGAGGCGGTTGCGGCGCCGGTGCGTATGGAGTTGGAGACCCCCATCGAGACGCCGCCTGTGCCGGAATCGCATCCTTTTCCCATAACCGTCGAGCCGGCCCAGGCCGTGTCGGTCGCGGCTGAGCGTCTTGTCTGGCAGGGGGGCGTCTTCCTGTTGTGGGGTGCCGGCGTGTCGGTGTTTGCCGCGTTGGTCATTCAGCGATTGCTGTTCGTGCGTGGACTGATTGCGCACACAGAACCGACGCGAAGCGATTTGACCGATGTGCTGGACGAATGCCGACGACGAATGGGCATCCGTCAAAGCGTAGGACTCAGGCTATCGCGGAACGCGTTCAGTCCCGCCGTCTGCGGGCTGTTCCGACCCACGATTCTCATGCCGGCCGCGATGCTCGATAGACTGTTGCCGGAGGGTCTGCGGGCGGTTCTGATTCATGAACTGGCGCACGTGAAGAGGGGGGACCTGTGGGTCAATACCCTCCAGACGGTTCTACAAGTCGTCTACTTCTACAATCCGCTGGTTTGGCTGGCGAACGCGGTCGTACGGCGTGTTCGCGAGCAGGCGGTTGACGAAATGGTGCTGGTGGCTCTCGGCGCCCAGGCCAGGAGCTACGGCAATACGCTGATCGACATTGCGGAAATGGCGTTCCTGCGAGCGAGTCCGGCCCTGCGCCTCATCGGCGTGGCCGAGTCCAGGAAGTCGTTAGAAGGGAGGATCAAACACATGATGACCAGACCGATACCGAAGAGTGCGAGAGTGGGAGTGTTGGGCGTTTTGGCGGTTGCGGTGATAGGCGCGGTCCTGCTGCCGATGGCACGGGCGCAGAGCCGGACAGCGCTGAGGGCGGGTGGCGAGTACAAGATCTTGCTGCTGGATGATCGCGATGATCAGTATGACGGCAAGGACGTATACGATGACCGGTTGTATCTGATGGACGGCGAGGGGCACATAGAGGGAGCGGTGACAGGATTCAACATCTGCCAAACCATCGGCGGATGCCATGTCCTTGCGGTGGATGAGAAAAGAAAGACGCTCTGGGCGGTGGAGAATGTGGGGGACCGCCTGTGGCACTTCGACTTGGCCAATGGGAAGCTGCTACATCAGGTGTCCTTGCAGGGCGTCAATGCGGTGGCCGCCGATCCGGCTACCGGCAACGTCTGGTGCACAATCCTCCACGAGGGGCTGATCTATGGAGGGCGTCTGCAGGTTGTGTCCCCTGCGGGCGATCCATTGGTGACATACCCGATCTCTGGATTTGACATCGCCTATAGCGATCATGACGACAGCTTCTGGGTGGTTGGCAAGGACGTCCAGAGGATCGACAGAGACGGAACGGTCCTCAGCCGCATGGCCGACGCGATCCCCTGGACGGCGATCTCGGTCTCCGTGGATGAAAGAACCGGCAATGCCTGGGTGGTGGTGTGTGATCATCCGGATGTGCCCGAGAGCAGGCCCGAAGTGTGGGTCGTGGATAAAGATGTGCGGATACAGCAGCGGATTGATTTGGGAGACCTCCGGCCGTACTGTGTTGTCGTTGATTCAGGCAACGGGATCGTGTGGATCGGGTGTCTGGGAGTCACCTTGCGTTACACGACCCAGGGCGAGAAGTTGAAATCCGCACGGTATGCTTCGGGTACATCCGTTGCGCCGGGAGCATCGCGCGACAGTGTGATTGCGGCAGGTGATTCCGATCTGATCGTGGCGACCGTCGCGGATACAGGCCGTGTGGAGCTTGGGGCCCCGCCAAGAGAAGTCCGGGATCTGCTCAGTTCGAGCCAGAAGTGGGTGGCGAAAGTGCCCTGGGCCGGGGCAAAGCTATCGTCTTCACCGGAATTGGCCAGCCTGACTATGGACAGTGACGCAAATCTGAAATTGGGCGACTATCCGGAATCCGCGAAGAGGCTTGGTGCTTTGGGAACGGCCCTGCTCATGTACGCCAATGATTACGAGGACAGACTCCCGGATGTCTTGGAGGGTGTGCGGCCGTTTGTCAGCGAAGCGGATATGAGGTGGCTTCAGGACAACGTGGAGTACGTGGGCAAAGGCAAGACTCTCGCAAGCCGTCCCGATGTGGCGGTGGCGTACAACAAGACGGTCCTGGACAAGGGGGTGGGCACGCTCGTGCTGTACATCGATTCTCGCGTAGCGTTCGAGGGACCTCACAAGTTGAAGACGCTCGGCATCGAGACCGTGACATCGGAGACCGTCTCGCGTGGCGAGCGTTTGCCTGACGAGGCGGCCCGCGCCGAATCGGCTGAGCGGCTTGAGGCTCTGGGCAAGGCGGCGTTGATCTACACGATTGACCACGAAAAACGGCTGCCGGACAGGATCGAGGACTTGCCGGACAATCCGGAGCTGCCGAAGTCCTGGCTGCTGGAGAACGTCACATATCTTGGCAGAGGCATGAAAACCCACTGCGAGCCCGACACTCTGATTGCCTACGATAAGACACTGCTCCTCGGGAGTCATGGCACGAACGTTTTGCGCCTCGACACGCAAGTTGTTTTCGAGCCACCGGGACGGCTCAAGGAACTCGTGGCCATCGCTCTGCGAGAGGCATCTCGCACGCAGTTGACGAGTCTGGGCAAATCACTGTTGGTCTATGCGAAGGACCACCAGGACAAGTATCCCGACACACTCGACGAGGCGAGAGACTATATCAACAAGAGTGGCGACTTTGCCTGGGTCCTGGCGAACGTGACCTATCTCGGCAAGGGTGGAACGCCGCGAGAGGAGCCCGGTCGTGTGTTGGCCTACAACAAGACGCTCCAGGAACAGGGGAAGGACACGATCGTCTTGTACCGTGATTGCCGCGTGGAATTGGTCCCGCTCAACTGGCTGTCGGAGCATGGTCTTTAGTTGATGGACTGACGGACGCGGTTACAGTTGTGACTCGATTGCCCCGGCGGGCCGGAACGAATTGTCGTGGTTGGGCGCATATTCCGGCACGAGGGCCTTGATACAGGCGGTCAGGCCGGCGTGATCCTGCTGCCTGGCCAGATCGAGCAGTTCGGCAATAGCGGCGCGGAGCCGGGGGCGATCCATCGGGATGTTGCGCCAGATGCTGATCTTCGGGTGGCGGGTTCGCTGCATGTCCTCGCCCTCGATGCGAAGCTCCTCGAAGAGCTTCTCGCCGGGGCGCAGGCCGATGAAGACGATCTCGATGTCTTCGCCGGGACGGAAGCCGCTGAGCGTAATGAGTTCCTTGGCGAGGTCCACGATGCGGACCGGCTCGCCCATGTCCAGGACGAAAATCTCGCCGCCCTGGCCCATGCTGGCGGCCTGCAGGACGAGTTGGCTGGCCTCGGGGATGGTCATGAAGTACCGCTTCATCTCCGGGTGCGTCACAGTGACCGGGCCGCCCTCGGCGATTTGTCGTTTGAAGATCGGCACGACCGAGCCTTCGGAGCCGAGGACATTGCCGAACCGGACCGTGATGAACTGCGTCCGACTGGTCTTGCCGAGGTCCTGGATGTACATCTCGGCGATCCGTTTCGACGAGCCCATGATGCTCGTCGGGTTCACCGCCTTGTCCGTGCTGATCATGACGAAGTGCGTGGCATGGTGCCTGTCGGCTGCATCGGCGACGGTCTGGGTGCCCAGGACGTTGTTCTTGACGGCCTCGCCGGGATTGGTCTCCATCAAGGGGACGTGCTTGTGCGCTGCGGCGTGAATGACCACCTCGGGTTCGTACTGCTCGAAGACGGCGTCAATCCTCGCACGGTCGGTGATATCGCAAATGAGAGCTTCGGTCCGCACGCCGGGGAACCGATGACTCAAATCCCGCTCCACATAGAACAGCGGGTTCTCCGCCTGCTCCACGAGCAGCAGCAGCTTGGGTCCGAAGTGGCAGATCTGGCGGCACATCTCCGAACCGATGGACCCGCCGGCGCCGGTGACCAGAATGGTCTTGGCCTTGGCAAACGCTTCGATCAGATCGAGGTCGAGCTGCACGACCTCCCGCCCGAGCAGGTCGTTGATGTCCACGTCGCGAATCTCCGAGACCCGCAGTCTGCCCGAGGCGATGTCCGTGATAGAGGGGACCGTGCGGAATCGCACCTGGGCGCCTTCGCAGACCTGGATGACCCGCCGGAGCTGTTGGCGGGTGGCCGAAGGCATGGCGATGGCGATCTCCTCGATGCTTCGGTCTTTGCATATCTGCGGCAGTCGCGCCACGGTTCCGAGTACGGGAATGCCATGGATGTTGATTCCCTGCTTGACGGGATCGTCATCGATGAACCCGATGACGTCGTACTGCGTGATGGGCATGCGATGGATCTCGCGGAGCAACCCCTCTCCGGCGTTGCCGGCGCCGACGATCAGGAACCGCGTCAGCCGGCGGTTCTCGGTCGTACGGAACTCCTCGTGATAGAGCCGCGTGATCATTCGCAGACCGGCCGGCAGGAGGATCGTCCCGAACAGGTCGGCCATGAACACGCCTTGGCTGACGGCCGCAATCCCCGGCGGCAGAATATGCCGAACCGCCGGGACGTGCAGGATCACCACGAACCAGACGGAGACGATGATCAGCGTGCTGACGAGCGATGCCCGCACGATCTGGAGGAGGTCCGAGATGCTCACGTACCGCCACCACCCACGATATTGCTTGAACGCTCCGAACACCGGTAGTTTGACGAGAAGCACGAACAGCAAGACGAAGGGGTACTGCCTGACCAGCCACTCGTGCCGGAACTGCATGTTATTGGCGACGAGGAATGAGAAGATGAGGGAGGCCGCAAAGGCCAGGATGTGGGCCAGCACGATGAGCGGCTTGCGGAAGGTCAGCAGGGGTTCCCAAACGCGACGTACCGCGTTTGGGGTCCCCAGGAAGCCGGCGGGCAAGACGGGGACACGCGAGGGCTCGCCGTCACCGGGCGGCGCGTCGGTCTCTGTGTATGGATCGCACATATTTCCCCGGCATCGCACTTGGCTTTGGATCACACCACAACCTCAGGCACGAGAGGCACTTGGGCGCCGTATACCGGGCCCATCTCTATCATCGGCTCGGACGGCGATGGAATTGAGTTGCGGTACGACCCGCGGGGCATTTGTCTGCCGGCCGGGGGAAGATGCGACAGGCGGGCGATTATTCGGACGTTTGTGGGGCTTCCTCGGCAGCTACATACACCTCGTTCATGACCGTTCCATCGACGCGGTTGCGCATTAACGCGTAGATAATTGTGCTGGCGGAGAAGTAGAAACTGAGGATGAACGAGACCGTCAGTCCGACAACCACAAGGACCCAAATCCGGATGAAGAAGGCTGCGAGCCAGAGAGACCAGCCATCCGGCGAGGCGGCGGCCCCCAGCAGGCCGGCGAGGCTTGGCGGGGACCAGATCGCGTCGAGTTTCTCATCGCGAAGACCCAGTTGGAGGAATCCGCGGGTGGACCACAGGGCGAGGAATGCGAAGAGCCGGACGAAAAGATAACACGCGGCCCCATAAACGGCGGCCACCAGACTGTAGAAACCCATCCGCCAGGGTCTTGCGTAGATGTTGCTGAACGCTCGGCTGATGGCGTCGAAGAAGTCGGAATCCTCATAGGCGATCGTGGGCGCCATAAGACTCACCCCGGCTACGACCCCGATGAGAAGGATGGCAATGAAGGGCCCTGCCACAAGGGCCAGAGGGAAGAGCAGGCCCGTAAGAAGCTCTCCGACGACGGGAATGTTGCCCAGGGCGCCGATCGCGACGACGGGCAAACCCAGCAGCAGTGCGATAACGAGCGGCCCAATTGGAGCCGCCACAAGGCTTGCGATCCGGTCGATGCTGAAACGCCAAGCCTCGCTGAGCCCCATCCTCCTGCCCAGGGCGAATTCCAGCGCGGTCATGCGACAGATCGTGCCCCCGGCGAACGACAGCGCGACGAGAACGACGGCAAAAAACACGACACTGTACACCGTATGATATGTGAGAGCCCAGACCGGCGCACGAAGGCATCCGAAGACATTGCCCGAACGACACTGGATGGCGCAGAATCGACACAGGGCCGCAAACAGTCCCACTCGACTGCTGTCGGCAGGCGGGGATTCCACCAGTTCCTGAAGTCTCGTCTCGGATATTGCATACAGGTCAAGCTCCGTCATACCGCTGGGGAGGAGCTGTCCATATCCTGCGACCGCCGGACCGTCGGTCACAATAACGGTTCTGCTCAAATCCATGACCCACCCGGCCAGACAGATCCCCGCCACCGCGGCAAATGCGGTAACCAGCCTGGATGGCTGGATGGCCATGCGGAACGACCGGAAGATGTGCGGGAAAAGAAAGCTACCCCATGGGGATGTGGGTTCTCCTGTGCCGACCATGCTGCCTCCTTTCAAGACCTCTTGACCGCATCGCTGCAACACGGAATCGTCGCCAACATGCGTGGTATGCTACCGCACGAGCGTCCCACTGTCTACACCTGTTCTGGGGGTTATTCTGCAGGGGGCTCGTGGTCGATTCCGGGTCCCGGGTCCACCGATTCCTCCGACTCCTCGTCGGGTTTGGCGGGGATCCGGTAGTCCGCATCAAACCAGGCGCCCAGGTCGATGAGTTTGCAGCGCTCGGAACAAAAAGGGAAGAATCGGGGCCGCTTGGAGGATTCCCCTGTCGGCAGGGGAATGGAACGTTTACAGAGTGGACAGATGAACCGCCGGTGCGGCGGGTTTTCTGCTTCTTCGGTTTGGGCTCGGTCTCGCATCCGAGCATTCCGTGTGTCTTCGGTCCTGCTGTCCATCGCCGGTTCCCGGGTTGGCCCCTGCCCCTTGCTCTCTTCCGGGGCGAGAGTTCTTGCCCATATGGTTGGCAACGCGGGATTACGCGTCGGTCATTCGAATTCCGTCGCCTGTCTCTTTTCGATCATCTTTGCATATTCTACGGAGTAACGCGCCCAAGGCTGCGCTTCCAGCCGCGCCTTGGTGATCGGCTTGCCCGTACCCTCGCAGATTCCGTAGGTGCCGTCCTCGATCCGATTCAGCGCGTCGTCGATTTCCGAGATGAGCCTTCGCTCGCTATCCATCAGTCCCAGCGAGAATTCTTGCTGGAAGTTGTCCGTCCCCAGATCGGCCATATGGATAGGCATGCTCGATAGATCGCCACTGGCGTCCAGTCTCGACTTCCGCAGTGTCTCTCCCTCAATCTCGTGAACATTCCGGAAGATCTCCTGCCGCTTCTCCAGGAGCATCAATTTGAATGCCGCAAGCTCTTTTACACTGAGATGCACCTTGGGTACCTTCTCGCGGTCGCCGTTGCTTTTGGATGTTTTCTTTCGTTTCTCGGCCACGTCTGAGTTACCTCTCTCTTGCGGATACAGATAAATTCTATCACATCTATAGAACAGTCTATTATACCATGATCCCGCTACGGATCATAGCCTAATCTGCCGAAAAAGCACAAAAGGCCGTCGTTTCGCGGACAGTTTTTTGCGCAGTGCCTCAGGCGTCCGATAAGGGAGTGGTGCTTGCAGGCCGGGAACGCCCAGTACGCGATGCGCAGGGGATTACGCGGATCGACCCGAGAAACCGGCGTCTTTCGCCTTCGTTCCCAGCGGCATGATGAATCTCTCCTGCCCGATCCTGCCCGAGAAGACGTGAACGCCAAATGCCCGCTGAATCTCCGGGGGGCTGAGGACTTCGGAAATCGAGCCAATACGGCAGCGAGAGGGAGATGTGGGATGACTCCCGCCCAAGGCGGCATCCGAATCTTCTGCCGGCGGGTACAGCAGTAGTGCCTCATCACAGTATTGCGTCGCGAGATTGAGGTCGTGCGTGACCGCGACGATCGTCGCGGCGGTTTCCTCCTGGATGGATTTCAGCAGATCGTAGATGGCCACCTGGTGTTTCAGGTCGAGAAACGAAGTGGGCTCGTCCAGCAGAAGGATGGGCGTGTTCTGCGCCAGGGCTCTGGCGATGAAGACCCGTTGTCGCTCCCCGGCGCTGAGGCTTCCCAGCGGTCGTGAGGAGAACCGAGCCGTGTCGGTCATTTCAAGGGCGCGCGTCGCCAAAGCCCGGTCTTCTTTACGCTCGAAACCGAGCGGGCCGTAGCCGGCTGTCCTAGCCATCAGGACGGTCTCCAGGACGGAGAACCCGAAGGCAGGCACAAATTCCTGTCGCACAACGGCGATTCGCCGGGCAATCTCCTGCACGCTATAGGAGTATAGCTCCCGGCCCTCCAACAGGACGGTCCCCGATTGAGGCTTGAGCAGCCCGGCCATGATCTTGATGAGCGTGCTCTTGCCTACGCCATTCGCCCCGGCGACCGCAAGGAACGCCCCCTGTCGGACGCCGACGCTGATCTGGCTCAGGACGGGCCTCTGTGCCCCGTAGCCAAAGGAAACCCGGTCGATCTGGATCACCGTTGTCATGTGGGCCAGTATACCTTCTTGCTGTGCCGGATGAGGAGCAATAAGAAGAACGGGCCTCCGATCATGGCTGTCACGACGCCGACCGGCAACTGGGCAGGGGCCACAACCATCCTGGCCGCAGTATCGGCCACGACGAGAAACATGGCGCCGCCCAGGCTGCTCAACGGCAGGAGCTGGCGGTGGTCCGGCCCGAACAGGAGCCGTACCGCGTGGGGCACGATCAGACCGACGAATCCGATGAGCCCGCTGAGACTGACCGCCACGGCGGTGATGAACGCGGAGATCGCGAAGGCCGCAAGTTCGATTTTCTCCACCGGCACGCCGATGCTCCGGGCGTCCTGGGCGCCGACGCTGATGATGTTGAGCTGAGGACCCAGGAAGAACAGGGCGGTGAGGCCGGACACGATACAGCCGCCGCCGATCCAGAGGACGAAGAAGTCCTCCTCGGTCATGTTGCCCATGAGCCAGAAAAGGGTCGCGTAGAGTTGCTGCCCCTTGGCGATGGAAACGAGGAACATGATCATCGCAGAGAAGAAGGCGTTGACGACGACCCCGGCCAGGAGCAACCCCGTGACCTGGTATTTCCCCGTGATGCGGCCGATGCCCCAGACCAGCCACACGGTTCCCAGGGCGCCGAGGAAGGCGAAGACCGCGATGGGGGAACGTCCCCACAGGGTCCAGCTCAGCCCGCCGATCACGGCGATCATGGCCCCGAGGCCGGCGCCGCTGGAAACGCCCAGGATGTACGGATCGGCCAGCGGATTGCGGAGCAGCGCCTGAAAGACCACGCCGGAACCGGCCAACGCCGCTCCGACCATCGCCGCCAGGAGAACCCTCGGGATGCGGACCCGCACGAGGATCTCGTAATCCGGACTGGGCGCCGCGTCGATCCTGGAACCGCCGAGCGCCGCCTTCAGAGAGATGTCCTGCGGACCGATCAACGCACAGACAAGCATGATCGCCAGGAGCAGCGCCGCCGCAAGCGTCGTTCTGAACAGCAGTATCCTCGGGGTCAGGGGCGGATGCACTTGTTACTCTCCGAACAGATCCGGTCGAAGGCATCGGGCAATCGTCTGAATCGCAGTGGGCAGACGAGGGCTCAGCCGGGAGACCACGTCGCCGTCGATCACGTAGACTCGCCCGTCGGTCACGGCGGGCACGTTCTCAAATCGGTTCCAGTAGGCGAGGGCCTGTTGACGCTGCCGATCCATCATTCCCGGCAGCATCGCGGGCTCGATGATGACCTCCGGACGCGCCGCGATCACCTGCTCGGACCCGATGGCGGGGTAGACATGAAGCGTCGGACCGATGGCATTCTCGCCTCCCGCCAGCTCGATCATCTCGTTGGCGAAGGTGTTCCGGCCGGCCACTCGCAGCGGCTCTCGCTGCACCACCCAAAGGACCTTCACCGGACGCATGCCGGTGGTGGACGCGCGAAGCCGGTCGATCTCGGCTCGGACGTCCGCGCACAACGCGTCGGCCCGTCCGTGTGTTTCGGTGGCGTCCCCGATGGCGAGAATCCCCTCGAAGAGGCCGGCGACGGTTTCCACCTCCACCACCAGGCTGCCGTAACCCATGCGCCGAAGCCTTCGCGCCAGGTCCCTGTGCTGCTCAAACGCCTGGGTCACGACAAGATCAGGGCGCGTGGCGATGATCGCCTCGATGTCCGGCTGCCAGAAGGTCCCGACGCTCGGTTTCTTCGCCGCGGCGGGGGGGTAGTCGCTGTCCTGCGTCACGCCGACCAAATTGGTCCCAAGACCGAGAGCGAAGACAATCTCCGTGAGGTTCCGCGCCATCGACACGATGCGGTGGGGGACCCGCGAACCGAGGCTGCGGCTTGTCTCGTCGGCCGAGGTCCGCACGATCGCGGACCCCGCTGCCGTCCACAGCACGAACGCTGCCGATAAGAGCCACCATTTGCTCATCAGGTCCTCTTGAATTGCTTCTCCAACTCGCTGATCGAGAATCGGATCGTCGTGGGCCGGCCGTGCGGGCAGCGGCTCGTCGATTCGAACCACTCGCGGTCCGCGAGCAGTTGCCGGATCTCGCTGTCGGTGAGCTTCTGGCCGGCCTTGATGGCTGCCTTGCAGGCCACCATATTCAGAATGTGGTCGAACAGGTCCTTCTTGGACATGGCGGCGCCCTGCTCGACAAGCAGATCGAGCAGGCCGTAGACGAACTCCCCCGGCGAGGCATTTCCCAGCATGGTGGGAAACGTCTGGATGGCGTACGTCCTGGGGCCGAACGGCGTCAGCTCGATGCCCAACTGCACGAGCACGTCGGCGTGGTTTTCGATCGCTCCGGCCTGAGCCTCGTTGACTTCGAGGCTTTCAGGCAGCAGCAATCGCTGGGATTCGAGGCTCTCTCGTTGCAGCCGGCGTTGCAGCGTCTCGTACAGCATGCGCTCATGCAGGGCGTGCTGGTCGATCACGACGAAGCCCTCGTCGGTCTGCTCGATGATGTAACTGTCGTGGACCTGGAGGTACTTGCACTCTCCCGGCGGAGGGCCCATCACAGGACCCGCCTTGTCGATCACCGTCCTGCGATACTCCGAATCGCGGCGGTCGGGCGCGCTTTCCGCACGCAGGTCGAATTGCTGCTGCTGGTGAACGGGCCGATGCCGCTTGAAGAACTCGGCCATCGCATCGGCGATCTGTTGCCTCCTCAGGTCTCGTCCAACGCCCTCCTCGTCCGCCGACGCCGATTCCCGAGTGGGCAACTGCGCCGCGATGTTCAGATTCGTGCCCAGCAGCCGTTCACGCAAGACGCCCAGGACCTGCGAGTGCACGAGGTTCGAGTTGTAGAAGCGCACTTCAACCTTCGTCGGGTGTACGTTCACGTCATACTCGCTGAACGGCATGTCGATGAACAGGAACACCACCGGAAATCGGTTCGCGTCGAGCATGCCCCGGTAGGCTTCCTTGACGGCGTGCGAAATGAACTTGTCGCGGATGAATCGACCGTTCAGAAACGCGTACTGGAACTGGTTGCTCGTTCGCGACAGGCCCGGCAGGCCGAGCAACGCGCGGATACGGATCCCCTTTTCGTTGGTCTCGGTCTCGATCAGGTCGTCGCCCGTCTGGGAAACGAGCATGGGGAAGAGCTGGGCGACACGCTGTTTGAGACTCTCGGTCCTGGATAGCCGGTACAGTTCCCGGCCATTGTGAACCATCGCCAGGTCCAGTTGCCCCTGCGGCAGGGCGATTCTTGCGAACTGTTCCGTGACGTGGCCCAACTCCGTATTCGCGGTGCGCAGGAACTTGCGGCGGGCGGGTGTCTTGTAGAACAGCTCGCGAACCTGGATCGTCGTACCGACGTCGCCGCTGCACGGGACGACCGGGCCCTTGTCGCCGCAATCGATCTCGATGCAGTGGGCCGAGTCGCTGCCGGGCGTTCGGCTGACCGCACGAACCTGCGCGATCGACGCGATACTGGCCAGCGCCTCGCCTCGGAACCCCAGCGTGGCGATCCGGTTCAGGTCGGCGGCTTCCTTGACCTTGCTCGTTGCGTGCGGCTCGAAGGCGGTGGCGAGGTCCTCCGCGTCCATACCGTTGCCGTTGTCGCTGATCGCGATCAGCTTGCGGCCCCCATCCTCGATGGTCACGGTGATGGCCGTGGCGCCTGCGTCGATGCTGTTTTCCATCAGCTCCTTGACGACGCTGGCCGGGCGCTCGATCACCTCGCCTGCGGCGATCAAATTCACCATGTTGCGATCGAGGAGGACAATTCGACTCATATAGCTGCTACCGTCCCGGCCATCCGTTGGCACGTTTCCCGAAAGTCACATGGAGATCGGCGGCTCCACAAGACACTCGGTCGCTCACTTGACCTCGTAGCGACTCTTCTCGTCGAAGACCGTTATATCCGCGTATCCCGCATGGATCATCGCCGAGTGTGGAACGCCCCGGGGAACGACATAGTTGTCGCCCTGTCGATAGGTACAGGCGACACCCTGCACGACCAGATCGATCTGTCCCTGAAGGACGGTGCTCCACTGACTCTCGTGGGTGTGCATAGCGATCTCGGCGTCTTCCTCGAATTGCATGAAGAGCACCTGGTGATTCTCCCCCTGCAGGAGCCAGGCACGCAGCCCCCGAAGCGGAATATCAGCTTGCGGCAGCCTTCTGACCGATTCCGGAAATACTTCCGCCATGGGATGGCCCCACACTCCCTTACATCACGATTGCAGCAGACTGCGACCGGTCATCTCCTTGGGCTGGGGCAATCCCATGACCTCCAGGAGCGTCGGGCCGATGTCGGCCAGCGTGCCGCCTTCCCGCAGCGTCTTGCCTTTGTATCGGTCGTCGAAGAGGATGAGGGGAACGTCGCCGACCGTATGCGCCGTGTGCGGGCTGTCCGGCGAGCTGTCGATCATCTTCTCGAAATTCCCGTGGTCCGCAGTGACGATGGCCGCGCCGCCCATGCTCTTGACCTTGTCGAGAATCTTGCCGACGCACTGGTCCACCGTCTCGGCGGCCTTGATCGCCGCATTCAGATCCCCGGTGTGGCCCACCATGTCCGGATTGGCGAAGTTGACGACCATCACGTCGTATTTGTCGGAATCGAGCCGCTCCAGCACGACGTTCGCCACTTCGTAGGCGCTCATCTCGGGTTTCAGATCGTACGTTCGAACCTTCGGCGACGGAACAATCTGTCGGTCCTCCCCCTTGAAGGGTTTCTCGTTGTAATCGTTGAAGAAGAACGTCACGTGGGCATATTTCTCCGTCTCGGCGCAGCGGAACTGCTTGATCCCGAGGGAGCCCCAGTAGGCGCCGAGGATGTTCTTCATCTTTGCCGGTTTCGGGAACGCGACCGGCGCCGGGATCGACGCATCGTATTCGGTCAGACAGACGAAATACACATCCGGCTTGACAGCCCTCGTGAACTCCTTGAAGTCCGGATCGACGAACGCCCGTGTGATCTCGCGAGGCCGGTCGCCTCGGAAGTTGAAGAAGACGACGCCGTCGCCGTCGGCGATTTTCGCAAGTGGCTCGCCGTCTTCCGTGACGATCGCGGTTGGCTCGATGAACTCGTCGGTCACGCTCTTGCCATAGCTGTCCTTGACGGCCTCCGTCGCGCTGAGGGCCTTGAGTCCTTTGCCGAACCGCAGGCATTCATAGGCCTTCTGCACGCGGTCCCAGCGGCTGTCGCGGTCCATCGCGTAGAAGCGACCCATCACGGTCGCGATCTTGCCGACCCCGATCTCGGCCGCCTTCTTCTCGATGTCGGTGAGGTACCCCAGACCGCTGTTGGGCGGCGAGTCCCGGCCGTCCGTGAAGGCGTGGATGAAGACGTCCTTCAGATCGTTGCGCTTCGCGAGTTCGAGTAGGCCATAGAGGTGGCCGAGGAGCGAATGTACGCCAATGTCGCTGCACAGACCCATGAGGTGCATCTTGCCCTGGTGGGCCTTGACGAATTCGACGAGCTTGAGGAACTGCTCATTCTGGAAGAAGGAGCCATCGCGGATGGCAAACGTGAGCCGGACCGATTCCTGGGGCACGATCCGGCCGGCGCCGATGTTCTGGTGGCCCACTTCGCTGTTGCCCATGGTCCCGTCGGGAAGGCCGACCCACTCGCTGTGCGTATGAACGAGGCAATGAGGGTATTCGGCCATGAGCATATCATCTGTCGGGACATGCGCCCGCTTGATGGAATTGTACGCATCTTCACTGGGGTCCGGATTGTAACCCCAGCCGTCACGTATGATTAAGACACATGGTCTTTTTTTCACGGCGATCTTCTCTTTCGTCATGTAGAACATGCCTTTCAAACTGGTATAGACGGCCTCAGCAGCGAAACACCACATCCGAGGCTCGGTTCGATTCTGAGCGCAGACGCCATCCCGCCGGATAGCCTGCGGGTTTGGTATCATACAGCCGCTCCAGGACCCTGTCAATTATTTGGCAGGCCGGCCGCGGAATCGCCATAAGGGTCGCCAAGGGCTTTGACTGGCAGCGAGGCTCTGGTATAATCCACCGCTCGGCTGGGTGTAGAATCGCGCAAGGATGACGGCTGCACATCGGAAAGGCGGCCCATTGGTGTCCGAGGGAAAGAACAAGGTGGGTTTGACAAGGTTCGCCGGTCTGCTGCTGGTTTTGTGCCTGTTTCCCGGGTGTGTACCGCAACAGCGTGCAGCCGATCTGTATACGGACGCTGTGGCGCTTCGGGAATCGGGACAGGATCTGCTGGCGGTCGATAAGCTGAACAAGGCGATCAAAGCCAACCCTCAGTTTGCTCCGGCTTACCCGGAGTTGGGCAAGGCCTACGAGAATCTCGGTGAGCACGAGAAGGCCGCAGTCGCGTTCAAGCAGGCGGCCAGGCTGGAGCCCTCGTCGTTCGTGAACCACATGAATCTGGCCAGGACCTATGAAAGACTGGAAAGATACCCCCAAGCGGCCGATGCCTATACCCGCGCGGTCGCATTGGATCCGAACAGTCTGGACGCGCTGTCGGGTGCCGCCGGCTGTCTCGTGAAGGCGGGTCAGTACGCCAGGGCGCAGCTCTACTGCGAGCAGTCGCCGGCCCATCGCGACAAGCTGTTGCCCGTGTTGGCGCGTGCCTATGAAGGCCAGCAGGACTACGCTCGGGCGATCGACGTCTATGAGAAGCTCTCGACGACGGACACTCCCGATCCGAACGTCCTGCTGTCCCTGGGCGTAGCTTATCTGAAGGCGGGGCGGTTCGACCGGGCGCAGGATGTCCTGGTTTCGGTAACGCAGATGCGACCCCGGGATGGCGCCGCTGTGCGGCACCTGGGGTATTGCTTCATCAAGCGGGGGGACCTGGAACAGGCTCTGCAGGCGTATCGCAGGGCAGTCGATCTCGACGGGGCCGACTGGGAGGCCTATCGCGGCCTGGGAGTCGCCTGCATGCTGAGGGCTCGCCAGTTGGAGGATCGCCGGTGGGAGGAGCAGGCGCTGCGCCATTGGCGCCGCTCGCTGGTCATCAAGCCGGATCAGCCGAAACACGAGGTGCTGGAGGGGCTGATTCGGGAGAGTTCGAAACAACAGAGTCCCTTGCAGGGGTTGAACTACTGAGGCTATGGATACAGGCAATCGAGAAACCACCGATCAAGTCGTGCCGGGCTGTCCGTTGAGCATTCGTCAGAGAATCGAGTTGCCCGATGTCACGGCGCACCTGATCTTCTGGCCGACGCTGCTGCTCGGTCTTGCACTGGATCTATGGACGAAGCATGCGGTGTTCACCTGGCTGTGGGAGGTGGAGGGCCACCAGGCCGGGATCATCGATGGTTTCCTGACGTTCCAACTGGCCTTGAACAGAGGGGCGGCGTTCGGGATCGCTCATGGGCAACAGGCTTTCCTGATCGGAGTCTCGGTGCTCGCGATGCTCATCATTCTCGGATGGTTCTTCTTCGCCGGAGCAAAGCAACGCATCATTCACGCGTCGCTGGGGCTCTTTGCTGCGGGTGTCAGCGGCAATCTGTGGGATCGCGCCTTCAACGGGGGCCAGGTCCGTGATTTCATCGACGTGGTCTACTGGCCCGGCAGGCACTGGCACACGTTCAACATCGCCGATGCGATGTTGTGCATTGCCGTCGGCTTGTTGATGATCGCGACCTTCTTCACTGATTCGTCAGATCGAAAACGTGCTCAGCCACAAAAATAGGGGCCTGGATGGCGGCGCACAGCGCGATGGCGTCGGAGGGCCGGGAATCGATCTGGACCGTGCGGCCATCGATGGCGAGATGAATTGTCGCGTAGAACGTGTGATTGCGGAGGTCGGTGATGACGATCCGCTGGACCTTCGCGCCGAGCCCCTCGATGACGTTGGCGAGCAGGTCGTGTGTCATCGGGCGGGGCGGCGTGATCCCTTTGAGCCGCCGGTCGATGGCGAAGATCTCCACGATCCCGATCACGATCGGGAACCCGCGCGAGCCGTGGCGCTCCTTCAGCACGATGATCTGCTGGTCGGAAGTCTCATTGATGATGATCCGCGAGAGTTCAACTTCCACTTCCATTCGATCCCCCTGTATCCGCTAACCGTCGAGTTCGGCCAGATGCCTCTCGACTGCCTGTAGCTGTTCCTGAAGCTGCGTGAGCTTCTCCCGGGCCTGGGCGACCACCTGGGGTTTTGCCCTCGTCACAAAGTTCTCGTTGGCCAGCTTGCTCTCCACGCCCTTCTTCGCCTGCTCGATTTCCTGCTTCTGCTTGGTGAGTCGGGCCCGTTCGGCGCCGGGGTCGATCACGTCGTGCACGTAGACGCGCGTCTCTTCTACAATGGCTGTTGCCGCGTTGTTTGGCTTGGCGAGCCCTTCGGCAGCCGAGAACGTCTCCAACCCCGCCAACCGGCAGACCAGATCGCTTCCATCGCTCAGGATCGCGGCTGTAGCCTGCGGCGCGCCGGCCGAGGCTTTGAGCCTCGCACTGGGCGGGATGTTGTACCGGCTTCTGAGGTCGCGAATCGCCCGGACCACGTCCTGGACGACCTGGATTTGTCTCTCGACCTGCGAGTCCTTCAACGACACCATGCTTCCGGGCCAGGGCGCGATAACGAGGGCCGGGGCCGTCCCACTGGCCGCAACGCCCCTAAGCTCCCGGACCGGCGCCATCTCGTTGAGCTTCTGGTAAATGCCCTCGGTAATGAACGGGATGAAGGGGTGCAGCAGGCGCAGCGTTTGATCGAGCACGAAGGCCAGGACGTTCTGTGCAACTCCCTTGCTCGCGTCGTCACGCACTCGGTACTTGACCCATTCGAGATACCAGTCGCACAGGTCGTTCCAGAAAAAGCGGTACAACTGGTTGAGCGGCTCGCTGAACTTGAACGCCTCGATGGACTGTGTGACTTCGTCGCGGGTCGTCGCGAGACGCGAGAGTATCCACTTGTCGGTGATATCCATCCGGCTCGCATCGAACGCGGCGGGGTCCACGCCCTCCAGGTTCATCATGGCGAACCGCGACGCGTTCCACAGCTTGTTGCAGAAATTGCGGCCGACGTCGAACTTGGGCGAGGTGTTCACCGTGCGGCCGTCGGGCAGCGTCATCGACGCCACCGGCATGCGGATGTCCTGGGTGTCCGTCGTCATGGTTGCCAGCGTGAACCGCATGGCGTCGGCGCCGTGGCTGTCGATCGCGATGAGCGGGTCGATCCCGTTGCCCAGGCTCTTGGACATCTTGCGGCCCTCGCCGTCCTGGATCATCGCGTGAATGTAGACATCATGGAACGGGATATCGCCCGCGCAGTACTGTCCCATCATCACCATACGGGAGACCCACAGTGTGATGATCTCGCGAGCGGTGCACAGCACATCGCCAGGATAGAACGCCTTGAACGCAGGCGTTTCCTCCGGCCATCCCAGCGTGCTGAACGGCCACAAGGCCGACGAGAACCACGTATCCAGTACGTCTGGATCGTGTTCAATAACCGTTATTCGCTCTCGAAAGCCGCCAATGGTATTGAACGCGCCTTGGCCGAATTCTCTTTTGAACCTCTCGTTCTCCGCGTGGTACTCTCTGACCACCTGAGGAGTTGCGCCAGATTTGTGTGCGAGGATACTGGTGAGCATATCCAATGCCTTGTGTGCACGGAGACTATTGGCACACACATATATTGGGTATGTGCCCTCAATCAGTCGTTCAGACCGTTGCCACTCGACTTCCTCATGTATTCCGCATTCATGAAGGAAACTCTCAAATCCATCGAAAAATTCTCTCTCCACTCGTTCTTCCGTTTGTGCGTCAGTCTCGTGTGCGTGTCTATATGCAGCATGGGAAAGTGTCAGCGTCCACACAGGGATGCGGTGTCCCCACCAGAGCTGGCGGCTGATCGGCCAGTCCCGCAGGTTTTCCAGCCAGGTCTGGTAGGTCTTGGCGTATCGCTCGGGGATGAATCGTAGTCGGCCGTCGAGCAGGGGCTTGAGCGCCAGGCCCGCGAGTGAGTTCACCGGAACGTCGGTCCCTTCGATGAGTCCGCCGCCGAACTTGGTTGCGAGATGCTCGATGGGCTTCTTGACCGCGACGTACCACTGGTCGGACAGGTACGGCTCGATGGGGACGTGACTGCGATAGCTGTGCCCGACCTCGTGGGCATAGTCGCGGATATCTTCCAGGAGGTTCTTCTGGCGGAACCACTCGACGATGTCCTCTCGGGCCTCGAACCGATCCATGCCGAGCAGGTTGCGGGCCTTAGGCTCGGTGGCGTCCTGCCAGCCGTGCTTGTCGCTGATCGAGCCGTCGGGCGCCATGATATTGATGACGGGGAGACTGTGCCTTTGTCCGATGGCCCAGTCGTCCGGGTCGTGGGCAGGCGTGACCTTCAGGAAGCCGGTGGAGAAGCGGGCCTTCTCGTCCTCGCTCTCGGGATTCGGCAGCACGACGTGCTCGTCGGCGATGATCGGGATGATTCGCCCGACGATGGGCAGACGGATCTGCTTGCCCACGAGGTAGGGGGCTCTCGGGTCGGACGGGTTCATCGCGACCGCGGTGTCGCCCAGCATGGTTTCGGGCCGGGTCGTGGCGACCGTGACATGAGTGATGACTAATGTGTCGCGGGCGTCCTGCCCGCGCGTGTCGAGGGCATCTTGCCCTCGTTCTTCACGGCGGATCACGCCATACCAAGACCAACCCTGCAGACCTGCCTTCTCGGGATTTGTTAGTGCGTAGCCGACTTGGTTTGCGAGGTCCTTCCCATCGCGAATCAAGTGGTCGTAGTATTCATCCATCCACAGGGAGCCCTGACGATCAAGCAGTCGGTTGATTTCCTTGGCTGTGAAGGACTTCCAGGACTGAACGATCTTGGACAACTCCTCCCCGGCGAATGGCCTGACGATCACGTGCACGTGATTCGGCATGATCGCCCATGCGACAATCTCGTACCGTTCATTATCGAAATGCCTTAGTGCATTCTGCACGATCTCAGCAGCTTGCGGATTTTTGAGAAGGCACTCGCCGTGCCCTGCATCAAGGAAGGTTTCGATCTTGGTTGAGTAGAGTCTCTGCAACTCGATTTGTTCGACATAGCTGATTGAACGGCCCTGTTGCTCGGCACGCTGGACGATCTCCTTTCGCTGAACACGCCACGCTTCGGATACATCATTCGGCACCGCATCGGCCAAGCGGAAGGTGACAGCGTACACAGCGTCGTCCTTCGACCAATGCGGCAGATAGCGGCCCATTCGTTTATCGATGGTCGATTCGTGTTCCGTGTCCGAGGGCGGGACGCCCTCGGCACTCGCGGACGGGACGTCCTCGACACATATGACAGCACGCGGGATCTTCACCGGCTCGACGAGCGGATATCGCATGTACCAGAAATGGCCTTGGATGGTCTCGTGCTCGACTTCGTCGTCCGCGAGGACCGTCTGCGTGGCCGGGTCCCAGTTGACCAGGCGTTTGCCGCGGTAGATCAGGCCGTCCTTGAAGAGCTTGAAGAACGTTGCCCGGACCGCTTTGGCACAGACATCGTCCATCGTGAACCGCGTTCGCTCCCAGTCGCACGAGCAGCCCATTGCCTTGAGTTGGCCGAGGATGGTGGCCTCGTACTCGTCCTTCCACGCCTGGATGCGTTTTACAAAATCCTCTCGGGCGAAATCAGTGCGCCGTTTGCCTTCCTCCGCGAGGATGCGTTTCTCGACGACGGTCTGCGTCGCGATGCCGGCGTGGTCCGTGCCGGGCATCCAGAGCGTTTCGCACTGCTGCATCCGGCGGAAGCGGATCAGGACGTCCTGGAGCGTGTTGTTCAGGGCATGTCCCAGGTGCAGAGCGGCGGTTACATTCGGCGGCGGGATCACGATCGTGAACGGCTTTCGCTCCTGCCCGTCGCGCTTGGGCACCGCGTGAAAGTAGGCCCCCGATTGCCAGAGTTGGTTGATCTGCTCCTCAATGGACTTCGGATCGTATGCCTTGGACAACTCTTCTGTCATGACCCATCCAACGTAGAGAACGTGCAAAAAAAAATCCGGCAGACACGCGTCTGCCGGAAGGTATGTTAATCCCCTGAACGAACCCTGTAAAGGGTTCGGTTTTGTCGCAAGCCCCATCATCGCATTTCACAGAGAGCCTGTGTGATCTTGCGAAAATGGCCTGCGGCAAGGGCCTTAATCCAAATTCATGGTCATCAGGAACTCGGCATTGCTCCGCGTCTTGGACAGCCGGCTCTTGAGCAGCTCGACCGCCTCGACGGGGTTCAGATCGCTGAGCACCCGACGCAGACGGTAGACCAGCTCGAGTTCCTTCGGGTCCAGCAGCAGTTCCTCGCGTCGCGTTCCACTCCGCGTGATATCGATGGCCGGTCAGACGCGCCGATCCACGAGCCGGCGATCCAGGTGCAATTCCATGTTGCCGGTCGCCTTGATCTCCTCGAAGATCAGTTCGTGCATCTTAGAGCCGGTGTCGATCAGGGCGGTCGCGAAGATGCTCAGGGAGCCGCCTTCTTCCACCTTTCGGGCGGCGCCGAAGAACTTCTTGGGCATCTGCATGGCGCCGGCGTCCACACCGCCGGTCAGGATGCGGCCGGAGTGGGGCGTCTCGTTGTTGTACGCTCGCGCCAGACGGGTGATCGAGTCGAGCAGGATGACGACATCGGTGCCGTATTCGACCATGCGTTTGGCCTTTTCGATGACGATCTCGGCCACCTGGCAATGCCGTGCGGCGGGCTCATCGAACGTGGAGCTGATGACCTCGACGCTGTCGGCGGTCTTCCGCTCCATTTCCGTCACTTCCTCGGGGCGCTCGTCGATCAGCAGCACGATCAGCTTCACTTCGGGATGGTTCGTGCTGATCGCGTTGGCCATCTTCTGCAGCAGGATCGTCTTTCCGGTTCTGGGCGGAGCGACGATCAGTCCGCGCTGTCCCTTGCCGACGGGAGTCACGAGGTCGATGATTCGCATGTTCAGCTCGTCGCCGGTCGTTTCGAGAATCAGACGCTGCTCGGGGTGCAGGGGGGTCAGATCGCTGAAAACGATCTTATCGGCGAGCAATTCCGGGTTCTCGAAGTTGATCGCCTCGACGCGCAGCAGGGCGAAGTACTTCTCGGAATCCTTTGGAGGCCGGATTTGTCCGGAAACGATATTGCCGGTGCGCAGGCCGAAACGCCGAATCTGCGACGGGGATACGTAAATGTCATCGGAGGACGACAGATAGTTGTACGTGGGATTGCGGAGGAACCCGTATCCGTCCGGCAGAACCTCCAGGACGCCCTCGCCGTACATCAGGCCGCTCTGGCGAATGCGTTCCTTGAGGATTCGGAAGATCAGGTCCTGCTTCTTCAGCGCGCTGTACTCGGTGATGCCTTCCTTCTTGGCCATTTCGTGCAGTTCGCCGACGGTGAGCCGCTGCAGGTCCGTCAGGTACAGGTTGCCCTTCTTGATGCGCTCATACTTGGCGTGCGTAGATTCCTCGTCCACCCCCTCGACGGCCTCGACGTCTCCGGGTTGCGGTTCTCCCGCTTCGGCCATCTGGGTACCGGCTGCTCCTTCTTCCGTGGCGGCAGCCTGCGACTCCGGCGACTGCTCAAGCTGTTCTTCCGGCGCCTCTGTCCCAGCAGCCTTCCTCCGGGTGCCTTTTCTTCTGGTTGTCTTGGCCTTCGCCATAACTACTCCTTTTCCTTGTGAAACGTAACTCTACTGTCACCCCTGCCGCTGCTTGTGCGGGTATCTCTCTGCCTCCGCAACAGATTCGGGCAACACGCCTGTCGCCGACGTGAAGCATCTTCTCTCCGGTCGTTCCGGGGGGTGGGCGTCTCAGACTAACCACAACACATCACAGCCCAGCAAGACGGCAGCCAGCAGCACGACTCCCGAGCGAACTACTCCAACTGCTTCAAGCTATGTCAGAGAAGATATCTTGGATTTGCCTGACCAGTGTCAAGAAGTCAGAATTGTTGTCTACCGTATTATCGGCCAGCTCTGCCTTCTTGTCTACAGAAATCTGAAAATTTTCGCGAATATCGACTTCCTGCCCATCCATGCGCCCGGCCTGCCGGATTCTCTCGTCGCGCGTTCTGCGGTCGCATTTGACAAAGACCAGTCTGTCACAGCGGTTTGCCCAGCCCACTTCAACCAACAGCGGCACATCAAGTACAATCGCTTTGACATGGGCACAGGAATTGTACCTGGCGATCAGTTCCTCAACGCGTTCGAATACGCGAGGGTGGATCACCTTGTTCAGTGCAGCCAGTTTCTCTCCA
Organism: Phycisphaerales bacterium; assembly: GCA_039683175.1. Lineage (GTDB taxonomy): Bacteria > Planctomycetota > Phycisphaerae > Sedimentisphaerales > Anaerobacaceae > PLanc-01. Next base: position 33,701 of record JBDKRX010000096.1, read on the forward strand.
TCGGCAAATACGATTCGCGCCAGTTTCTTCCGGTCGATCTGGCCCGAAGGCTGAAGGATCTCCCGTCCGAACAACTCGCACACCTGATCGCGAACCGGGCCTTCCTTAAGTAGTTCGTGAGCGATGGCATCGGCGCTGATCACCTCGCAACCCAGCTTCCCGAACTCCGCGGCTACGGTGCTCTTGCCGGAGGCGATTCCACCGATGATTCCAATAATTGGCTTTCTCCTGGGATTGATCACGTTCAGGCAGCTCTGCTGCTGACTCCCACCTTGTACCCGCATTTTACCGGAGGTCTGCGATCTTGTCAAGGGCCTTGTGGAATTTCCTGCTCAGCCTCTGACGGGCTGCTTGAGCCGGGCCTGAATGGCGTTGAGCAGGTCATCCGGGATCTTGGTCCCGAGCCTCTTGGCCGTGTTCGCATGGCTCCAAGCCTGGTCGTAGTTGCCCAGCATGTAGAAGCCGTAGGCCAGAGCATGGTACGCATCGCCTGTCTTGGGATCCATCCGGACCACCTGCTGGTACGCTTCCACCGCCAAGTCCCACTGCTCTTTCTTCAGAAAGGCGGAACCCAGGTTGAACAGGATCCTCGAGTCGTCCGGCTTGGACGCCACTGCCTGTCTATAGTACTGGATGGCCAGGTCATACTGCCCTTGGTTGAAGTACGCCGTTCCGAGATCGACAAGGGCCGCGAGCATCGTGGGCTTGAGGATCAGCGCTTGCGTATAGGACTGGATTTCCGCGTCCGTCAGCTTCAATCCGCCATAGCAGATCCCCAGGCCATAGTGGGCTTCCGCCGAGTCCGGCTTGAGATTCGCCGCTTTGCGAAACTGCGTCAGTCCCTTGTCATACTCGTGTTGCCGGTAGTACAACTCACCAAGCTGATTGTAGATCTGCGCGTTCTCGCTGTCGATAGCAAGGGCCAGATTCAGTTGCGCGATGGCCTGGCTGTATCGCTCCTGCCTCGTCAGCAGCAGGGCCATATTCCGATAGGCGTCGACGAAGTTGGGGTCCAGTTGGATCGCGTGACGATAGGCGGAAGCCGCCGCATTGAGTTCCTCGATCGCCATGTAGGCATTGCCAAGGTTGTTGTACGTCTTGGGATCGCCGGAGTTCAGCTCAAGGGCCGCCCGATACTGCCGGATGGCTTCGTTCACCCGGTTTTTCTGGAGGTAGATGTTGCCGAGGTTGGCCCGTGATTCCGAGAGGGTCGGGTTGATGGCAACGGCGCGCTCCAGGGCCAGCATGGCCGTGTCCATGTCCCCGATCTCGCTGTAGACGTTCCCGAGGTTGTTGAAGAAACAGCCGAGTGACTGACGCTTGTTCAGATTCTTCATGTAGATGGAGTCGCGGCCGCCCTCGGGGACGTTGAACTTCGTCCTGTAGTGCTCATCGGGCGGGCAGGCGCCGTTGCTGGTCGTCTCGATGTTGTACCGGACGCGACCGTCGTCATAGCGGACGAAGAAGTGGCCCGGGACCACGACGCCGTGAAGGTCCAGCCCAAGCCGCTCGCCGATGGACAGGTAGAGAATTGAGAGACTCAGACAGTAGCCCTGCCGCCTGTCCATTACGGAATGCAGGAACAGGTCGTTGGGATCGTCGGCGTGCGAGATGGTCTGGAAGCCGAGTTCCTCGAAGAGATACTGATTGATGACCGGGATGGCCCGGGAGTCCATCGGCACTCGCTGCTGGCGTAGGCGGGTCACGATCTCCGTCGCCATCGCGTCCAGCTCGTCGAGGTAGCGCCGGCCCGCGACCATATCGCTCCAGTACTCCGAGGCGATCAGCGTGGCGGTGGCCAGATCGATCTGCTCTTCCGAAAGCCGCAGGACCTGCTCCAGGGACGTGACGTTCAGCCCGGTCTTGCCGGCATTGGCAAGACGCACCCGTTGCCCGAAGGCCGCACAGGGCGAAAGGAACAGGAGTACGACGACACCCAGAAGGACTCTTTTCATGTATCCCTCTCTAACCCAACTGTTTGCCCGGCTCATTACCCGTTGCCGGAAGCGCAACCGCGCCGGCCGATACCGGTATTGGCGCAAGTACTTATCTATACGTTCTTTATCGTCACGCGGTTCCACCCGCTTGAGGCATCTGTGCAGAGGGCCTGCAAAATGGCGGTACCCATCCGATTTGCTCTTGTGCAATTGTAGTGGTGCGTTTAGGCTGTCTCAATCGAAATCTGATTTGTCAGGAGGACACTATGAGATTCGCCGGTTTCGTGCAGAGTCGTCGGACCTTCCAGGGACGGTCCGGCCGGACCCATAATGCAGCGATCTGGAGCATTCCCGTCGTGGTCGTGGGTTTCTTGTTGGGAGGCTGCCAATCCACGAAGGGGACGAAGGAGCAACCGACGCAGGTCCAGTCCCAGCCACAGGCCGAACCCGTGCAGACACCCGAGGTTCAGACGCCGCAGGAGGCCAAGCCTCCGGCGCCGCCGGTTGCCCAGGCCGATGAGCCGGTCAGTCTCTTCGACGGCCAGACGCTCGGGCAGTGGAAGCCCACGGATTTCGGCGGGCAGGGCGATGTCTACGTCAAGGACGGCGCCATCTACATGAACATGGGCAACTACATGACAGGGATCACCTGGACCGGACCCGTCATCCGCATGAACTACGAGATCACCCTGGAGGCCATGCGGGTCGAAGGCAACGATTTCTTCTGCGGCCTGACGTTTCCTGTGGTGGACAAGCCATGTACTCTGGTGCTCGGTGGGTGGGGCGGCAGCCTCTGCGGCCTGTCCACGATCGACTACTACGATGCCTCGGAGAACCAGACGACCCGAATCATCGGTTTTGAGAAGGGCAAATGGTACTACGTCCGCCTGCGCGTCACCCCCGATCGAATCCAGGCATGGCTGGATGGCGAAGAGCTTGTGAACCTCGAAACCGCCGACCACAAGATCGGCATTCGAGTGGAGGTCGATCTCTCGCAACCGCTGGGCATCGCCACCTGGATGACCACGGGAGCCGTTCGCAATATCAAGGTAAAGACGCTGCCCGCGCAAACCGAGTAGCGGCCCGCAACGGCGACGCGGAATACAGTCTACTGCGGGTTATTGCTTCAATCCCAGCCTCTCCCGGAGCGTGGCCGCCGACAGACCGGCCACGCACACTTGTTTGACCGGATTGGTCTGGCCGGCGAGAATGTCGATCGCGTTCTTCCTTACGCCAAGTTGTTTGGCGAGAAATGCGATCAGACACTCATTGGCCTTGCCCTTCTCGGGTGGAGCCGCCACTTTGATCTTGACCATGCTGTCCAGGACGCCTGAAACCATCGTCCTGCTGCTGCCCGGGACGACCTTCACGGTGAAGACCACGCCGCCGGCATCTTCCTGAATGAGCAGAGCGGACATGGATCACTCCACGGCTTCCCGCAGGTTCGAGCCGATCGCCATCTGCACGTATTTCTCGATCTGCTCGGCGAGTTCCCCCAGTACAGGTAATTGAAAATCCTCATAGAAACCGGCCGCGAACTCGCCGTTCAGCGCCCGTTTGAAGATTCGCACCCGGATGATCGAAGGCTGCGAGAGGGCCTTGGTATAGTCGCTATCCTTGTGCTCGGTGAGCTCAACCCGCCAGTTCTCGCTGATGAACACTAGGCACTTGCCCGTGTACACCGCCGTCGGAAAGTAATCACGCAGAAGCTTCAGAGTTTCCATCATCTATCCTATCAGTCCTATACGTCCCATGGGTCCTATAGGACGGATAAGACCGATAGGACCCATAGGACGTTCCAAGACCCCTCTCGTCAGGGGGCCTTCTTCGGCTCCCCGAACACCTGGACATCGCCGCGAAGGACCTGGGAATGCTTCTCCCAGGCGGCCATCGTGCGTTTGAGATTGTCATAGGCATCGCCGCCGATGCCATAGCCCTGGAAACCAATGGGACCGGTATAGCCGGCATCCCGTAGGATTTCCAGGAACCCACGGACGTCGAAAGTACCGCGATCGAGCGTCTGAATCAAGGTCTTCCAGTCCTTGCCCTCGGCGTCGGCGCCGTTGATGCTCACGACGGACAGATAGGGCATGGCCTTCTCGATGACGGTCCTCGCGTCGCGGCTCTCGCTTGCCCGCAGCCAGTGACAGAGATTGAATGTGACGCCGACATTCGGGCGATCCACCTTCTCGACTACTCGCACGGCATCCTCGACCGTCTCCAGCCAGAAGGTGTGATGGGGATATAGCGAGATCCGCACTTTGTAGGTCTTTGCCATATCGGCAAGCTCGCCAAGAATCTCGATCGCACGGGCGTCGCCTTCGGTTGTCGAGGGCTTGTACTTGCTGCTCTGTACGAACAGCCACAGGATCGTGTTGCGCCCTTCGAGCGCCTTCATCGCGTCCTTGAGCGACGGATCGTAGGGCTGCACGCCGGGATCGATGTTGATCCCGGCGTAGATTGCGAAGAGCTGCAAGTCTTGCGAATCCAGTTCCTTGAGCATCTCGGTGAGCGGGCCGACTCCTTCATAGCCGGGACCGATGCCCACGTAGCCGAGTTCCTTGAGCATCTGTGCCTGCTGCCGGGCGGTCGTATGGCTCGCGTCCTTGGTGGCGGTGTCCATCGCGAAGAAGGGATTCGGCCCTGCCGGCGAGACCGAGAGATTGCGATAGGCAACCGGGCCGTGGTCACCCTGGAGCATGAGCGGTCCCAACGGTTTCTCGTCCTCATAGGCCGCGGCCCGCGTGGGGCCGGTCAGCTCGATATCGCTATGAACCAGAACCCCATTGTGTCGTATGCTCTCGAACCTCGCGTTGGCGACCTTGCGGCCGGCCTTGTCGAAGCGAGGCGCCCGAAAGACCACGTCGAACGTCTGCCACTGGCCGGGGGCCTTCGACGCATTGATGCGAGGAGAATGACCTTCAAAACCCTTGTTGCGGCTCTCGTCCCACCGCTCGTAGATGCCGCCGCACTCGATGCCCGGGTACTCGGAGGGCTTCTGCCAACTGTCGAACACCTGGACCTCGTAGCGGCCCATGAAATACACGCCGGAGTTCGAGTCCTTCGACACCATGAACTCCACGTGGGCCCGCACGTCCCCGAATTCCTTCTTGGTGAACAGGTTGACGGTCTTGCCCGCAGGGCCGTTGAAGAGGGCCCCTGCCCCAGGTTCGGTCGCCAGCATCTTCTCGTTGTTTGACGACAACCCTGCGTCGCGAACGACAGCCCATTGCCCCGTGTTCTCTCGCCACGCGGAAAGATCGTCGCCCGTAAGCTGCATTGCGTGACATCTGCTGCAATCCTTACTGACCACCGGAACCGCGCAAACAACGAGAAGAACGCCGACCGCTACGATTGATCTGTCGTATCTCCACATGGCCTACATCCTTTCGGATTTGTCACCCTGAGCAATGCTTCGCTCCGTTCAGTCTTCACAACAGATTCCACGGGCTCCGCATGGCCCGACCGAGCATGCGGTTGGCCTCGTCGTCGTTTGTGAACCGCTCGGCCTGCGGGTCCCATTTGAGTTTCTTGCCGGTCCGCATGGCGATGTTGCCGATGTGTGCGATCGTGAAACATCGCTGTCCGATCTCCGGCGGGAAGTAACATTCCCGCCTGGACTTGACACAATCCAGGAAGTTCCGCTGCTCGCCCTGAGGACAGGTGAACAGATGGACTTCCTCGGGCCCGATGACCGAATCCAAAATCGACGCGGGCTTGGCCTGGAGGGGGGCCCGCCAGCCGGTGTTGCCGATCCATCCGTCGGTGCCTTCGAACCGCAGGCTCGGCTCGCCGGAATCGACGAACAGCCTCACGCCATCGGCATAGGTGTACTCGATGTGATACTCCTTGGCCGTATTGTACAGGCCGTCGTTCCAGAAGACGCCCTTGCCCTCGACTTCGACCGGGCCGGTGCGTTCGGTGTCGTTGCCCCACTGGGCGCCGTCGAGCAGATGAGCGCCCCAGTCGGTGAGCATGCCGCCGGAGTAATCGAAGATCCAGCGGAAGTTCCAGTGGCAGCGGTCCTTCGTGTAGGGGGCCCAGGGGGCGGGTCCGAGCCACATGTCGTAATCGAAGCCGTCGGGCACAGGCATCGGCTCGGGATTGCCCGGCTGGTCCGGACCGCTCGGCAGTCCCACCTTGATCGTGTGTACCTTGCCGATCCGGCCGTTGCGAACCAGCTCGCACATGCGGTGGTAGACATCGACGGCGCGGTCCTCGGTAGACCATTGGAAGACCCGGCTGTACCGCGTCATCGTCTCGACGAGCCTGCGGCCTTCTTCGATGGTCAACGTGGGTTTCTCGCACTCGATGTCCTTGCCTGCCTTGGCGGCGGCAATCGCGATCGGCACGTGCCAGTGGTCCGGCGTCGAGATCATCACCGCGTCAATATCGGCACGGGCGAGGACCTCGCGGAAGTCGTTATAGACGGCGCAGTCCCTGTTGCCGTACTTGTCGTTGACCATCTGGCGGGCAATCTCCCGCTGTTCACGGTCCACGTCGCAGACGGCGACGACCTGCGCATCGGGCTGTCCAAGGAAAGTCTTGAGATTCATCTCCCGGCCGTGGCCGCCGGTGCCGATCATGCCGAGCGTGATCCGCTCGCTCGCAGCGACGGTCCCGGCCAGGCCCAGCGCCGAAGGACGAACGAGGTAGGGCAGGGCAACGCCGGTCCCGACAGCGACAGCGGTCCGTTTCAGAAACGTTCTACGCGCGATCTTGTGGCCCATCAGCATTCTCCGTGGCAGTCTAAAACGACAGCAGCATCTGCCAGATGTACATGTTGCCCAATGCGTCGATATCCTCCCAGATTCTCTGGACCAACGCCGTATCGCCTGTGATCGCGGGGAGGTCCTTGACGCGTTGCTCCCACGGGAAACAGGCGCCCGGCTTGACCTTCGGCGCCGGTCGGCCCGCCATGCCCTTGACTTTCTTCCGCGACTCGACGGACGACGGCAGATCGCAGGGGGGCGTCGCAACGGGTGTTTTGTAGGAGCCGGAGGAATAGACACCATGCTCGCGACAGACCTGCGTCATCATCTTCATGTTCTCGATGCTCGTGTCGTCCTGCATGATGGCGCCCGCGTCCATGATATAGCCGCCGTCTTTGGCCACCTCCCGGATCACCCGCAGGACGAAGTCTCGCACTTCTTCAGGCGAGCCGTAGCTGAGCAGCATGTTCGGGATGCCGCCGCTGAGGGCGAATTTGTCGTGCAGTTTGCGATGGGCCTCGAAGACGTCGTCCTGGTCGCAGTGGAAGACGATGCTCCGGTCAGGCAGTTCGCGGAAGGTGTCGAAGTGGTGTTTCCACCGGCCTTCAGCGTAGAAGAGCGTCTGGTGCCCGTTCTTCCAGAACTCCTCGATGCACGGCTTGAGCGTCGGCCAGTAGTGCGACTCGAATTGCTTGGGATTCACGAAGGGCACGCAACCCCGATGCATCCAGTAGCCGATGGGCGCCAGTTTGCCCGGGTCGCAGGTGGTCAGGCCTACGTTGACCAGGTGCGGCATAAGGGCCTCACACGCCTTAAGTACCTTTTTGGGCTGCGTTTGCATGTCCATGGTCAAACCGAGATAGCCTCGCAGCTTGTCGGCAAGGATGTCGAAGGGGGCCTTGAAGATGCCTGCGATCGCGCCCGCGACGCCACACTCCGACCGAAGTCTCGCCACCTGGGGCCCGAAGGCGTAGAAATACTGCATCATGGCCATCGCGCTCTTGACCAAGGCCAGATTGTTGCGATAGGTCGAGGCCTCACCGATCTTGCTGACCTCGGTCGAGACGCGGGGCAGCCAGGTGTTGTAGAGAAAGCCCGTCGGGTCGTCGATCAGGGCGTCGTACTCGTCCTCGTGCATGAACGCCTTGTCCTCGGGCGGTTCGATATAGTTGAAGCCGACGGTGTGGGGGATGCCGACGCCGGGGATGCCGTAGTATTTCAGTCCTGCGGCCTGGGCCAGACCCGTCCAGACGTAGACCATGTTCGCAACGACCGCGTCCCACTGGAAGTCCTGGGCGGTCTTGACCGCGGCCTCGAACGCCTTGTTGTAGTCATGCGCCACGTCCTGGCAGGTGAAGCCCGCGTACTTGGCGGTGAACTCGGCGACGAACGGCCGGATCGGGATCATGTCGGGTTTCTCGTTCCGCATCGCCGTAACGTATCGGTTCAGTCGCTGCTGATAGAGCTGCTCCATATCCTGCGGCATCGCGTTTCCCCTCGAAATGCACTCTTGGTCGATAATAAATCGTAAATCCAAAGGCCCACCGGCCCGCACGACCATCCCAAGATACCCCAATTCCGCCGGTACATCAACTCTCAATAATCGACTCGTCGCCGCATGGCTTCTTCTGGTGACTCCGTTGTCCTCAGAGAAATGTCGTGCCACAATCTGCGGAGTGTCCGGAGGAAGCCTGGATGCCGCGATAGGGAGGCTATGTCCAGAATGCTTCGAACCACGCGTGCTGACAGAGGCGTAGCATAGGCATGATTCAGCCACTACTCCCAGCACGAGGGATGCGCTCTGTCTTTGCTCCGTGGTTCACGCGCTCCCAAGTGATTGCTTGTTCCCAGTCGGCATGATACAATAATCCCAGGTGGATGTATTCTGATCGCACGTTGACCGTCGCGGGAAAATGAGGACTGAAGGAAGCCACATGGATAGGCCGATTGTTGACAGAGTAATCGAGCAACTAAAGGACCTACCGCAGGAACTACAATGGCGGGTGTTGGAGTTCGCGGTCGCTCTGGCCCAATCTACTCCGCGTGGCGTCTCAGGCCAGAACCTGCTTCGGTTTTCCGGCGTGATCTCGCCTGACGATGCAGAATTGATGCGCGAGGCCATCGACCGAGGCTGTGAGCAGGTAGACGCCAATGAATGGTAGGTACCTCCTGGATACGAATGTCATCATTGCCCTCCTGGCGGGTGAGGCAGGAGTTGGGAGTGGACTTGCGACGGCTGATGAGGTGTTCTTTCCCAGCACCGGAATCGGCGAACTGTACTATGGGGCGAGGAAGTCGAGCAGACCGAGCGAGAATCTCGCTCGCATTGATGAATTGGTGCTCACGAATGTTGTGCTTGCGTGCGACAGCGAAACCGCACGACGATATGGCGAGATCAAGCATGCGTTGCGCATCAAGGGGCGGCCGCTGCCTGAGAACGACATCTGGATCGCTGCACTCGCTCGACAACATGATCTGACTCTTGTGACGCGAGACACGCACTTCGAACAGATCGACAACCTCAACATGACTGCATGGTGAGTTGTATGGGACGTGAGTCGTAGCCGGAGCCGGATGCTCATGGCTCCATGAGTTGTCAAACCCTTGTAGGGTGCCATCGCTCAACTTGTGTATACCCTCGTCCACCTATTGTCGTGCGTTTCCTTGACAGGTTCGTCTCCCGCCCATAGAGTGGGGGATATGGCGAAGACACTGTATATAATCGATGGTCACGCTCACATCTACGCGGCGCACTTCGCGCCGATGAAACAGCAGCTCAGCAGTCCGTCGGGCGAGCCGACGAAGGCGACGTATATCTTCACCACCGCTCTGTTGGGGTTGATCGAGAAGAACAAGCCCGACCTGATCGCAGTGGCGATGGACAGCCAGGCCCCGACGCTCCGGTCGAAGGTCTTCGCGGAGTACAAGGCGAATCGACCGCCCATGCCGGAAGAGTTGCCGGTCCAGGTGGAGCGGATCAGGGAAATCCTGGCGGCGATGCGGATTCCCGTCCTCTGTTTGGATGGCTACGAGGCCGACGATATCATCGGCACGCTGGCGAAGAAGGCGGCGGCCGACGGCTTCGACGTGTTGATCTGCTCTCGGGACAAGGACATCCTGCAACTGATCGGTGGCCGCATCCGCGTCTATGAGATCAAGACGGGCGAGATCACCGACAGCGAGACGATGAAGCAGAAGATGGGGATTACGCCCGGTCAGATCGTGGACTGCCTGGCCCTGGAGGGCGACGCGGCCGACAACGTCCCCGGCGTGCCGCTGATCGGCGAGAAGACCGCCCGCGAGTGGATCGGCCGGTACGGCGACCTGGACAACCTCTACGCCCACGCCGACGAGATCAAGGGCAAGCGAGGCGAGAACCTCCGCAACTCGAAAGACCTGGCGTACATGAGCCGGGGACTCGTCACGCTCGACTGCAATGTCCCGATGGACTTCGACTATGACGCCCTGGCCCTCAAGGAGCCCGACAGGGACAAGCTTGCGGAAATCTACGCCCGGCTCGGTTTCAGCCGCCTGCTGGGCCAACTCGAGGGCAAGAACGAGGCGGCCCCGGTAACGAACAGTCCATCACCATCGCTGCCGCCGCGGGATCTCAGCGTTCGTGGGTCCGCCGCCACGGTGTCGCACGAGTATGCGCTCGTCGATACACCGGAGAAGTTTGCGGCCTTTCTGGCCGAGATCAAGAAGCAGAAGCTCATCTCCGTCGATACCGAGACCACTTCCGTCAATGCGATGCGGGCGGAACTCGTGGGCCTGAGCTTCTGCTGGCAGCCTGGCAGGGCATTCTATCTGGCGGTGCGCGGCCCGCTCGGGGCACAGCATCTGGATATCGGAGTGGTTCGGCAGGAACTGGGACCCATTCTGGCCGATCCATCGATCCGGAAGATCGGCCAGAACATCAAGTACGACATGCTTGTCCTCCGCAATGCCAGGATGCCCCTCGGCGGGATCTACTTCGACACGATGGTTGCCTCCTATGTGCTCGACCCGGAGCGGCTGTCTCACTCGATGGACAACATGGCTTTGGATTTTCTCAACTACGAGTGCATTCCCATCGTGTCGCTGCTCGGCAAGGGCAAAAACCAGCTCACGTTCGACCTGGTGGACCTGGCCGCAGCCTGCGAGTACTCGGCCGAGGACGCCGACATCACGTATCAACTGTACCTGTACCTCAAGGACCTACTGGAACGCGAGCCCGGACTCAACAAGCTGTTCCACGAGGTTGAGATGCCGCTGCTTGAGGTGTTGGCCGAGATGGAACACACGGGGGTCTCCGTCGATACGGGCCTGCTGCGTCAGATGTCCGGCGAGCTGGACCAGGCCCTCAGCCATGTGGCCGAGCAGATCTACCGCGAGGCAGGCATGGTCTTCAACGTCGATTCGCCCAAGCAGCTTGCGGAGGTGCTCTTCGACCGGCTCAGGCTCCAGCCGCCCAGGCTGGGCAAGGCCGCCCGCAGCACGGACGCGGAGATCCTCGACCAGCTCACCGACCAGCACCCGCTCCCGGGCATGGTCCTCGAATACCGCTCGCTGGCCAAGCTGAAGAACACATACGTCGACGCGCTCGGCGCCCTGGTCCACCCACGAACCGGCCGGGTTCACACGTCGTTCAATCAGACCGTGGCCGCCACAGGGCGCCTATCCTCCAGCAACCCGAACCTCCAGAATATCCCCATCCGCACGGAGCTTGGCCGCAAGATTCGCGGGGCGTTCATCCCGCAGAACAAGAGCGATTGCATCCTCAGCACCGACTACAGCCAGATCGAGCTGCGGCTGCTGGCGCATTTCTCGAAGGACGAAGCCCTGCGGGCGGCGTTCGCGGCCGATCAGGACATCCACCGGTTCGTCGCCTCGCAGATATTCAACGTCCCGCTCGATCAGGTGACCGGCGAGCAGCGGTCGCGATGCAAGGCCGTGAACTTCGGCATCATCTACGGGCAAGGGGCCGCCGCCCTCGGTCGCGGCATCGGCATCAGCACCGCCGAGGCGAAGGAGTTCATCGACCAGTACTTCGCCCGCTACGGCTCGATCCGGGCCTTCATCGACGAGTGCATCGCCAAGGCGAAACGAACGGGCTACGCCCAGACCATCCTCGGCCGGCGGCGAAGGATCACGGACATCAAGAGCACGAACTTGGGTCGCAGGGCCCAGGCGGAGCGTCTGGCTGTCAACACGGTGATCCAGGGCTCTGCGGCGGACCTCATCAAAGTCGCCATGATTCGGATTCACCGCCGGATCGAGGCCGAGCGCCTCCCCCTGCGGATGCTGTTGCAGGTCCACGACGAATTGGTCTTCGAAGCCCCGGTCGCGGAAGTCGGGCAGCACGCCAAATGGATTGCCGAGGAAATGGTCAACGCTCTCCACGTCGACGTCCCCCTGAAAGTGGACACCAAATCCGGCCCCTCCTGGCTCTCAGATAAGTAGTCGGAGAGGACTGGGATAGTCGGCGGATCTATCTTGTGTGGGTGGCTGCATTGGAGGGTTCAGTGGTTGTATCTCGCCTTGAGGTGATCAGGTAGGCATGTTTGATTCGCAGCCCGCCGAAATCGCTATCCTTGATTTCGGCAGTGCCGTGTTCAACATGAACCGTCCGCTGGAATGCGGCGAGAGCAGGACTGTCAGGCTCAATCAGAACAACGCGGGACAATTTCACCAATTCCTTCGAATTGAGAACCGAGCTGATCTTGCCAGATATGTAGCGCAGCGAGGCCGACTTGTCGCCATCGATCCAGGGAGAAGCCACGACAAGATCCCACACATCCGGTGCATCCTCCCGCAGAAACACGGCAAACAGAAGAAATGCTCCCTTCTCTGCGGCCATTTCCTTTTCTGCCTGCACAAGCTTTTCAACGATTTCTTTCATATCTTACCCAGTAAGGTGGCGGCAGCCACCATCATTAACCGAACATCCGCCTTCGTCGTCGTGCCTATCGGCTGATACCGTGTATCTGGATCCCACTGGGCCACAGCGGACCATTCTGCAAGGAGACTCTTCTTTATATACTCCTCCCGTCCTGTCAGGTGCAGAAGCACGTCAAGATCATGAGTCTGAAAACTCCGGTAATCCCTGAACTCGGCACTCGTTGACGGGTAGCCTGCCCAGTTCAACGTTTGGCATATCTTGGCCTTCAGAGCCAATTCAACCGCATAACCGCAAAGATAGATGGCACCATCGTACCTCTGTGATGCCAGAAGAACATTGGCGTCCTCAAGGCGTGCCTCGGCGATCTTCCTCACATCCTCAGCTCGAATCATTGGTGGTCTCTGCCCTCCAGCGAAAGCCACGCATACTCAGAAACCCTGTGGTTTTCGGAATACGCGGGTCTGTGTCTGTCCCCCGCGTCCGAAGGCAATGTATTATAGCAGAATCCAAGGTATTGTCAATCAGTTGTCGAAATAGCGGATTGCCGTGTTGTCGCCGTTCATAGCGAAGCAAGTGAGTCTATTCGCTGCCTCTGGGGGCTTGCGGCGGCCACCCCAGCGGCGGATACTTCGCGTCTTTCGCCTTCGCGATCCACGCCGAATCGCCGTAGACGCCTGCCTTCGTGTAGTCGAAGGGCTCGAAGCCGATCTTCAAGGCAGGGGAGTCGGGTTTCAGATGGAAATCGAGATTCCCCGGATCGACGAATAGCGGATCCGCGAGGATCGAGTGTTCGTCGTGCTTGCGTTCCTTTCGCCACTGGTCGAGAGACATCCCGGCGAACGTTACCTCCTCGCCCGCCGTGTTCCAGTAGCAGTTGTTGTCCATGTTGACGTTGACCTTGTTCCATGGTCCGGCCAGCAGGGGACCGGTCTCCCAATACACGAGGTTCCTCTCGAACGTGAATGACAGATGCTCCTCCACTCGGGTTGCCTGGACCTGGTGGAGCATGCTGTTGACCATGATGTTGTTGCGAACCACGTTCTCTTTGCCGTAGTGCTGGTGGAGACTGCCGGTCTTGGTGCCGTAGACGAGGTTGTTCTCCATCACGATGCCCGTGCTGCCCTCGTCGGTGTAAAGGCCCCATCCGCCATAGGAGTAGGCGTAGATGTCGTGGAAGACATTGTTGCGGATGACAGTGCCTTCGGAAGAGCCGAGCGTGTAGATGCCGCCCATGTCGCTCAGGACCGCCCAGCCGAGGTGATGCACGTTGTTGCAGGCGATGGTGTTTCGCTTGGCGATACTGCCGGAGTAGCCCCAGACCCAGCCGACCGAGATGCCGGTGTAGTACAGGTCGGCGATTTCATTGTGCGTGATGATGTTGTCCCCGCTGTGGCCGATCCAGACCCCGACCGCGCTCGGGAAGATCCGCCCGCCGTGACGGATGATATTGTTGTCGAGGGTGATGTGCCCGGTCTGTTCGGCGTCGCTTTTCGGCACGGCGGATTCCCCGATGCGGACGCCGCCCGCCCCGAAATCGTGTACATAGGACCGCCGCAGCATGCAATTCCGACAGCCCTTGCGGAACCAGACGCCATAGCGGCCGAAATGCCCGAACTCGCAATCCTCGAGAGTCGCATTGCGGGCGCCGTCGGCCATGACGACTGCGTCGATGGGAGACGCGGCCTGGCTGGCCTCGAACCCGCCGGGCGGCATGCGATACTCCGCGTGGAGAAACGTCAGCCCCTTGACCGTGACATTCTCGACCCACCTGGTGTTTTGGACATCGCCTTCAAAGAGGAGAAACTTCCCGACGACCGGGGCAACGACCTCGGCTGTCTGCACGTCCTCGCCGGGCAACGGCACGTAGTAGAGCCAACCGTCTCTCGCGAGGAACCACTCGCCGGGCGCGTCGAGCGCCGCCCGGAAGTTCTCCAGGTGGTAGCGGTCGCCCTTGCCCCAGGAGTTCCACGGCTTGAGGCCCTCGCCTGTCGTGACGATAGCTGGCTCGGCCTCATTCACGTCCTCAATGAAACGAGTTGTGTTGTCCCACTTGTGGTAGACGACCATCTGGACATCGTGTAGTTCCCGGTCGTTAAGCCCAAAGAGCCCGGAGAGGTCCTCGGTTCGAGCGGCTACGGTCTGTCTGGCCCGCAATGGCCTTGCCCCGGAGCCTTTCTCCAGCGTGTCCTCCTGCACATCGAGCATGTAGTAGTAGAACTTGTTGGGGCTTCGCGCCCGCGTCGCCCGCCGGTCATTGACGAACAATTGCTCGAAGTACCAGGACCCGTTCGCAACATCGTCGATTCGCACTCGCCACAAGCCGTCGCCGGCCGGCTGAAATCCCCGAATGATCCGAC
>JBDKRX010000097.1:0-1665 GCA_039683175.1 Phycisphaerales bacterium
GCCCGAGAGCCGCGTGGATCAGGTCGAGCACGCCGGGGAAGGCCGGCAACCCCTCTTCGCGGATCGTCTGAGCCAGACGGTGCTCGCGAACCTCGGCGGCAGCGTGGGCCTGCTCGTCCGTCAATTCCAGGCCGTGGACCCTCGCGCCGGCCTTGACATAGGCCTCCGCCCCCCTGCCGTAGCCCAGCGTGAAGTCCTCGTCCTTGACGTTCGTGAGACCGAACATCTCATCCAGAACCCGGATCGTCACCCTGGCGTTGATCGGCTCGGTATTGGCGATCAATCCGTCTACATCGAAGATCAAACCATACTTGGCATTCATGCAGTGCATCCCAAATCTGATTTCACGGTGCGACATGATAGCATAAGCAGCACATCCTGGCGATTCTTTTCACCTTCTCGCAAAGGACCAGCCGGTAGCGTAGACTAAAAGCATATGCCCGCGTGTCATAGTAGCGACAATCGTTGGTTTCGAAACTACGAGGCTGATCGTTGATGGTGGAAGACAGGCTGCTGCTGTGGAAACTCAAACGCGGCGACGCGGACGCTCTCCGGCGGGTCTACGAGAAGTACAGACGCGACCTGATGGGCCTGGCCGTGACTCTGTCGAACGACAAGGCCACAGCGGAGGACGCGGTGCACGATGCATTCGTGTCGTTTGTGCGGTTCACGCCACGGCTGCGGCTGCGGACGAGTCTGCGGAGCTATTTGCTCACCGCGGTCGCCAACCGCGTGCGAAGCCTGAACCGGGACGGCGCACGCCGGACGTCGGGTCCGGCGGAAGACTCGATTGAGATGCCGCCGCCGGAACATATGGCGATGCAGAATGAGCGAGCGTTGCTCATCGAGCAGGCCATGAGGCAGCTTCCTCACGATCAACGAGAGGTCGTGATCCTCCACTTGCAGGTTGGGATGAAGTTCCGGGATATCGCGGACTCCCAGAATGTGTCGATCAACACGATCCAGAGCCGCTATCGTTATGGCCTGGAGCGACTCCGTTCCCTGCTGGACGGAAAGGTGACACCATGACAGACCAGAACTCATTCGAGAACGTGATTCGGGACCACTGCCGGGCCAAGCAACAAGCCGCCTGCACCACGTCGGAATTCGACGAGAAGGTCCTGCATAGCGCCCTTGAGGCCCAGCAGCAAACTCAACAACGACCTTCCGCCCCGGCCCAAGCCGGCGCAAGGAGACTCCTCATGAAAGGCAGAAAGACTCCACTGGCGGCCGCCGCCATCGTCATCGCAGCCGTCGTGCTCGGCGTATTCGTATTCCACACCTCGCCCCAATCGGCCTACGCGGTCAGTCAGACGATCGACGCGATCAAGCGGATCGAGATCATCTACATGAAAGGCGAGTTCTACAGACAGGGCGAGTTCGAGTGCTGGATGCGATTCGACGGCGACCCCGACCGGCCGACCCACGTCTGGCTCGGCCGAGCCAATCAGAACCTCTGCAAGATCTGCTCGCCCGAGGGCGTCTTCGGCCTGAACCGACGAACCCGTCGAATCCACTTGGCCTCTCGCGACGAGCGGAACAAGGCATGGATTCCCCGGTTCGGCAGCTTGTTCAAATACACCCTCCGACAAGCCGGGTCGAGCGACGCCATCCAAATCGACGATGGCAACGACGTGATCACGATCCGACGGGCCAGGTCGAGCG
>JBDKRX010000098.1:0-27236 GCA_039683175.1 Phycisphaerales bacterium
GGCAACGATTCTCGTAGGCGTCATCCATCTTGCTCCCCGGACCAGTCTCCTTCCTGATCGACTCAGCGGCCGCCACAGCCGACCTCCAAGCCGTCCTGCAAGGACCGACACACTCACAGCAATCAGCACGACGAAGCAGTTTCTATCATAGAATCCGCCCGCCCGGAAATCAAGACCAACCTGGAAAGGCTCCCATGAAATGAGGACAGACTGATGACAGACCCAGGGGCGTCCTGCCGGGCGCCTGGGGATCGACACCCAAGGACCGGCTGCCTCCGCTTGCGAATCATACGCCAGTCGACCACCTGGCCGGCGGGCTACTGCCCCGTGAGCGTGGACTCGAGACCCTGATCGACCTGGGATGAATCAGCCGCCGGCGCGCTATGAAGAGCCAACGGCAGAAGGACCGTGAAGGTGGTGCCCTTGTCCAGCTCGCTCTCGACCTCAATCCGGCCCCCGTGGGCGTCCACGATCCTGCTCACGATGGCGAGTCCCAACCCTGTCCCCTTGATTTCCTTGCCGGGCCTGTGGACGCGGTAGAATCGGTCGAAGATCTTCGCGAGGTCTTCCTTGGGAATACCATATCCCGTATCACTGACCTTGAGCACCAGATGTTCCGTCTGCCCATATGCCGACACCTGGACCCGGCCGCCTTCCGGCGTGAACTTGATCGCGTTGCTGACCAGATTGATGAGGGCCTGGAGAATCCTGTCGCTGTCGTAGACCGCCGAGGGCAGATCGGGCTGCAGATCCATGGCCAAGTGCACTCCCGTCTTGTTGGCATACGGCAACATGGTGTTGTACACCTCATTGACGGCCACGCTGATGGCGTTCTCCTGCAAATTGAGCTTCATCTTGCCCGCGCTGAGTTTCTGGAAATCCAGGACATCGTCGATCAGCCGCAACAACCGATCCATGTTGCGTTTGGCGATGTCGAGAAAATGCCTCTGGTCCTTGTTGATCTTGCCTGCAACACCGTCCAGCACAATGATCACAGACTCCTTCATGGAGCTTAGGGGCGTACGAAGCTCGTGCGAGACGGTCGAGATGAACTGCGACTTCAGCTCCATGGTCTGCGTGAGTTCGTCCTCCGCCCGCTTGCGATCGGTGACGTCGTTGAGCACGATCAGGATGTGCTTGCTGCCGTCGATGTTGACCGGTTCCAGGCTGGCCGAGAGCCACCGTGGGTTCGTGCCGTCGTCGCTCAGGGCCAGTTGAATCTCCACGCCGCGAGCAGGTTCATCCGAATCGATCGCTCGCTGAACGAGGTCTCGGAGTACACATTTGCCACAGGAGCGCCCGGGACCCTGATTATCCGCGGCAGCGCCCGCGTAAACACAATGCAGCGCCTGACACACGTCGCGATCGATGAGGCCGGCATAGCTGTTGCCGGACATCTGCCGGATCACGTCGTTGGCGCGCGTCACCCTCATGCGGTCATTCACCAGCAGCGTACCCAGCGGAGTCGCGTCGAAGATCGCCTCCAGGTTCTTCTGTTTGCGGTCGAGGATCTCGTGGATGCGTCTGCTGTCGGTGACATCGACGAGGGATACCATCACACAAATGGGTTTGCCCTTCTTGTCCTTCACGACACTGGCCAACACCTGTGCGACGAAGTCCGACCCGTCCTTTCGCCGGGCGATCATCTCTCCATTCCATGCCCCCTTCTCGATGGCGCAGTGAAGGGCCACGGCGGCCTCGTCGGCCGAGTTCAGGAAGGAGGCCAAAGGCTTGCCGAGAACCTCGTTCTCCTCGTCATAGCCCCACATGCTCAATGCGGATGGATTAGCGAAGGTGAGCATGCCTTCGAGGCCGATGAACACGATGCCGCTGGCCGCACTGTCCACGGCGCTGTCCTTCAGCAACAGTGCCTCCTCGACACGCTTGCGTTCCGACGTGTCCCGAATGATGCCCACCGCTTGATACTCGCCGTGCAGGCAGATACGACCGACCGAGAGTTCGACCGGGAATTCCTCCCCTGTCCGGCGCAGGGCGGTCAACTCGACCGTCTTGCCGAGAACGGGGCTCTCGCCGGTGATCTTGAATCGCTCCACGCCTGGATGGCATTGGGCGTGATACCGCGACGGCGCCAGAAGAGCATGCAGATTCTTGCCGCAGGCTTCCTGGGCCGTGTAGCCGAACATGGTCTCTGCCGCCTGGTTCCAGAAGGAAATGCAGCCATGTTCGTCCATCATGATGATGGCGTCCAACGCCGCGCTGGTCATGCCGAGAAGCCGCTCCTCGCTCTCCCGCAGGGACTGCTGGATGCGTTCGGCGGTCGCCCGGGCTTCGTTGGCGTCCTCGGCCAGACTCAGAGCCGCTTCCCGCTGCTGCCGCAGGGCCTGATTGGCCCGATTCAATTCCTCCGCCCACCGCAGCAACTCCTCCTCGTGCCTCTTGCCCTGAATCCGTTCCAGACCCATTTCGGCCAGAAATTGGGCGCATGTGGTCAGGTATTTGAGCACGGGAGGCAGTTTCTTCTCAGGCACGATCGGGACCTGATAGAGAGCCTCCATGTAGGTGGCTTCGTCGAAGCCGAATGCCCTTGCCTGCCTGCGGAACGCCTCTTCGTCGGGCGGTTCCAGCAGGAATTGGCCGATGAACACGTTCGCCACGTGCCGGCCCTGGATCACGATGGGCGACGCGGCGTCCGTAAGGCCGTTGCGGCATTGATAGAGCGAGAAATGTTCCCCCTCTCTCAGTTGCCCGGCCAGGATGGTGTCGCTCTCGATGCACCGGGCGCGGGTCTGCGCATTGCCCCGATGGAAGTCCTTGCACATCCTCTGCCAACGCGCGCCAACGAACACGTTGCCTTCCAGGTCGACGATCGCGGAGGAGATGCCGACGGCGTCACAGAAGCTGTCCATCAATTGCTGCATCTGATCGTGATCCAGGAGGTCGGCCAGATCGCGGTGCCCCTGAACCGCTTCTTCGCTCAGGGCGGCCGGAGCCTGCGTCGCCTGATCGGACTCGGGCTCCGGAGAAGCCTCCGCCTGCAACACGGCATACGGCGCCGGCTGGCCGGCGATGAGCGACATCTCATTGATACGCTGTTTCAACTCCGCGACACGGACCTCTCTCGCCATGGCCAGACGATTAAATCGCTCGATCTCACTGAGATGATGACGCAGCGCTTCCTCCGTCCGCTTGCGTTCCGTGAGATCGTAGAGAACCGCCAGATTGGCAGGCTCATGCTCATACTCGATCGGCTGCATGGACAGGCTCACGGGAAAACACGTGCCGTCGGACTTTCGCATGAGAACTTCGCGCTGTATAATCCGGCCCTTCTCGCGTGCCTCCGCAAGAATGCCCGGCCTGTCGCGTTCCGCGTCGGCATAGAGCTGCGGTGTGGTCTTCTGCAGCATCGTCTCATCGTCATATCCAAAGAGTTCCGCCGCGGCATGATTCGACAGCAGAATCTGGCCGGTCGACGGACGCGACAACTGGAGAGGCAAAGGCGACGCCTCCACGACCAAACGCATGCGTTCCTCGCTCTTGCGCAACTCCGCCTCGACCTGGCGACGTTCCGTAACGTCACGGACCGTCTCAATGGCCCCGACGATCTGCCCGCGGCTGTCGCGCAGCCGACAGGCGTTCCCCCATAGGAAAGCGCCTCGCCCGCCATGGACATTGGGGACAAACACCTCGCCACACAGGGTCTCCCCTGCCCGGGAGGCAGAGTGGTACTTCTCCCGTTCGGTTTCATCGTCCGGATGCAGGACCAGATCGATGAGAATCGGCCTGCGCGAGCCGTAGAAGGGGATGGAGTATTCATGGTCTCCCTTGCCGATCATCTGGGCTTTGGGGACCCCTGTCATTTCCTCGATCGCTTTGTTCCACGCGATAATCTTGCCTTCATGATCGATCACCATCGTCGCGTCGGGCAAGAACTCCACGATTTCCATCAGCCGACGATGCGCCTCGCGAAGGGCGTCCTCCGCCCGCTTGCGCTCGGTGATATCAACATCGGCTCCACGATAGCCGAGTAGTTCGCCGTTCTCGTCGAGGATCGGCGCCCCGCTGGTCAGGAGCCATACCTCGTGCCCCTCCTTGTGGACGTTGCGATTCTCAAACTCCTTGAAAACACCCCTCCGGGCGAAGACCTCCTGGGCCACCGCCCATAGACGCTCGGCATCGCCAGGATGGAAGAAATCCGTGAAACGCCTCTTGCCGACGAGTTCCTCCGCTTTGTAGCCGAGAATCTTCTCGATGACGGGGCTGGCGTACGTGTATACCCCCTCGGCGTCCACCTCCCAGATCCATTCCCTCGCGTTCTCCGCCACCTGGCGAAACCGCCTCTCCGACCGGCGAAGCGCCTCTTCCATGTGCTTGCGCTCCGTGATGTCTCGAATCACGCCGATGGAGCCCGTGATGCGACCGTCCGAATCATGCACGACGCTCAGAGAAATGTCCACGTCGATGACTTCCGCGTTCCCACAGATCATCTTCGTTTCGAGGTGGTGCTGCATGCCCCTGCGCCGAATGCTCAGGGCGCAAATCTTCTCCCATTCCTCCGGAGGATAGAGGGTTGCGACGTCCCGACCGCGAAGCTGCTCCTCCCCCCTGCCCAACAACTGCTCGGTGAACTTGTTCCAGGAAACCAACTGCCTGTTCTCATCGGCCATCATGATCGCAACAGCCGAGTTCTCGAAGATGGTGCGATACCGCAGTTCGGTGGCCTGCAACTGGCGCTCGGCCTTCTTTCGCTCAAGGGCATAGCGAATCGACCGCATGAGCAGACTCGCGTCCACTTGGCCCTTGATGAGGTAGTCCTGCACGCCAATCTGCACCGCCTGAGTCGCGGTCCGTTCATCGTCCAGTCCGCTCAGCACGATGATCGGCAGGTGAGGAGCCTGGGATTGAAGGCGGTTCACGGAATCCATGCCCTGGCTGTCCGGCAGACCGAGGTCGAGAAGCACCACATCGAACGACAGGTCCTTCAGCAAATCCAGGGCGGCTCCCAGGGTATTCGCATGGCGTACCTCGCAGGCACCGAGCGAGGACTGGGCCAGCAGCCTCTCGAGCAGCTTGCGGTCCACGATATCATCTTCGACGATCAACAGGCGAAGCGCATTCGACGTAGCCAAGGGCGTTTCTCCTCATATCTGCGGACGATCCGTCACACCGACGGAGATCACACCTTCTGCTTGTCCTTGAGAGCGGCGTGAATCCTGTCCATCAGTTGTGCAAAGTCGAACGGTTTGGTCACGTAATCCGAGACCCCGCGTGCGGCGGCCGCCGCGATGTCCTGCGGCTCGCACCGAGCGGTAAGCATGATCACCGGAATGTGTCGCAGGGCCGGGTCCGCTCGAAGATGTTCGAGCATTTCGTGACCGTTCATCCCCGGCATATTCGTATCGAGCAGAATGAGGTCCGGCTTCTCGGCGGCCGCACGCTCCAGACCCTCTTGGCCGTTGGAGGCCGTCACGACGCCACAATTCGCGAATTTCAGACGGTACTCCACGGTGCTGACAAGGTCGGGCTCGTCATCGACGACGAGGATCTTCACCTGGTCGGTTCTTTTCTTCGTCTTAAACAGTCCCAGCATGATCACTTCTCCTTCGTGCTGAACAGACTCCAATTCACTTGGCGAATAGTTCGCCGGTCATGAATATGTCTTCCCATCACGGTTCATCCGGATAGGCGTCTTCCTGACGCAGGTCGCGACCCTCCCCGACGGCTTCAAGGCGGTCCTGCTCGTCGGGTCCGCGGCTTCGTTGCGACAGCAGCGACATCTCCCGGATTCTCTGGTGCTCGGCCAGCACGACCGGCGAGATGGGATCATCCTGGAAGATGTGCGGTGACAGGAGCACCACCAGTTCCGACCGGGTCGTCACTTCGCCGGTGCTTCGGAACAGAAAACCAATCAGCGGCAAATCGCCGAGAATGGGAATCTGGTTGATCTCCTTGACCGTCTCGACTCGTCGCAGCCCGCCGATAACGATGGTTTGCCCATCTTTCAGCAACAGTGCGGTAGTCGCATGGCGCGTATCCACAATCGGAACGCCGCGGGCGCTTTCCCCCGTCCGGACGTTCTGCTCCGTGTCCACGGTAAGAAAGATGTTGTTGCCGTCCGTGACGGTGGCCGACACCTGGAGATTGACGCCGACCTCCTTGAACTCCGTGGACGTGAGCGCGCCTGCCCCACCCTGGGCCGTGTCGACGATTTCCTCATAGGGGATCTCTTCCACTGCCTTGATCGTCGCGGATTGTCCGCTGACCACCAGCGTGCTCGGGCTGGCCAGAATCTCCACATTCCGTTTCTGCTGGATCGCGTGCAGAACGTGCCGGATCGTCCCGCTGATCAGGCTCAAATCGCCGCCGGTCCCCACCGTGTTGAACACGGTCGCACTGCCGATCGTCTCCGCGTTGGACATTGTGGACTGAAGACGGGAGCTTGTCAGGTTCTGCCGGTAGACGACGTCGTAGAGGTCGCTGGAGAGCAGGTCCCAGTTCACGCCGATCTCCGTGTCGTCGCGCAACTGGACATCCATGATGACGACCTCGACCATGATCTGCCTGGGAGTCTGATCCACCTTCTTGACCTCCGCCAGGATTCTCCGCAGGTTTTCCGCGGTGTCACAGACGATGACGGAGTTGGTCTTCTCGTTGATGGCGACCACGCCGTCGGGGCTGACCATCTTGTCCAGGACCTCCTTGAGACCCTTGGCGTCCAGGAATTTCAGGACGATTGTCTCCAACTGCAAGTCCGGGGGTCTGACGACGACCGGGGACTCATCCGCAACGGGCGCCTCGGGCGGTTCCTGCGCGACCAGCCCGGCGAAGGGATTCCTCTGCGACGGCGTATCGCAGGGGTCCGTCTGTCCGCGAACCGGACACAGACCGATGCCGACGGGCGTATCCGCGAGGCACGCGATGGTCACCGCCGCACACAGCACAACGACATGACGAATGGAACCACTCATGAGCGGAGTTCTCCGGGTTGCAACGCAATATAGATGGTCAGGCCAAGCCGGCATTCCAGCCGTCCGGTGCGAGGATCGAGAAGGTCCATCTGGCACGAATCGACCCAGACCTTTTGCCGTTGCTCACGAAACGACCGAAGCAATGCGACGATCTGCCCGTATTGTCCCACGATCGTGCAGTCCGCATGGAGGGCCTCGACGGCAATCGGCGTATTGGGATCGTCGGTCTCCCTGGCGTCCTGGGAGAAGTCCACGGCCCCGATCACGCAGCCGGTCTTCCCGACGACGGTCGGGAGATCATGAGTGAATGCCTTGGCTTCCTGACTCGTAAAGAGCCTTTCCCGGACGTTCGCCAACTCGGCGCGCAGCCCTCGCATCATCGAGAGCTTCTCATCACGAGTCTCGTCGACCGCGTCCAGTTCTTCGGCCATCCGAGTGATGACCGGCTCGAGCCGCTGCATCGCGTGCAGGTAGCCCACATGCGGCGCGATCACCCAGTTGTACAGGGCCGCGGCCCCGATGAGAAACGGCGCGGCCGTCAGGGCGTATCTCCGCGGTGCCGAGGTGTTATGGCTGCGATCTGTCGTCACGAAACGATTCCTCTTTCACAGTCTTCAGCATGCATTCGATTACGTACTGGATGACGTCCGCATCGATCTGCCGGCGTTCCATCCGAAGGGGGCGCACCGATTCGAAACAGTCTCGGCCGTCGAGGTTCTGGACGAACAACCTCACCCGGTCATACGACACGGCCCCCCCCTTCAGAGAGACACGCCGGTTGTCGTCGCAAACCAGAGTGGTGAGGCACACCCCCGGCGGGGCAGACTGAGCAATCGCGTCCAGCGTCATCGGCCAGTCCGCCTCACGTTTCGCACGCACCGCGTCCATGCCCGCCAGTTGTCGACGGATTCGTGCGATCTCCTCATCGAAGTACAGGTCCTGCGCCGCCATGGCAGGCATCGTGTAGAGTTGCTCGTTCAGGCGAGCCTGTCCGACCCGCCGATTCATCGCCTCTGTCGTCCTCGCCAGGAACTGGACAATCAGAAAGACCGCAAGGAACATGAGCGCAGCGGCATTGGCCACGATCAGCAAACGTCTGGACGACGACCTGGCGCGAATCACCTCGTGCGGCGTCAGGTCGATTTGCAGCTCATCCTCCTCGACCTCCAGCAGTTTCAGAGCGGCGCCCACCGCAACGGCCGACGGGGATGAAGAAATCCCCTCAGCCACCTCACAGAAGAACCCGGCGCCCTCGCACGAATCGGCGACAGCCGACAGCTTCGTATCCGGGACACACGAAGGCGTCACATCGCTCCCGTCATACGCCGCATCGTGGATTACCAGGCGAATCTGCGCATCCGCACCGATGTTCGGCGCGCCGGAGCGATGGTATTGCAGCACCACGTTCAGCTCTTCCGCCAACCAGGCGCGTATCAACTCGGGCGAACTCATACCCGCCGGCAGATCTCTGATCCTGACGAAGTCCAGAATCCCCCTGCAGAACAGGCACATGACCAGGCTGGAGTCGCTGAGCATGGCGATCAGTGCGCCGCCGTTGTGCCGCGCATCCTTCTCGCCCGCCAGAAACGCCCGCGCATACGCCAATACCGCGGGCTCGACGGAATCCACCGTGATTCCCGCGGCGCTGCACATCCGAAAGATCTCCTCCATCTCCTCCGCGTCCGCCGCCACAGCCAGCAAGCGCTTCTGTGCGGCGGAACCGGTTCCGATCCCGCAGAAATCGGTGCGTCTGCGTCGTCCCGACAGCGCCACGTACTGATTCAGCTCCGTTGCGACGAATTCACCGACATTCGTCGGCATCTGCCGTGGGAGATCCAGCAGTCGCATCATCGTGGAGTTGCTCGATACGGCCACGGCCACGCCGGCGGCGTGCGCTCTGGCCCGTCTGCCCAGTCTCCGGAGCGTTCGCGATATCCGCCTGGCCCGCACGCTCGGCGGCTGGGAATCGTTCGTCGACAGATCACAATTCGCTACTGCGACGACTCGGAAACCACGAGGCGTCCTTTCCACCAGCGCGGCGCTCACGCGGCGACTGCCGATGTCGATCCCCAGAGCTGTCTTCGTGCGAGGCTTCATGGATTGATCCGCAATTCATCGATCCTGATCAGGTACGGCGGCCCGTCGGGAGCAGTCGTCACATCCGCTTCCAGCCGGACCTTAAACCCCTCGGAGGTCGTCGCCGTCGAGGTGATCGTCGAGCCCTCGACGGACACGCTGTACGATCCGCCATCAAAAGGCTTGTCGACAAATCCATCCTGCCAATCCGCATCGGCCCGCAATTGGGCCAGCGCGTCATTCAATCCCGCTTCAGCAAGTGCCATCGCCTGAGCCCCGTGGAGGTGATTCTGCATGAGCTGAATCTCCTCGGCGTTCACCTGCAGGTGGCCCATCACCGTGGCCGCCAGCAGCACGACGAGCGCCACCACAACGAGCAGCACTGAACCGGATTCATTGCATCTTGTTCTCATGGAGCACCACTCAGGGCACGACGGCCCCGCCTTCCGGCGAGGCAACCACTTCGATCTTCACATAGTCCGTGAACAGCGTGTTCGACTCCGGGCCCACTTTCTCGTCGTTGGAGACCACCAGCAGTACGACAATCCCGCCGACGCCTCCCACGTACGCGGCCGGCGCGCCGCTCCCGGACCCCGTGAGCGTGATCTCGGCGTCCGTATCCGGCGACGCCTGAATCAGCTCATAGCGGGAGGAATCGCAGTTCCAGATGTAGAGGCTCACCCCATCCGCGCAGGTGGAATGGGCATTCACGCCTTTGCCGCTCCACGTCGCGACCAGGCTGGCCACCTCCTCGGGGGCCTGGTCGATCTGGAACGTCATCCGAAGCTGGGCGTACTGCAATTCGTCGGACACCTCCAACGCGTGAGACTGTGCGTCATCCGCCCCCATGAGATCATACTGACCCGTTTCGAGGAGCACAGCCGGCATGCCGGGTTCCTCCGGCACCTGCGTCTTGCCCTGATCGGCGAACGCGAAGCAATCCACGCCCGGCCGGCTCGTCGCAAAATCATAAGTGGCGGAGCCCTCCTCGACATTCTCGCTGTGGGCTGCGACGCGGAGGTAACAGGCCCCGCGGACGGTCTTGCCGCGGGTCAGATCCCCGGCGCTTTGCAGCCCGGCTTCCCAGGTCACGAGGCGAATTCCATCCGGCGTCTGGGCCGGACGGTCCAGATCGTTTCCGTCATAACAGGCGAACCGTAGAGACTCCACAGGCCCGACAAGCTCGCTCAGATCGCCGACCGGCCCGAATTCGACATAGCCGCCTGCTCCCAGTTCGCAGCGGTAGATCGCGCCGTCGGCAGCCTCAAACTGGATGTAGCCGTCGCTGCTTGCGCTCGAGCTGACCACCGTGATCCTTCCGGCGCCGGCCAAGCAGCGGCCAAGCTGTTCATTCAGCACCCTGGCGTTCTGGACCATCTCCAGATTGGCCCACTGCGCATCGGCGCTGTTCCGTACCCCGGCGAACAGCGGCATGATCGCAGCAAAGACCGTCGCCATGATCGCCACGGCGACCGTCAATTCCACGATCGTGGTTCCACGTCGGCCTATCGTCTTGTCTTTCACAGAGACCATTTCTTTGCGCACTCCATGACCACGCACACAGAGGTTTTCGGCATAAACAAAAGCGTGCATTACCGCGTGTGCCTCAGGATACTCCGACACAACGCGCGCGGACGAAACATCCACCCCCGAACCCTTCCGTGGACCTGTGGTGCGCTTTTATGGGTCCTTTTCCCGCACCGATTTCACGATGTGCGGGTCTGCCGCCCCGATGCCCCATAACCCTCGGATGCCGACCTGGATGAGGGCATTGCGGCCTCACTCGGGCCCCGGCCATCGCCGTGCGAGAGAGGTGGTCAGGCTTGCTTCGATCTCCTCCATCGCCAGGGATCCATCGCCGTTGCGATCGAGGCCCACCGCCACGCTCACGGTCCTGAGCGTCGGGTGTCCATCGTCCGTCACCGTGCACAGGAAGCCGTCTTGCAGCCCCTGCGAATTCGCTTGGAAAGACTCGTCGTAGTGATAGATCGATCTGGCTCGAATCCGCTCCAGTTCCTGTTGAGCCAGGAGCAGACTCCAACTCTTGCGCTCGATGGCGCGGTCCATGCCGTGCGTCGTCGTCAGGGCTTTGAGAAGTGGAATGATCGAGATCAACAGCAAGGTCGATGCGACGACCGCTTCCGTCAGGGTGACGCCGGAGCAGCGCACGCGAGAAAACGCTCTCAATCGTTGCGTCGAATCCATTTCACCGTTCCCGTCGCAGGCTCGACCTGGATGAAGTATACCCGGCTTTCCGCGGCAAGACGCAGTTCCGTGTCGCTCCCGGGAACCAGGTTGCCGAGGGGGCCGAATGCGAATCGCCGCCCCCCGCTGCACGCCACCTCGTTGGGAATGTCGGAGTCGGCAATCACCGTGGAATCCTGCAAACTGACGATCTGGTAACCGACGTAGGGAGCGTCGCCATTCATGACCAGGACGTATCCAACGGGATTCTCGGCGGCATGCAGAACAGCCTGGGCCCGGGCGCGTCGAAGGGCCGTCGTGATCTGCTGAACGACGGCATCGGCTCGCGCGCCGCTCGATGCCGCGAGATTGAGTCGGGGCACCGCTATGCAGGCCAGGATCGAGAGGATCAACACCACGGTGATGACCTCCACCAGGGTATGCCCCCTCCGATGCAATCCGCGCCGTGTGCGAGCGTCGTATCCGGTGAGTCTCATGAAGCAGTCCCTGAATGTCATGACGGATGGCCGCATGGGGCAGCCATCCGTCTCATGGTCCTCACGAAGTTCACTGATTCGCGAATCCTCGGGAACACGCCCACTGAACTCAGTGGGTGTGGGTCGCGATACGGTGGGTCGTGGTGTTGTACTCGTACGCGGTTCCGAACGGGCACGCCGGAACACCGTCCGGGAAGTACTCCGTATCCGCCGTTACCGTCTTGAGATCAGCAGGCCAGGCTCCCTTGTTCGCGTAGTACAACTCGATCTGAGAGTTGATTAAATCCACGTTTGTCAGACATGCGTTGATCTTGGCATTGGTCGCACCACTGATCATTCGCGGCACTGCGATGGCAGCCAGCGCCCCCAGGATCATCACCACTACGAGAAGCTCCACCAGAGTAAATGCCCTCTTACCGTACATGCTGTCCTCCTTACTGTTTCGTTCGTTCACCATGAGAACCCAAGGCTCACATTATCGGGGATGCCACCGGTGGGGCCGCGGGCGCGGGCGCGACCGCCGCAGTCCCATGAGTATGGGCCGACACACGATGGGTCGTCGTGTTGTACAGGTACGCGGTTCCGAATGGGCACGCCGGAGCACCGTCCGGGAAATACTCCACATCCCCCGTTACCGTCTTGAGATCGGCAGGCCATGCTCCTTTGTTCGCGTAGTACAACTCGATCTGGGAGTTGATCAGATCCACGTTCGTATGGCACGCGTTGATTTTGGCATTGGTCGCACCGCTGATCATTCGCGGCACGGCAATAGCGGCCAACGCGCCCAGGATCATCACTACCACCAGCAGTTCCACCAGAGTAAATGCCCTCTTGCCGCACATTACATTTTCCTTACTGTTTCGTTCGCCATGAGAGTTCAAGGCTCCTATCGACAGCAAAGCCCAGGGACTTTATCCTCACGTGCGGCGATGTCATTTCAAACAGGCCATGTAATCGAACATGGGCAGGTACACACCCATCAGGATCAGACCGATAATCAGGCCCATGATGATGGTCAGCGCCGGCTCCAGCTTCACCAGGAGGGATGTCGCCAAGCGATCGGCGTCTTTGTCCAGCAGGTCCGCCGCCTTGGCGAGCATGTCCGGCAGGATTCCCGCCTCCTCCCCGGAGGCCACGAGATGGATCACCATCGGGGGAAAGATCGGATGGGTCCCGAGCGACTTCGCGACCGGGCGCCCCGTCCGGATCGCCTGCTGCAGGTCGGCGGTGATGCGAGAAATTTCCTCGTTGCGAGCCACCTTCCCTGCGGCGTCCAGTGCCTCGATGATCGGAACGCCCACCGAGATCAACATGCCGAACGTCCGAATGAACTGCGATACGAGAATCAGACGGCTCAACGGGCCGATCAGAGGCATTCGTATCTTCAATCGGTCCCAGCGAATACGCGCGCGCGGGTCTTTCAACAGCCGCCGCACGCCGAGCACGGCCCCTGCCAAACCGGGCGCGAGCAGCCACCATTTCGTCCTCAGAAACGCGCTGAGTACGACGAGCACCTGCGTCGGTCCGGGCAACTCGACGTGCAATCGCCGATACAATTGCGAGAACATCGGGACGACGAAGATCAGCAGGGAGATCACCACCAGGGAACAGACCAACCCGACGACCATCGGATAGACGAACGTGGCCCGGGTCTTCTCATGGAGTTCCAGCCGCTTCTCCAGGTACCGCGCGCTCGCGTCGAGTGATTCCGCCAGCTTGCCTGAGGATTCACCGGCGTCGATCATCCCGAGGAAGAAGTCCGAAAAGACGCCGCGATGCTCGTCGAACGCCGCCTTCAGACTGGAGCCCGATTCCACGCGACGGCGAACGTCCCCGAGGATGGTTCGGAACGCATGGTTCTCAGTCTGTTGTTCGAGGATTTCCAGGCTGCGCGTGATGGACAGGCCCGCCGAGTACATGCCGCCGAATTTATAGGCGAAGGAGGCCACCTCGCGTTGCCGGATGCGGCCGCGAGACCGCAGAACTCCTCGCTGCCGCCGGGCATGAACCAGCACGTACCCCAGCTTCACGAGCTCACGCCGTAACGCCCGAACGCTCTCCACGTCCGTGTAGATGCTGCTGATTTCGTTTCCTGCTGTGTCTCGTGCTGTGTATTCGTAGGCAGCCATCACTCGCTCTTGAGATCCACCACGCGCATCAATTCATCGACGGTCGTCGTACCGCGGACCACCTCATCCAGTGCGCTGGCCCGCAACCCTCTCATACCGTCCTTCACCGCCTGCTCCTTCAGGAGGGTGTCGCCGGCCCCTTCCAGGATCATCCGGCGGATCTTCTGGGAAATAGGCATGATCTCGTAGATCGCCTTGCGGCCCTTGTAGCCGGTCCCATAACAGTGGTGACACCCGGCGCCCCGGCACAGCCGGCCCACGTCTCCAGGCTCGATATGGCCATGGAGAAGGTCCCGTTCGTGTGGGTCGGGCTCGTACGGTTGCCTGCACCGGGGGCACACTACTCGCACGAGCCGTTGGGCGACGGCGCCCAGCAGCGCCGAGGCCACCAGAAACGGTGGGATGCCGATATTGACCAGGCGGGACACCGCCCCCGCCGCATCGTTCGTGTGCAGCGTGCTCAGGACCAGGTGCCCGGTCAGAGCGGCGCTGATCGCGATTTCCGCGGTTTCCAGATCGCGGATCTCGCCGATCAGGATGATGTCCGGGTCCTGTCGGAGGATGCTCCGCAGCGCCGACGCGAAGGTCATCCCGGCCACCGGCTTAACCTGCACCTGCGTGATCCCGGACAGACGGTATTCTACAGGGTCTTCGACCGTTACAATGTTCCGCTCGGGCGTGTTCACAAGCTGCAGGACCGAGTAGAGCGTGGTCGTCTTGCCGCTGCCGGTCGGACCGGTGAGCAGGAGCATGCCGTAGGGATTCGCCGCAAGCTCCCGGAATCTCCGGTTGTCGTCGGGGGAAGTCACGACTTCGTCCAGAGACCATCGGCTGGCGTTCTTGTCGAGGATGCGGAGCACGATCTTCTCCCCCCCGACCGACGGCAGAGAGGACACGCGGAGATCGTATTCCTGCCCTTCGTGGCGGAGCGTGATATGCCCATCCTGCGGGATTCGCTTCTCGGAGATGTCCATCTGGGCCAGGATCTTGATGTGCGAGATCACCTCGGCCTGGGCGGAAGCCGGGACATCCACCGCCCGCCGGAGCATGCCGTCCACGCGGTATCTCACCCGAAGCTCGTTCGTCTGCGGCTCGATGTGAATGTCGCTGGAACGGGCGTCGATGGCCCCTCGGACGATGGACGCGACCAGCTTCGTAATGGGGTCGTCGCCCGTCCCGAACGCCCCCTCGGACTCGCTGGGGGTGGGGTCCGCATCCTGTCCCGCATCGCCCTTGAGGCGCATGGAGGCAATCGCCTGCTTGGTGACGTTGGCGACGTCGAAGTGGTAGTGAATCGCCTGCTGCACGGCGTGCGGGGTCGCAGCCACGGGGACGACGCAGTAGCCGGTCTTGAGCTCGATCTCGTCGCGGGCGCGCAGGTCCAGGGGCGAGCTCATCGCCACGATCAACTGCTGGCCCTCCCGTCTGAGCGGGATCGCGCCATGGCGATTGGCCACATCCTGCGAGATCAGATGCGCCACGATCGGGTCGATCATCTCGGGCGAGAGGTTCACGAACTCGAACTTGTGGACCGAAGCCACCGCCCGGGCAAGCTGCTCCTCGTCCACCAGTTTCTCCCGCTTGAGCAGCACGAGCAGACTCTCTCCGGTCTGCTTTTGCCTCTCGGCCAGAGCTTCGACCTCGGCGGACGACACCACGTTCTCGCTCACGAGAAACGCTATTATCGGGTCGCAATCGTTCACAGAGCATCTCCTGGACATTATGCCACCAGGGGCTTATCGACAAATCCCCCGGGACACCTTAGATTGACGATTGGCGATTTATGATTTACGATTACGGGCAGGTACCTGGACGGCAGATAGCAGGTAGTCGATTCAGACGAATGGAGGTCCGATCATGACAAGCCGGTTGGGATTGCTGATGGGCGTTACTGTGACGTTGTTGTGCGGAGGTTCTCCCACAATGGCGCAGGACCTTTTGCAGGTCCGGGACCTGTTCAACGGCAAGGACCTGGCGGGCTGGGTCAACGTCAACACCGCCAAGGACACCTGGTCCGTGCAGGATGGCACGCTGATGTGCACGGGACAGCCCATCGGGGTTCTCCGCACCGACCGCCAGTACGAGAACTTCATCCTGCAGCTCGAATGGAAGCACCTGACCGCCGGCGGCAACTCCGGCGTCTTCATCTGGAGTGAAGGTTCGCTTCCGGAGGGCGAGCGATTGCCCACAGGCATGGAAATCCAGATCCTGGAGCTGGAGTGGGCCGTCCAGCACAATCAGACCGATGCCTACGTCCACGGCGAGGTCTTCCCCACCGGCAATATCACGACGGTCCCGGACAACCCCCGCGGTCCTCGCAGCAAATCCGCCGAGAACCGATGCAAAGGCAAGGGCGAGTGGAACCAGTACACCATCGTCGCCATCGATGGCGTCATCAAGCTGTCCGTGAATGGCAAATTCGTCAACGGCATCCGGAACGCCTCCGTCAAGAAAGGCTACATCTGTCTGGAATCCGAGGGGGCGCCGATCCACTTCCGCAACATCCGGATCATCGAGTTGCCGCCGGGCATCACGCCCCCGGAACGGGCGGCGCCGGCCGTTGAGGAGACAAAGAGCCCCCAGAAGGAGACAAGCCCATGAGCATGTTCTCGAAAGCAACAAGTCACGGCCGCCGGCTTTTTCTCGGCGGCGCCGCAGCCACCGTCGGGTTGCTCGCGTTGCGGCGTATTCGATCCGTTGCGGCACAGCCACCGGCCGTGACCAGTCCCGAGGACCTCAAACGGATTGAGGCAGCGATTCCCGCCAAGGCGTTTGTTACGCCGCGTAAACCCCGGCGGTTGTTGATCTTCGACCTGAACGTCGGCTACGGCGGGCATGGCTCCATCGCCACCGCGAACACCGCGTTCACGCTGATGGGCGCCAAGACGGGGGCGTTCGAGACGGTCGTCAGCCGGGACCCTGCAGTCTTCGAGTCCGAGAGCCTCAGGCAGTTCGACGCCGTGTTCTTCAACAACACCGTGGGCAACTGTTTCGAAGACCCTGTCCTTCGTCAGAACCTCGTGGAGTTCGTCTACAGCGGCGGAGGACTCATGGGGGTCCATGGCACGTCGGTGGCCTTCACGAAATGGCCCGGCGCAATTGAGGATTGGCCCGAGTTCGGCATCCTGCTCGGCGCACGCGGCGCGAATCACTACGAAAGTGACGAGCACGTTTTTATCAAGCTCGACGACCCGACTCACCCCATCGTTCAGCCGTTTGGAGGGGACTTCGATTACCGCGACGAGTTCTTCCGCGTGCACGAGCCCTACTCGCGAGATCGGGTCCGCGTCCTGTTGAGCATCGACATGGACAAAACCAGAGTGGACAGCCAACCGCGCGGCAATACGATTCGGGCGGACAACGACTACGCCTTGGCCTGGGTCCGCGGATACGGCCGGGGACGTGTCTTCTACTGCGGCTTCGCACACAATCCCTACATCTTCTGGGACCCGAAGATGCTCCAGTTCTACCTGGCGGCCACGCAATTCGCTCTCGGCGACCTCCCGGCCCCGACGACACCAAGCGCCAAACTGACACCCGCCGTCCGGGCCCAGGAGCAACTCGGCTGGCGATTGGTCCTCACACCGTCAGATAAGCAGACCCTCTTTGAGACCATCGACAGAGCCGCACAACTGGGCTTACTCTATATCGGGGGCTCCACTGAGCAGAACGTCAGTCCCGACATCCCAAAGCGCTTCGACCCCCAACTCAACAGTGACGAACGAAGGCAGGTCCGTCTTAGGCTGGATGCCGCCGGCGTTCGCCTGCTGACTTATTATGTGGGCCGTGAACCCCACGAGGCAAAGGCCGTCGAGTTTGGCAAGACAATGGGAGCTGAGGCTGTCGTCACGGACGTAATGGCCCGAGACACTGTGAGTCTTGATGAACCGGCAAGAGCCAACAAGATCGCTTCGTTTCTCGCTGACCTTCGCGGACGTGGTCCCAACCCTACCGTGTTCACTATTGGACTGACAGACAGGCTTGCTCAGCACATCGAGATCTTCAATCAAACATCCATGCGTCTGGTGAATGGAGGCAGATCGTGACACACTCACAGAGAATTACGCGACGCAGCTTCATGGGCTTGTCGGGAGCGGTTGCCGCGCCGTGGATCATTCCGTCTTCTGTATGGGGAGCCCAGGGCAACACGGCTCCGAGCAATCGGATCAACGTCGGACTGATCGGCCACGGGTGCATGGGACAAGGCCATCTGCACCGGCTCGCGGGAGACCCGGAGATTCAGGTGCTGGCGGTCTGCGACGTGGATCGCGTGCGGAGGGACGCCGGCAAGCAACATGTTGAAGAGACGTACGCCGCCCGCTACCCGAGCGGCACGTATCAGGGATGCGCCGCCTACAACGATTACCGCGAGTTGCTCGCCCGCCCGGACATCGACGCGGTCGTGATCGCCACGCCGGACCATTGGCATGCGATGCAATCGGTCCATGCGATGGAGGCCGGCAAGGACGTCTATTGCGAGAAGCCCATCTCTCTGACCATCCACGAGGGCCGTCGACTGGTCGAGGTGGCCCGCCGGTATGGCCGGATATTCCAGACCGGGACACAGTACCGTTCCATCTCAACGATTCGCGCGGTCTGCAATTTCGTGCGATCCGGCGGACTCGGCAAAGTGAAATCGGTCTTCACCCTCTGGGGCAAGATCGGCAACCACCTCGGCGTGGACTCGTACGTGCCCGAGAATTTTGCGATGCCCGCCGAGCCCGTCCCCGACGGATTGGACTGGGACCTCTGGGTGGGTCCGGCCCCGTGGCAGCCGTACAACAGCGCCTACCACAGAAACCCGATTCCCGGCGTGGTGCCCTGGTGCTTCCATGAGAGTTTCGGGGCCGCCGCGATCACCTGGTATCATTCCCACGCCGCAGATGTCATCCAGTACGCGCTTGGCATGGAGAACAGCGGCCCGGTCGAGATCATCCCTCCGAACACAGGCCAATTCCCGACACTCACGTGCCGATACGCAAGCGGGACGTTCCTGCACCTCGTGGACAACTGGGGTATGGTGAAAGACGTATACAAGGCGGTGCCTGCGACGGCCCGCCTGGCCGGCAATTTCGGCGGCATTTTCGTCGGCGAACAGGGCTGGGTCACGTCGATGAGCACAGGTGGGCAGATCGAAGGAGGCCCCGACGAGATGTTCGACCGGATGAAACTGACGACCCGCGAGGTGAACATCGGCGACAACGACCACCATGAGAACTGGTTCGACTGCATTCGGACGCGGCGGCAGCCCAGTTGCAGCGAGGAGATCGGCCATCGCGGCGCATCCCTGGGCCACCTGAGCATCATCGGATACAGGGTGGGGCAATCCCTGGCCTGGGACCCCGACACCGAACAATTCCAGGGCAACGACGCGGCCAACCGTCTGCTCGGTCGTGCCACGCGAAGTCCCTGGCGTCTGTAGAAACGACTACGGGAGGAAACATGAACATCGAAACAAGATGCACAAAGGGCATTCTCGTCGTGGCGTTGCTGGGCGTCGTCATCGGCGTCCCCATACAGGCGGCTTCACCCGACGTGCAGGCCAAGCTCGAAGACAACAAGGTCGTCATCACGGTGGATGGAAAGCTCTTCACCTGCTACAAGTTCGACCACTCGCAGAAGTACCCGTACTTCTGGCCGGTCATGGGACCGGTGTCGGGCCAGTCCGTCACGACCGAGACCTCCGAGCCCTATCCGCACCATCATTCGCTCTTCTTCGGCTGTGACCGGGTCAACGGCGGCAACTACTGGCAGGACACCAATGAGCGAGGCCAGATACTCTCCGAACGCCTGACGGTTGTGGGACCCACGGATGGCAGGATCATCATCACGAACGAGTGCTTCTGGAAGCAGCCCGGTCAGGAGCCCATCATTCGCGACCACCGAGACATCGTAATCACGGCGCCGAGCGAGAGCCTGCGATTCCTCGATTTTCAAATCACGCTCGAACCGCTGACCGACATCCGTATCCTCAATACGAACCACTCCTTGTTCTCGGCGCGGGTCATGCCGGAACTGGCTGTCACCGCGGGCGGCACGTTGATCAACGCCCAAGGCAACACCACGGAAAAGGGTACGTTCAACGTCGCGTCGCCCTGGTGCGACTATTCGGGCGCCCGCAACGGCGTGACGGAAGGAATCGCGATCCTCCAGCACCCGAGCAATCGCTGGTACCCTTCCAAGTGGTTCACTCGCGACTACGGCTTCTTCTCGCCGACGCCAATGAACTGGCTCGAAGGCGGTCAACTGGACCTCCCCAAGGGCGAGAAGCTCACCCTGAGTTACCGCGTTATCGTCCACAGCGGCAACGCGCAGCAGGCGGATATTCCGGCCCTGTTCGACGCGTACAAGCAGACCGCGAAACCTCCGCAGTCCGCGGCGGTCCCGATGGAACGCATCCGGGTGTCCGAGGATGGACGCAGCTTCGTCAAGGCCAGCGGCGGCCGCTACACCCCGTGGGGCTTCAACTACGACCACGATGAGAACGGCCGACTCATGGAGGACTATTGGTGAAGAGAATGGTCAAAGGTGGAAGATGACTTCGCCGAGATGAGCCAACTCGGGGCCAACGTCGTCCGCATCCATCTCCAGGTCGGCAAGTTCATGCAGGGGCCGACGGAACCGAACATCGCCTCGCTTGACCAACTCGGCCGATTGGTCAGCCTGGCCGAGCGACTGCGGCTCTACCTCGATCTGACCGGCCTGGCCTGCTACCACAAGGCCGACGTCCCCACCTGGTACGACGCGTTGTCCGAGCAGGCCCGATGGGACGTGCAGGCCCATTTCTGGGAGGCGGTGGCAGCGTGCTGTGCCGAGAGCCCTGCGGTCTTCTGCTATGACCTGATGAATGAACCCATCCTTCCCGGCGACAAGAAGGAGACCGACTGGCTGGCAGGTGAATTCGCCGGCAGTTACTTCGTCCAGCGGATCTCGCTCGACCTGGCCGGACGCACGCAGCAACAGGTGGCCAAAGCCTGGGTGGACCGGCTCACCAAGGCGATCCGGAGTCGGGACGATCACCATCTGATTACGGTTGGGGTCATTCCCTGGGTGCAGTTCTTTCCTCAAGCCAAGCCGCTGTTCTACTCCAGAGAAGTGGCCGGGAATCTCGACTTCGCCTGTGTCCACTTCTACCCGGAGACCGGGAAGATCGATCAAGCCATCACGGCCCTCACGGCCTACAGCATCGGCAAGCCGGTCGTCGTCGAAGAGACGTTCCCGCTCAAGTGCTCCACGGCAGAACTCGAAGAATTCATCGGGAAGTCACAGGCCACCGCCTGCGGCTGGATCGGCTTCTACTGGGGCAAAATACCGGAGGAATGCCGCCAGTCGAACACGCTGCCGGACGCATTGACCCTCGCTTGGCTGGAGTTGTTCCAGAAGCGGGCGACCAAATCAACAATCAACGATCCACAATCGCACTTCCCTTGAAGCTGGTCGTTGAGAGCGTGATCGGCTCGAACGTCGCGAGATTCTTGATCGGCACCGCGCCCCAGGTCGTGTTCAGATGGCCCAGCATCCGAGGGTTGTTCTGGATACGCGAGTAGTCAATCAGAGACT
This sequence comes from Phycisphaerales bacterium, assembly GCA_039683175.1. Taxonomy (GTDB): domain Bacteria; phylum Planctomycetota; class Phycisphaerae; order Sedimentisphaerales; family Anaerobacaceae; genus PLanc-01. The sequence goes on from JBDKRX010000098.1 coordinate 21,373, forward strand.
TGGCCGCCTTCGCGTTCTTCCAACTGCACGGCCAGACGCGAAAGCCTTTCTCAAGGAACATGGGGACCGATTCATAGGCATCCCGCGGCTCGTAGTGCCAGTCGCAGATGACGATGTCCTTGGCGATCAGGTCGATGGCCTTTGCGGTGCCGTTGGCGCTCGCCTCCCACTCACCGTACTTGATCATGCCGGAATCGATCAGGCGGTCACCCCACATCAACATCTCGACCTTCTTCTCCTCGACGAGATGTTTGTGGTAGTCGTTGACCGCCTTGGCGAACAGCTCCGCCTTGTCCTTGCCCTTGCAGCGGGGACACGATTCCTCACCGATCAGGAACACCTCGTCCATGCCGACGTGCAGGGCGTCCGCCTCAAAGGCGTCGATCAGCTCGTCCATCAGACTGAAGATGATCGGATTGACCTCGGGGTGCAGTGGACACCAACTCCGGCAATAGATATCCTTGTTCTCGGGATACTGGCCGGGGCTCTCGTCGAACTGAGGGTACTTCGTCAGGAACGAGAACGTGTGCTTACTCCAGGACTGGTGACCCAGGCACTGGAATTGCGGGATCAGGCGGATCTTGTGCTTCTTGCACTCGGCCACCAGCTTGGCGATCTGCTCTTTGCTGCTGGCGTTGTCGGAGGCCAGCTCAGGATGCGATTGGTACGCAAACCCATAGTTGATCTCCGCGACGATGGCGTTGATGCCGACATCGGCCAGTCCGGGCACGGCCTCGGTCAACGCCAGGGTCTGGTTTCGGCTCGTCAGCATGACGTGTACGCCCAGCCACGGGCGGGTGCTCTTCGCCGCACACCCTTCCAGCACAAAAGAGGCCAACACCAAGAGGCCGAGCATCACTTGAACCAGGGACTTTCTCATCGTCTAACCTCCCAAATGGACTTCGCCAACCATGACACAAACTCTCTCAAGATTCACTCGGTCGATTTCGTCGAAGGCGCTGAGTCGATCTGAATCGACATCCAGCACACCGACGAGCGAGCCCGCGGGCGTCAGTGCCGGGACCACGATCTCCGAACGCGTGGTCGAAGAACACGAGATGTACCCCGGAAACTCGCGGACATCGGGCACAACCTGCGTCTTGCGCAGACGGGCCGCCGCACCGCACACGCCCCTGCCGAAAGAGATCGTCAGACATCCATGCGCCCCCTGATAGGGGCCGACCTTCAACAGTCCCGGCTCGACCACCCTGTAGAAACCAGTCCAGTCGAAGTAATCGAACGCATGGTGTAGTTCGCAAGCCACCGTCGCCATCACCGCAATGATATCAGTTTCGCCCGCGATCAGGTCTCTCACCCCGGACAGCACGACATCGTATAACTGCTGTTTGCTGTCGGCATTCATTGCACAGCGCCCTTGGCCTCATGCGTCAGTTCCGCATACCGTATAGCCAAATCGGTGACGGCGTCGTCACTCTCATCCACATATAGTTCCAGCCAGCGGCCGTCTACTCCCTTCTTGGCAACCTTGATCCCCGCCGCAAGCCGGCCGCGATGGTCGCCCCCGGCCTTGTCCCCTGCCACCAGGGCCGCCATGAGCCGATCGGCGAGACTGCCGTCGGTCTGTTCGTAGGCGCGGGCCATGGCGAAGACGACCTCGGAGCCGGTCAGCGTATTGCCCTGGCAGGCATAATACCTTCCGGCTGCCGAGCCCCACCAGATGCCCGAAGGGTCGGCATTGGCCGGATTGCGATTGGCAGCCCGGCCCGACATGTCGATGATGGCCAACTGTCGTTTGTCCTTCTGCGGGTCGTCTCGCAGCAGTTCCGCGAGCACTTCTTCCGGCAGGCGGCCTTGAGCCAGGAGATCGAGCGCCCGCTCGCCCCACGGCGGATTGTGCCAGTGCTGCGTGCAGAATGCCCCGACCCCCGCACGGACATAAGGCACCACCTTCCCGACCGCCGGATACCTGCTGGCGACCGCCGCGCCGCAGACCCCGCCATTCGGGTCCACCGCCACAATCGAGAACGTACCCGATACTTGCTGCCTGTCATCATGGGCCTCCGTGCCAATGCGGAACGCCTCCCGACTCCCGCAACCGCCCAGCAGCAGGACCAGGCAGATCAACATCCCGAAACACACCCGTCGCATCGATTTCACCGTCCTTGAAACAGACCTTGAATCCGCATGTGCCTTTCGCTGACGACCTCGACCTTCAGGTCGAGTCGGGTCCGGCGAAGCTGAGCCCGGACCTCGTCGGGAGTGAAGGCAGCCAATAGCGAATTGAAGAAATCCCGCTTGAGGATTTCCGGCTCGTTCGCCGAGACGGACTCCACGATTTGCCTTGCGGCCTCCGGCGTCGCGGGCCGGAACAGATCCATGACATAGATCACCGTCCCGGCTTGCGCCAGACGCTGGGCTTCCTCCCAGAAGACCATCGGGTCGGGCAGATGATGGAGCAGGTCCTTCGAGACGATCGCATCGAAGCGCGTGCCGCAGAATGGCAGCCCCGGGATACGGCCAAGGACGCAGCGAATCTGTCCGGTCAATCCGGCCTCCGCAACCGCCTTCTCGGCCAGCGTGACCATCACGTCCGAGGCATCGACAGCGGTGACGTGCGCAAACGGTTCCGCCCTGGCCAGACGAATCGCGACGTCGCCCGGGCCGCAGCCGATATCCAGAACGGTTCGCAGGCCCGGCGAGCAGGCATCGAGAAAGCCATCGACAAACGCCTGATTCGACGACGAGAAATCCGCCCCCGCGTAGGCGATTGCCTGCTGCTCGTCGTCCATCACCTCCGGTTCCAGGATTCGGTCCATGCGGTCACTCTCCAAGGGCGATCAGCCGGCCATTGAACCTTGAATTGTCGCATCGGAATGCTACCATGGCTGCATCTCGAAACATCGACATGGCTATACTATGAGGCGTTCACATGAAAAGATCGAGAACAATTTCTCTGCTCGTGACGAGCCTCCTCGGAATCGCCGTGTGTTCCGCACGGGGCCAGGCCACAGGGCCGGGGCAGACCCTGACAATCCTCCCCGAGCAAACGGATGAACTACTGGCCAATCCCGGCATCGGGTGGGAAACATTCCACAGAACGCGGGACAAAGACGAGAGCCTGCCCGACTGGATTCCATCGACCGTCCACTACGCCCGCTGGGGTTGGGGCGTCCTGGAACCCCGGCCGGACGAGATCGATTACGCCTTCCTCGACAAGACGCTCCAAGAGAGCCGGGCCGCGGGCCAGCGGCTGGCGTTTCGCGTCATGTGCTGCTCCACGTCGCCGGGCCGGCCTTACCAGCCCAACTGGCTTCAGGAAGCAGGCTGCAAGGTGCTCACGGTCGATTACAGTGGCCAGGAGGGCCTGACCATCCCCGACCTCGACGACCCGAATACCCTCGCCCGGCATCTGCACCTGATCCAGCGGCTCGGCGCCCGCTACGATGGCCATCCGGACATCGATCACATAGACCTGGGCACCGTCGGCTGGTGGGGCGAGTGGCACATGAGCGGCTCGAAGACCGCCCAAATGCCCACGCAGGAAACCCGCAAGCTGATTATCGACACCTACGTCAATGCCTTCCGCAAGACTCCCCTGCTGATGCTCATCGGCGACGCAGAATGCCTGGCGTACGCCGTGGAACGAGGAACCGGTTGGCGGGCCGACTGCCTGGGCGACATGGGCGGATTCTCGAAGAACTGGCACCACATGCGCGACGCTTATCCCCGCCAGATTCAAGAGGCAGGCGTCCAGGACGCATGGAAGAAGGCGCCGATTGGGTGGGAAACCTGCTGGGAGATGCGCCGCTGGGTGAAGGAGGACTGGTCGCTGCGGTACATCTTCAATTACGCTCTGGCCCTGCACGGATCGTACCTGAACAACAAGTCCGCCCCTCTGCCCATCAGCGATGAGGTCCGGCCGGAGATCGAGCGGTTTCTCCGCCGGCTGGGCTATCGGCTGGTGCTGAGGGAATTGAAACACCCCAGGCAGGCTCAGGCCGGAGCGACACTGTTGATCGAAGCCAAATGGCAGAATGTCGGTTCGGCCCCCTGCTACAGGCCCTACCGCGTGGCGTACCGGCTCTCCAACGACGATGGATACGCCAGAACACTGGCCGGATTAGTCACAGTTGAGAAATGGATGCCCGGCTCCGTGGAGCTGTTCACCGAGGAATTCGTGAAACAGCCGCCGGACCTGCCGCCGGGCGAGGCGGTATCGGTCGCCGACCGCATCGCGCTGCCGGAAGACCTGCCGGCCGGACAATATGACCTGGCTGTCGGGATCGTCGGCGAGGACTCGACGGAACCCATCGTGCAGCTCGCGATCAAGGGACGGTCTCGCGATGGCTGGTACCCATTGAGCAGATTGACAGTCGCCGATCCGGGCATCGCCCGCACAAACGACTACTATGTCAGTCCGGCGGGCGATGACTCGAACCCCGGCACTCTATCCCGACCCTGGCGGACCATCGAGAAGGTCAATGCTACCGACTTCGCCCCCGGGGACCGTATTCTCTTCCAGGGCGGCGAGAAATTCACCGGCACAATCATGCTCGATCAGAATGACGAGGGACTCACAGTGACCTCGTATGGCGAGGGTCGCGCCGTCGTAGACGGAGGGAATGGCTCCGCCTTGAAGGCAACCGCATGCGACGGCCTGGCCGTGAAGGACCTGACCTTCATCGGCTCGGGACGCAAGGCGGGCAACGCCGCCGATGGCGTCGTCATCCTCGGCTCGCAAGGCGTCGAGGTGGATCAGGTGGACGTTCGTGGATTCCGGGGGAGTGGACTGCGGCTGGACGGCGTTCAAGATGCCCATGTCACACGGGTCTACGCCTGCGACAACGGCTTCGCCGGGATCAGCGTCGGCTACGACAAACGCTCGACGCACGTGCGGGTCGACCATTGTATCGCCGAAAACAACCCAGGCGACCCCTCGAACCTGACCAACCACAGCGGCAACGGCATTGTCGTGGCCAACGCGGACGATGCGATCATCGAATGCTGCCACGCATTCAACAACGGCTGGGATATGCCCAGGAAAGGCAACGGCCCGGTCGGTATCTGGGTCTGGGACGTGGATCGCGCCGTCATCCAGCACTGCATCTCGCACGACAACAAGAGCCCAGGCGACGACGGCGGCGGCTTCGACCTCGACGGCGGCGCGACCAACTCCATCCTCCAGTACAACCTCTCGTACAACAACGACGGCCCAGGCTATTTCCTCTGCCAGTTCCCCGGCGCCTCGGACTTCCGGAACAACATCATCCGCTACAACATCAGCCACAACGACGGGGTGAAGAACAACCGGCGCAGCGGCATCGATGTCTTCTGTGCCAGTCCCAACGCCTCCGACTGCCAGGTCTACAACAACACCATCTACAAGGATCGCGGCCCGGCGGTCGGTTTTGGAGGCCTGCCCATGCCCAACGTCGTGTTTCAGAACAATATCTTCATCTGCTCGGGCGACGTGGTCGCAGGCGAGCCCGGACGAGGCAGGTTCGAGAGCAACGTCTACTGGTCTGCGGATGAACGACCGCTGCGGTTCGAGGGACACGCGAGCCTCCACGAGTGGGCCGAGGCAACCGGCCGGAACGACGTCGGCCAATACGTTGACCCCAGACTCGCGAAGGCTGAAGACACACTACCCACGGACCCTACGCAACTCGCCAAGATGACCGCGTACCGGCTGCTATCCGATTCGCCCTGCCTGAAGGCGGGAGTCCCCATAGAAGACAACGGCAGGCTGGATTTCTGGGGCAATCCAGTCCCGCAGCACGAGAAACCCGCCATTGGCGCGTGTGAAGAACCACAGTGACGAAAGGCAATACGATGGAACGATTCTGGATCAGCACTGCGACAGCATGCCTCGTGATAGCGACCTCCGTTTGCGCGCTCCAAGC
>JBDKRX010000099.1:0-39474 GCA_039683175.1 Phycisphaerales bacterium
AGTCTGGCCGTGCTGGCGACCTTCACCTCGGCCGAGGTCGCAGGGACCGGTGCGCCCTTGATGACCAGGACCAACTCATTGAAATACTCGACCAGCGTTCCGAGGTTGCTGCGTCCGGACATCTTGGTGCCGACAATGCCGCTGATATTGCGGCCCTCCTCCTGGCTCACCAGCGCACGCATCTGCTCTTGCAGGTCATCACCGGTGGTGCGGAGCTCTTCGGCCTTGACATAGTAGATCACCGCAACCGTCGCCGCGGCCACAAAAAGCCCGACGAACGTGATGAGGGTGTAGAGCATGGCATTGCTTTGCCGTCTTTTGCCTGGAGGCATAACAAAACTCCTTGGTTAACGAGAGTATCTCCCAAAACTGCCAATTTAGCCATATTATCGCCTTTGCAGGGCCGGGAGTCAAGAAAAAAGAAAAGCACCTCCGCGGGGGGGCGCAGGACGGTGACATCTCGGTCAATACCCAGCCAGAATCCCGATCAGATTGCCGATTCTATCGATTCTATGCCTTGGCGCTGCGTCGGGCAGGGAGGTGGCTTGGCGGTGCAGCCCTCGCGGACGCAGAACCTGGATGGTCGGCATGCCCAGCCGATTGGGGGCGATGAAGTCCTTGGCTTCGTTGTCCGCGACGTAGACAGCCTGCTCAGGCCGGACATCCAGGCTCTCCAGGAGCCGTTCGAATCCGACCGGCGAGGGTTTCCAGTAGTCTCGTCCGAACTCCTCAGTATAGAGGATGGCCTTGAAGTAGCGTTCGATGCCGAGGGCCTCGACTTTGAGCCGCTGCGTGGGCAGATAGCCGTCTGTCAGGAGCGCCAGCGTGTATCGGTCTTTGAGTTCGTCAAGGGCGCCACGGCTCTCTGCCGGCAGGGAGAGCGTCGGGGTGTGAGTGCGATAGACCTCGACCAGCCTACGGATCAGGGACGTCTCGGCCGGGATGCCGAGCTTCGCGAGGGCGGCGTCAAAGGTCGAGCCCCGATTGCCGCCGTTGAACGCAGCCCAGATCGTGTCAAAGATGGTATCTGCCCCATGTGCGTCCGATAATGCGGCGATGTGCTCCGCCGCTGCACGGAACCCGCTGCAGCAGAAGTCGATCTCATCGTAGAGCGTGTCGTCGAGGTCGAAGATCACCGTGGCTATCATGCCTGTCCTGTCTGATGGGCTGCCAGTGAACACCGTTTTCCATCCTGAGACTCCTACGACAGTTCTCTCCCGACATCATATCAGGGGGGCGGTCCAGCGGCAACAACTATGGGCTTTTCGCGAATCGGTCCGGCGGGTATAGTCTGTGACTGGGCAGGGGCCTTGTGGCTCGTCCGAGTTGCGTTGCCACGGAGCCGCGTCCCCATGCCGAACCCAATGCCAATAAGGAACCGAAGACCATGAAGAATGACAACGCCGCGTACATCAACCAACTGAAGGATCACGTCGGGCAGGAGGTCACGCTCCAGGGCTGGCTCTACAACAGCCGGGCCAGCGGCAAGATCCAGTTTCTCATCATCCGCGACGGCACCGGCCTGTGCCAGTGCATCGTCGAGAAGGGCAAGGTCCCGGACGACGTCTTCGAGCAGCTCAAACGCCTGGGCCAGGAGTCGTCGCTGGCTCTGACCGGCGTCATTCGGGCCGATGAACGCAGCGTCGGCGGCCACGAGATGGCTGTCACGGGGGCCCGGGTGGTCGGCGCTGCCGAGGGATACCCCATCACGCCCAAGGCCCACGGCGTCGAGTTCCTCATGCGGCATCGCCACCTGCACTTTCGCTCACAGAGGCAATGGTGCATCGGCAAGATCCGCCACACGGTGATCGACGCGATCCGTCGGTACTTCAACGACAACGGCTTCATCCTGATCGATACCCCGATCTTCACGACCATCGTGGGCGAGGATCAGACCTCGCTGTTCGAGGTGGACTACTTCGGCCGGACGCTGCACCTGACCCAAACGGGTCAGCTCTATGTCGAATCGGCCGCGATGAGCTACGGCCGGGTCTACTGTTTTGGGCCGACCTTCCGCGCCGAGAAGAGCAAGACCCGCCGGCACCTGACCGAGTTCTGGATGGTCGAGCCGGAGGTGGCCTTCACCGATCTGGACGGCCTGCTCGGGTTGGCCGAGGGGCTCGTCTCCAGCATCGCCGCCCGCGTTCTGGCGGACAACCGCTGCGAGCTACAGGCCCTCGGGACGGACATCGCGGCCCTGGAGCGAATCAAACCGCCGTTCTATCGACTGACGTATAGCGAGTCAGTCGAGATTCTAAAGGGCCCAAAGGCCCGCGACTACCTCGCCGGCGAACTGGAGGGTCTCAAAGGCCAGAAGCAGCAGATCGAGACCCGGGTCGCGGAGCTGCAAAAGCAGGAGGCCGGCCAGATCAAGCAGTGGCAGAAGGACAAGATTGCTGCCGAGCTGATCGAACTGAACGGCGAGCTGGACGAGACCAATACACGGATCGAGAACAACCCCAAGCACGCCCAACTGGCGGCTGACTTCGAGTGGGGCAAGGACCTCGGTGGCTCCGACGAGACGATCATCTCGATGATGCACGACAAGCCGGTCTTCGTGACGCACTACCCGCGAGAGGCCAAGGCCTTCTATATGCGAACCGATCGCGGCAACGAGAAGGTGGTGGAGAACTTCGACCTGCTGGCCCCGATGGGTTTCGGCGAGATCATCGGCGGCTCCGTCCGCGAGGACGACTACGACCGGCTCCTGGCCCGGATCAAGGACCAGGGCCTGAATCCCGAAACCTACAACTGGTACCTGGATTTGCGAAAGTACGGCACGGTCCCGCACGGCGGTTTCGGCCTGGGCGTCGAGCGTACGGTTGCCTGGATCACCGGCGAAAAGCACATCCGCCAGTGCATCCCCTTCCCCAGGATGATGGACAAGGTCTATATCTGATCCAACGTAGCACGGGCGTCCCGCCCGTGAAGAAGACCGGTGTTTGGCCAAGCCAATGCCCGGCCCGCGAAGACGCGGGTCCCAAAGCGTTTCAGTAGCATGGGCGTCCCGCCCATGATTCAAAATCACGGGCAAGATGCCCGTGCTACGGGATACCCTTACGGGCATACTACAAACGTCGTGTCTCGATTGGGTGAGAACCCGTTGAAATACTCGACTGGCGGTGTAGAATGTCCATTTGTTGATCATACGGGGCGGTGCCCTGACAGAAGGAGACAGACATGGCGGACCGACCAGACACCATAACCAAGATCGCCGTTCGCGGCTTCAAGTCGATTGCGGACGAACAGGAGATCGAACTACGCCCCTTGACGTTGCTCGCAGGGGCAAACAGCTCGGGCAAATCCAGTATCATGCAGCCCATCCTGTTGCTCAAACAGACTCTTGAGGCCGCAAGTGATCCGGGTGCTCTGCTTCTGGACGGCCCAAATGTTCGTTTCACGTCCGCAGAACAGCTTCTCAGTCAGATTACGGGCAGACCAAGAGAGATAGAATTCGCCATCCGGATTGAACTGCTGAAGAGTCGGTATATCGAGGTCATATTCAAGCATGAGAAGGCCACGGGTTTTGATGTCGACCAGATGAACTACTACTATGGTCGCCGAAAACTGAAACTCGTTCCCGACATGTCTGATGATGAGGTTCTGCATATCCTGCCGACTGGCCTTAAGGCTTTCCACACCAGAACTGTGAAGACGATGAGTGAATCCTTCTTCTGGTCCGTGCAGCGAGAACGGTGTTTCCTTTCTTTCGGATTGTCCAGTCGAAACACGGGATCTGTGCTTGCACTCGGTTCGATCTCACCGCCCACCAGCAATTTCATCCCCCACCTGCAGCGTATGATCCATCTTCCGGGGTTGCGACGGAATCCCCAACGCACATATCCGAAGAGGGCCGCCGGGCCACTGTTTCCCGGGACTTTTGAGGACTACGTTGCCAGCATGATTTCACAGTGGCAGTACAGAGAAGACCCTCGCCTGCTCCAACTTGGCGTGACGCTTGAGAATATGGGGTTGACCTGGAAGGTCAGAGCCGAACCTGTGGATGACACACAAGTTGAGCTTCGCGTGGGACGTCTGCCCCATGGCAAACAAGATGGAGAGCATGATCTTGTCAGCGTAGCTGATGTCGGTGTCGGTGTGTCACAGTCGTTGCCTGTCTTGGTTGCGCTGGTTGCAGCGGAGCCGGGACAAGTGGTCTATCTTGAGCAGCCCGAGATTCATTTGCATCCGCGGGCGCAGCGACGGCTTGCTCATGTTCTGGCGGATGCGGCCAATCGTGGTGTCGTTGTCGTCGCAGAGACGCACAGTGCTCTGCTTTTGCAAGAAGTCCAAACGCTTGTTGCCACCGGGAAGTTGGCCACGGACAAGGTCAAACTGCATTGGTTTCAGCGGCAAGACGACGGCCGTACGGTTGTTACGCCGGCGGATCTTGACGAGAACGGGGCTTTTGGAAATTGGCCGGAGGATTTCGACGAGGTCGAGTTGGATGCGGAAAAGGACTATCTTGATGCTGTCGAGCGTAAAGGGGCTCGTGAGTGAAGGCCAAGCGATCCAAGCTTCTGGTAGTGGATGCTTGCGTGGCTCGTTCGGCCGGTGAAACCAAGAATCCCATATCGTCTTGTTGCCGCGAGTCGCTTCTTGGCATTCTCAACATCTGCCATCGTGTTGTTATGACAGATGCGATCCAGAGCGAATGGAACCGTCACATGAGTCGGTTCACTCGCAAGTGGCTGTCGTCCATGGTGGCGAAGAAGAAGGTTTACCGATGTGAAGGCGCGCAACTGAGCCATGTGGATGAAGCCTGCGCGGGGCTTTCCCCATGTGAGCAGGATGAACTGAAAGAAGACCTCTGCCTGATCGAAGGCGCATGTGCGGGGGATGGAATCGTCGTCACGCGAGATAATGCGATTGTGCGGATATGGCAGAAATGCCATAGTCGATTTGGCCTCTCCAAGCCAATTCAGTGGATCAACCCTGTCACGGATGGAGTCCAAGCGTTGGAGCGCTTGTGATTCAAACCAATGAGGAGGCTGGCCTGCGGGCAAGGCTGTGGATTTCTTCATGTTCCGGGCACCTCGGCATGGTACAATGGCACCGTGCCCTCCCAGAGGGAAGTCGGTATTGTCGATAGTGTGTAGGTGAATCACTGGGCTAAGGATTGGGTCGTGAGAAGACCGGTATGAACGGAAGGAAGGGGATGGACTGGATGAGAACTCACAAGGGGTCTAACAGTCGCGATGTGGTTACCGGCGTGGCAGGTCGGCGTCTTCAGTCATTCGTTGGATTTGTGTGCGTGACGCTCGTGGTGCTACCGCTGACGGCGGTGCGGGGCCAGGACCCGACTCGCTTCGAGAGCGATATTCGGGCGTTCGAGCAGGCCGATATTGCGAGCCCGCCTCCGGCGGACCCGATTCTTTTCGTCGGGTCATCGAGCCTGCGGATGTGGACGAATCTTGCGGCGGCGTTTCCGGACTACCCCGTGATGAATCGCGGCTTCGGCGGCTCCTACATGAGCGACGTGCTGTACTACTTCGACCGCGTTGTCGCAGTGTACAAGCCGGCGCTGGTGGTCGTCTATGAAGGCGACAACGATCTGGCCGGGGGCATGTCTGTGGACCAGGTCTATGCCGATTACCTGACGTTCCTGTCGCTCGTCGCGGAGAAGTTGCCCGGGACGGAGGTGGCGTTCATCGCGACCAAGCCCAGCCCAAGCCGGGCCGCGTATCTTGAGGTCACGCGTGGGCTGAACTCCCGGCTCCAGACGCTGGCCGAGAAGGCCCATCATCTGTGGTATATCGATGTGTTCACGCCGATGCTGGGCGCGGACGGCCAGCCGCGAGCCGAGCTGTTCGGCTCGGATATGCTGCACATGAATGCCGATGGGTACGTCCTGTGGCAGTCGGTCATTGAGCCGGTGCTGGACCAGTGGTCGGCCCACAAGGGGCAGACGCTTCTGTTCGATTTCGGTGCGTCCGGCACGCCAACCGGCACAGGCGAGGCCCCGAACGATCCCGCGAATGCCTGGAACAATGTGACGGAAACCATCGGGTCTTCCGCCACAGGGGAGTTGCCCGGCCTGGTCAATACGCAGGGCTCGGCGACGGGTCTTGGCCTGAAGATCGTGGTCCCGTTCAGCGCAGGCGGGCCCAACAGCAGTGGCACGCTTGCCTCCACGCTGTTTCCGGCGAACGCTACCCGTGACTCCCTCTACGGCAATACCGAAGCCTGGGGCGGTGCGACCAACGTGTTCCCGAGCTTCAAGCTGATCGGGCTGGACCCCAATCGGGTGTACAACGTCACATTCTACGCCTCCCGGACCGGCGCGAGCGACGTTCGCGAAACGGGGTACACGGTCGCCGGCGCGACGACCGCATATGCCACGCTGGACGCCGCGAACAACGTGGATAAGACCGCCGAGGTCGTGGGAGCGATTGCCGACGCCATGGGTGAGATCACGGTCAGCCTGGCGCCGACCGCCGCCAACAACAACGCCAATCACTTTACGTACCTTGGCGTGATGGTGGTGGAGGAGATCCCGGAGCAGAAGCCGGTCGTGTTTGTGGAGGAGCCCGCGAGCCAGACCGTGATCGAGTATCGGCCGGCGACCTTCCGGGCGGCCGTGGACAGCACGGGTCCCTACGTCGTCCAGTGGTTCCAGGACGGCGAGGCGATCCCCGGCGCGAACGAGTTCAGCTACATCATCGAGTCGGCGACGCTGGACATGAACGACGCGGTGTTCTCCGTCAGCGTGAGCAACTTGGTCTACAGTGCTGTCAGTGCGGATGCGGTGCTGACGGTGGTCCCGGACGTGAATGCGCCGGTGCTGCTGTCGGCTGAGTCGCCCGATGGGCTTACGATTGAACTTGCCTTTGACGAGCGGCTGAATCCCGAGTCGGCAACCGCAGTGGAGAACTACAGCGTCAACAGTGGGGCGGTCGCGGTCGTCCTCGCCGAACTGGACGCCGATGGGCGGACCGTCTTCCTGACGCTGGGTGAGCGGCTGCTGGGCGCCTTCAGCGTGAGCGTGCGCGGCGTGAAAGACCTGGCGGGCAACGAGATCGCCGCAGGCGCCGTCGCTGCCGGAGATGTGCGCCCGGAGGCGTTCCTGTTCGACTTCGGCTCCGCGAGCACGCCGACCGATCCTGAGGATGATCCCGACAATGCCTGGAACAACGTGACTGACCAGATCGGCAGCTCCTCCACCGGCGTGTTGGCGAACCTGGTGACTGTCCGTAGCACGGTCACCGAGGTCAGCCTTGTCATGGTGAAGCGATTCAACGGCGCCAACACGAACGGGACGCTTGCCTCGGTGCAGTTCCCGGCGGACGCCACACGAGACTCGCTCTACGGCAATACGGAAGCCTTCGGCGGTTCGAGCAACATATTCCCCAGCTTCAAGCTGACCGGCCTCGACACAAGCCTGACCTATGACTTTACGTTCTATGCGTCGCGTCTGGGCGTCAGTGACAACCGGGAGACGGGCTATACCATCGCGGGCGCCAACTCGGGCTTTGCAGCGCTCGATGCGGGCAACAACGTGGACAAATCCGTCCAAGCCATTGGGATCTTGCCCGACGCTTCAGGCGAAATCACGATCAGCATTGCCCCGACCGCCGCGAACAACAACAGCTACCACTTCACCTACCTCGGTGTGATGAAGATGGAGCCGCAGTTGCCCGCTGCACAGCGGTAGCGCACAGGGAGGGCGGATTTGAATCGCAGGGCATAACCGGGCAACTCATTGTCCCCCTCAGCAGCGTACGCCGATTGTAGGGCAATCGGATCGACGCGGAAGCAGCACAAGTCCCTTCTTAGCAAGAAGTTAGCTCCTGGGAGTCTCGGGACTCTTTGCGCGCCTGGGACGGTTTTCTGGGCATCTTCGGCCGGAGTGCGGGAATTTTGTAACAGGGGGGGTATCGCTGCGTCTAATTGATGAAACCTGATTGTCGTACTGGTACGAAGGCGGTATGGGTCTATGGCAGCGATGGAGAAGACTCAAGGGGACGGTGTTGAATTGGCGATCGGGCACAACCAGACTGAGCCGGCGGCAGCGGTGGATCACGACCAACTGATTGCCAAGCTCCACGAGGGGTGCACGAGGCTCAAACGCCAGGTCCACCAGGTCATCGTCGGCCAGGACGAGGTGATCGATTCGGTGCTCTGCTGCATGCTGGCGGGCGGGCACTGCATCGTGCAGGGCGTGCCGGGCCTGGCCAAGACGCTCATGGTGCATTCGATCTCGGATGCCATGAAAATGCAGTTCAATCGGATTCAGTTCACGCCGGACCTGATGCCCTCGGATATCACCGGCGCGGATATCATTCAGCGGGACCCGCAGTCGAAGCAGCGGGAGTTCAAGTTCGTCAAGGGCCCGCTCTTTGCGAATATCGTGTTGGCCGACGAGATCAATCGTACGCCGCCCAAGACGCAGGCGGCTCTGCTCCAGGCGATGCAGGAGCGCGAGGTCACCATCTCCGGACGGACGCACAAGCTGGCGGATCCCTTCTTTGTGCTGGCGACGCAGAACCCCATCGAGCAGGAGGGCACGTATCCGCTGCCCGAGGCGGCGCTTGACCGGTTCATGTTCATGGTCTACATCGACTATCCAACGGCCAAGGAAGAGCACCTGATGGTCAAACAGACCACCACCGGCAAGAAGCATCCGATCACCCCGGTCCTCGATGCGAAGGACATGACGCTGTTCCAGGAGATCGTGCGGATGGCGCCGGTGAGCGATACGGTGATCGCCTACGGTATCCGGCTGGTGCGGGCGACCCGCCCGACGGATTCGCTGGCGACGACCATGGTGAAGAAGTACCTCAAGTGGGGGGCCGGGCCGCGGTCCGGGCAGTTCATGACGCTGGGGGCCAAGGCGCTGGCGCTGACGAAGGGCCGCATCACGCCGAGCTTCGAGGACGTCAAGGCGATCAGCCGACTGGTGTTGCGGCATCGTGTGATCCCGAATTTCAACGCCGAAGCCGATGGAATCAGCGTCGAGGCGATCCTGAGCGATCTGGTGGAGAAAGTGGCGGCGCCGAAGTAGGGGGGAGATGCGATCTATGGGACGGATGGGACTGATAGGACCCGCATTGGACGGCTGATGGGCCGCGATGGGATCATGGCCGTGTCGAATCGTGAATATCTCGATCCGATTTTTCTGAACAAGCTGGCGAACATGGAGCTGGTGGCGCGGTGTGCCGTGGAAGGGTTCTTTTCCGGGCTGCACCCGAGCCCGTTCCAGGGGTTCAGTGTTGAGTACAGCGACCACCGCGAGTACTACCCCGGCGACGAGGTGAAATTTGTCGACTGGAAGGTGTACGCCCGCACGGATCGTCTGTGCATCAAGCGGTTTCGCCAGGAGACGAACACGACGGTCTACCTCCTGCTCGACATCAGCAAGAGCATGTCCTTCGCGGGCGATTCGGTCCGCAAGATCGATTACGCCTGTTTCCTGGCGGCGGCGCTCAGCTACCTCATGCTCAAGCAAGGCGACAGCACGGGTCTGATGCTCTTCGCCGAGAAGGTGCTTTCGCAGGTCCCGGCGGCGTCCCGACGGACGCACCTGCACGCGATCCTGCAAACCCTCGACCGCCAGACGACCACCGGCAAGACGAACCTCGCAGCGGTGCTGCACGCGGTCGCGGAGACGACGAAGCGCCGCGGCCTGGTCGTCCTGATCTCCGACCTGCTCGACGACGAGGACGACATTTTTCGCGGCCTGGCCCATCTGAAATTTCTCAAACACGACGTGATCGTGTTCCACGTCATGGACCACCAGGAGATCAACCTGGAGTATGAAGGGCTCATCCAGTTCGAGGACTTGGAGTCGGGCGACAAGGTCCGCACGTTTCCCCAGTCGATTCGGACAGGCTACCAACATCGCGTCGCGGATTTCTTGGACAACATCAAGAAGACACTGGGCAAAAGCCGCATTGACTACTGCCTGCTGGAAACCTCCGAACCGTTGGATCGGGCCTTCATTGCCTACTTGCTCAAACGAAAGAGGCTGATGTGAGTTTCCTGGGCTGGACATTCCTGTTCGGAGCGGTCGCCGTGGTCGGGCCGATCGTGGCGCACATGCTGGCCAAGCCCCGCTTTCGGCGCGTGCCGTTCACGATGGTGCAGTTTCTTCAAGCCGGGAAGCACCAGAGCCACTCCCGACGAAGGATCCGCGATCTGCTGGTCCTGCTGCTTCGCTGCGCGATTATCATCCTGATCGCGGTGCTGTTCGCCCGGCCCGTCTTGCAGGTGAAGGCGGCTCCGCAACAGCACAAGTCGATCCATTACCTGGGGCTGGACGATTCTGCGTCGATGGCCTACGAGGATGGCCGATCCGCCTTGTTCGAGCGGATGATCGAGAAGGCGGTCGAGGCCGTCCGCCGGGCGCCGGATGATACGGTATTCGGCATCTGCGGCCTGGCCTCAGGCCGGCTGGCCGAGGGGCTCGACAGCAATCAGGCCATCGCGGAAATCAAGCGACTGGTTGTCGTGCCGAAACAGGCACGTCCTGTGGATTTCGTGCAGGCTTTGCGGCAGGCGCGCCAGGCCGCTTCGTCTGAAGACACGGTTTCGGCGACCGTTCTCAGCGACTTCACGCCGGCGGTGCTCCGTGAGTTCGAGCGGGTTCGCGATCCGACCATAGTTGCGGCGATTTCCTACGAGGCCGTCGCAGCGACGGAGCCCGCAGGCAACGCCGCCATCGTGGACACCCGCGCGATCGACGCGGCGGGGAACAAACTCGATGTCGATGTCATCGTCGCCAATTACGGCGGCACGGAGCAGCGTCGCAAGCTGGTGATGAAAAGCGCGGACCGGCCGCCCGTCTCGCTCGATGTGGTCGTACTGCCGAACGAGCGGCGGGTCGTGCGGATGCAGACAGACCTGGGACCCGGGCTGCAGGGTGCCATCGAGGGCTGCCTGCCGGTGGAATTGGGCCTGGAGCCGGCCGATGGCCTCGTTGCGGATGACACCTATCGCATTGGGGTTTGTATCCCACGGGCCGCGTCGACGAAGATGCTCGTCGTGCACCAAGCCGATGAAGCATTCCTTTTCGAGACGGCTGTCGAGGCCCTCGCAAGGCAGGGCCCGTCCGGCGCGTTGGCTTTGCGGAAGGTCGCAGCCGACCGGCTCGGCGCCGAGGACCTTGCTTGGGCGGATGTGACCGTGTTCTCCTCGTTGCCTGCGGATTTCTCCTGCCCGACGGCTTTGCTGAAGGACTATCTGGCCCGTGGCGGCAGGCTGATCTTCTTCGCGACGGACGTCGGCAATTTGCAGGTGTGCGAGCATCTGTTGCGGGAGGGTTTGCTGGCGGCGCTGCCGCAGAAGTGGATGCAGGGAATCGTGTACCCCGAGCCGCAGCCGGTCGCCGGCGGGGGGATCTCGCTCGGCGAGCAGGCGGCGAAGGCCCTCGCGAACTACCGGTTCGACAAGATCGCGATGAAAGGCCACTGGCAGTGCCGGGTCCCGTCCCAAGCTGAATGTCTCTGGCGACTCGCGGGCGGCGCTGGGTTTGTCTATGGCCTGTCCTCCCACGGCGGCTCCACGATCCTGGTCAATACGAGCATCGACGGCTCACTCGGCCTGCTGGCCAAGTCTGGCGCGTGGGTGCCTTTCTGTCGATTTCTCGCGGGCGAATCGGATCGGATTCGCCAGTTCTGCTTCCGCGTGGACGAACGGCCCGTGCTGAATCTGCCGGACGCCATGCGGGCCGCCAATCGGACCTCCGTCGCAGTCGAGAATAGTGATGGCGCTCGGACGCAGGCGGTGGTCGAGGGGGTGCGAATGATCCTGCCCCCGCCGAGGACGACGGGCTGGATGAAGACGCTTGGCGAGCCGGCCGTCTGGGCTGCGGTCAATCTGGCCGAAGGCGAGACGGACATGAGGACGCCTCCGGCCGAGGTCATTGCCGATGCGATGAAGCGTGCGTTTGTGACGGATGCTGGTTCTGGGCAGGTCGCGGTTCGTGCCAGTGCGGCGATGCAGAGCAAGCCCATCTGGAAAGCGTTTGCGTGGGCGACGGTCCTGCTGCTGCTCCTGGAGCCGTCGATTACGAACAGGCTGCGAAGATGAGTGTGTTGGATATGGCGTCCGGCGTTGATGACATCCTGAATGACCTGATCGCCCGGGTAGGGCGAGTGCGAGGGTGGCTGCTGGCTCTCAGTGCGCTGCGGATCGCGGCGGCGGGGCTGGCCTGCGTATCTGCGTACGTCGGCCTGTACGCCTGGCTCGATCACCACGTCCATTTCGGCACGCTGGGGCGCGTGTTGTCGCTGGTCCTGTTCGTCGTGATGATCGCCGTCGGCCTGTACTGTATCGTTCGGGTGCTCCGCCGGGATATGACCTATGCCCGCGCGGCCAACTATATCGAGGGCAGGCACAGCTTCGATCAGCAGCTCGTCGCGGCCGTCGAGTACTACGAGGGCAAAGGCGATTATCCCTACTCCAGGGCCTTGGCGGGGCAGCTCGTTCAGCACGTGGATCGGGTGTCCCAGGGGTATCGGTTCGACTCCACGATCGAGCGATGGCAGGGCTACCTGCTCTCGGGATTCATCCTGTTGTGCGTGTGCGTGGTCGGGCTCTTCGTTCGCCAGAACGTGCTCCACCTGTCCTCGTATCTGGGCCGGCTGGTCCGTCCGTTCTCCGCCATCGAGCCGATACCGGCCACCGTGCTGGAATCTGCCACGGAAGACATCGTCGCGGGCGTGGATGCGCCGGTGAAATTCGATGTCGGCGTGGAGGGGCGTGTGCCGGAGGCGGTCTCGCTCGTCCTGACGCAGCGCGATCCGAACGACGCCAATGAGCCTCCTCGCGAGATCGAGAGGGTCGAGATGACTCGCTCGACGGATGCAGAGGGCAAGACACGGTTCACGGCCACGAAGTCCTTCGATGCCACCAGCCGGTTCGAGTACCGATTCGAGACTCCCGATGCGCGTTCAGATTCGCATTCGATTCGCGTGTGCGAAACGCCTTCGATTGAGCGGGTGACGGCGAAGGTGTTCCCCCCGGTGCAGGAGGGTTTGCCGCCGGTGCAGCCCTATGAGCAGGAAGTGACGGATCAGCCGCTGGCAGTGTTGCCCCACAGTCGTGTGGAATTCAAGGCGCAGGCCTCCATGGCGATGCGTGAGGCCGTTGTGGTCGGGCCGGATGGTCAGGCCAGGACCCAGTCGCTCAACGGCGCCGACAGCTTCGGCTTCGAGGTGATGGCCGATCAGTCTTCATCCCTCCAGGTCAGCGGCACCAGCACCGACGGCTTGGCCAGCGTCGAGGCCAGAGAATTGCAGATTGTCCTGAAGTCCGACGAGCCGCCGCAGTTCAGACTCCTTTCGCCCCAGGGGGACTATCTCACCACGGATGTCGCCAGCGTGCCGATTGTGTTCGATGTGACCGACGACTTCGGACTGGATGATGCCCGGCTGGTCTGCGAACTGCCGGGCCGGGAGCCGGTCGTGCTGGCCTGCGCCTCGCCCGGGGGGGCCAGGCAGTGCTCTCTGACGCACGTTCTCGAACTGGAGCAGTACGAACTGCACGTCGGCGACGGCGTCCTTTTCTATGCGACGGCCCGTGATGTCCGCACGGGACAGGGACGTTCCGATCCGAACGCGTGCAGCGAGATCTACTTCATCGAGATCCGGGCGTATCGGCAGTATTGGCACGTGCAGGCGGGGGGCAAATCCCAGAGTCCCATGCCCATGCCCACTGCTGATGATCTTATTGCGATCCTGGAGTACACGCGTGCGGTCGTGAAGAAGACCTGGGTACTGGCCCGTTCGCCCGGCGTGCCCGAGGAGGATCGCCGGAAGATGGAGGCCCTCGCGGGCGATGTGCAATACTGTGCCACAAGGCTCGCGAGCATCCGGGACGATCCGGAGGCCGGCTTCGGCGATGGCGAGAAGGCCGTAATGAACGCAATTCTGAAATTCTACGAGCAGGCCAGAGAGCGTCTTGACGCTCGCGATGCCGGCGGGGCCCTGCCGCCTGCCCAGGAAGCCTATCGCATCCTCCGCATGTTCATCGACGAGATGAACCTGAAGTGGAGCCCGCCGGACAACAGCCCGAGCGTGCCGGAAGAGAAGCCCGAACGGATCAAGCTCCAGGAACAGCCACAGGAGCCCAAGATGGAGAAGGAGCGGATCGAGAGCCAGCTCAAGGAGATCCAGCAGAAGATCGATTCGCTCTCGCAGCAGCAGGAGTCGCTCAAGGCCGATGCCGCCAAGGCTCTGGAGCAGGACAAGGAAGCGCAAGGTGCGGCCCAGTCTGCCCAGAAGGCCCAGTCCGAGAGGAGCAGCGGTGCGAGCAAGGGACAGGAGAGAGCTCAGGCACCGCAACAGAAGGGCAACTCTCCGGGCTCCGACGGCACCGGAGAGCAGGGCGAGCAATCCGGCGGCGCCCAAGGCGGGCAGTCAGGCGATCAGCAAGGCAAACCGTCTGCTGCCGGTCAGAGTGGGCAGTCGGGCAAATCGCAAAGCGGGCAGTCCGGCGAGGGACAAAGTGGACAGTCGGGCAACGGCCAGGGGGGACAGCCGGGGGAATCACAGAGTGGGCAGCCCCGAAGCGGACAGGATGGACAGAGCGGAAAGGACGGCCGGGATGGACAGTCCGCTGGCGATGAGCAAGGCAAGCAGCCGGGCGTCGGGCAGGGCGGCGAGTCCGACCAGGGACGATCTTCCGAGGAGCGGTCTTCTTCCGGCTCCGGCGACCGAGCCGGAAGGGCTTCGGCCCAGAGGGACGCTCGGATGCGCATGCTCCAGGCCAAGCAGAAGGCCCTGCGGGAGCAGGCGTCTGAGTTGAGTGATCAGATCGGCGGGCTGCCCACACAGGAATACTCGGATTCCGGGCGCACAAGCCGGCAGGCGAAGGAGCACCTGGATCAGGCTGTCGAGGCGATGAAACAGTTCGAGGACCGGCTCGGCGACGCACGCTATGAATCGCTCGATTCTGCCGATGCGGCCCAGATGACCGAATCGGCTGAATCGGCGTCTCGCCGGCTGGCCGACGCCGGACAGGCGATCCAACGCGGGCTCGCCGGCGAAGGGCAGGACTCTGCCGGCAAGGTGCAGGAGATGGCCGAGCAACTTGCCAAGGATGCCGAAGCATATGAGGAGTCGCTCACCGAGGCCCAGAAGCAGAAGATGATGGAACGTCTGGAGGCGGCCCAGCGCCTGCTTGAGAGCATGGCGGGGCCGCAGTGGGCGACGATGTCCTCCGGCGGTGGGCCGGGCGCCGGCCATGTCTATACGAAGGACCCGCATGCCACGGCGGCGGATACAGCGCGGCTTCTGGCCCGGCAGTTCTGGTCCATGGCCCTGGAGGTGAAGAAACGCCAGAGCCGATCCGTAGAAGAAGAGACCTCCGACGTGGAGTTCTTCGAGGCGGAGAATGATTTCTTCGAGGCAGCCGCCCGGTTCAAGTCGCAGGGGGCTGTCAAATGATCTTCGCGAACTATCCGGGACATCTTGTTGCTTTCGCTCTCGTGCTGGCCTCGGCCGCGATTCTCTTCGTGGCGTTTCGCGCGGAGCAGTTGCAGACACCGCAGCGCAGGAGATACAGCCGGCTTCTGATCGCGGTACACTACGCGGCGGTTCTGCTATTGCTCGTGATCCTGTGGGACCCGTCGGCGTGGCGAAAAAAGGAGGTGTTTGGCCGCAATACCGTCCTGACCATCTTCGATACGAGCGAGAGCATGTCCGTCGCAGACGATGGACACACGGCTCGATTGGACAAGTCGCTCGCGAAGTTTGCCGAGTGCTTCGACTCGCACGGCAGAGCGGGGCCCGAGTACCGGGTCTACGGCTTCGACGGGCGTCTCTACCACTGCGGCTCGACCGACCTGCTTCGACGGTGGGGCCCGCAGAGCAATCTGCACGAGGCCGTCTCGCTGATCGCGGATTCCACGACAGACGGCGCGGAGTGTCCGGCCGGCGCGGTGGTTTTCACGGACGGCCGGGCCGACGACCGGGACCCGCGGCGCTACCTGCCGGTGCAGGGGGACGACCTTCCTGTCCTGGTCGTGGGGGTGGGGACTCGCACTGCCCGGCCGGATATCGCGATCAAGGCTCTTTCGTGCCCTGCGAGCACATGGGTCGATACGGCGTGCGATGCGGCCGCTGTCGTTACGGCCGCCGGCGTCCCGAGTGGCCCGGTGTCGCTCGAACTGGCCTGCGACGGCAAGGCCGTCCAGGCGGTTCAAGTTGCGCCCGAGCAGTTTCGTCCGGGTGATTCGGGGCCGGCCGAGGCGACGGTCGAATTCGTTGTGCCCGCGCAGCGGCTTGGCTCCCACGTGCTCACCATCCGTGCGAAACCTCTTCGCAACGAGATCAACCTGGCGAACAACTCCCGCAGCACATCCGTCGAGGTGACACAGGAACGGTCGCTCCGGGCCCTGCTGTATACACAATGGGCGACCTTCGACGTAGGCAAAGTCCGCCAGGCACTGGCCTGGGACAAGCGCATCCGGCTGGATTTCGCGTTTGACGTGGTCAAGGATACACCCATCGTGGGCCGGACATCGCGGAACCCGGGGTACGTGACGCTGCCTGATGGTCGAGAGGGATTCTATGAATACGACGTCGTCATTCTGGGTCCGAGCGAGGTGAGCGGTCTGGCCCCTGCCCAGTGGGACGGCCTGTACAGCTTCGTCGCCGAGCGGGGAGGCGGCCTGCTTCTCCTGGCGGGCCGGACTGTGGCGTCCCTGGCGAACTGGGGCAATGAGCGGGCCCGGATGCTCCTGCCGGCGGTATTCGGCCGGGAGGACCCGCGGCTGTGGCCCCCTCATCGGGATGCGATCAAGCCATCGTTCGAGGCGCAGGTGTGCCGGCTCTTTGCGCCGGAGGCCTTTGCGAATCCGCAACAGGTCATTTCGCCGTACTATGGCATCGCAGATGTGAAGCCGGCTTCCACGACGCTCGCGACGGTCGGCCAGACGCCGATTGTCCTGGCCCACCGGGTCGGTCGCGGCCGCGTGTGCCTGCTCAACGCGTCGAAGCTGTTCACCCTGTACCGCGAGGACCTTCAGGGCGGCTCGCTCGCGGAGATGGTTTGCGGCTTGGTCGCATACCTGGGACGGACGCCCGCGCGGGGGGCGGGCGTCGATCTGTTCGTGGAGCGAGCGGCGGAGGACCCCCGGAGCGTCGTGTTCAGCGCATACGTCATGGACAAGGCGTTCCAACCGGCGACCGGAGCCAACGTGCTCCTGACAGCCGGCGAGCGGGTGGTGAGCATGGAGCCGACCGGTCTCGGGTACTACCGGGCGACGGTCGATCTGGGCCCGGCGCAGTCCGTCGTTGCGACCGCGCAGGCGGAGTTGAACGGCATGTTTCTCGGCGAGCGCACCCTGGCTGCGAACCTGCCGCCCGTGCGGGACGAAATGTCGTGCGTCGATCTGGATGAGCCGTTCCTGCGGACGCTCGCCGAGCGGGTGCGAGCCCGCTATGTCCATATCGACAACCTGGACAAAGACGCCGGAAAGCTCTTCGTTCCCAAGCATCAGATCGGGGTCACGGAGACGGTCACCAGTATCTGGCCCCGGTGGTCTGTGCTGGTGGCTCTTTGTTTGTTGCTGTCGGCCGGCTGGTTCATCCGCCGGGCGATAGGGCTTGTTTGAGGGGTCGTATGATCTTCAGGATTGCCGGTATCATCGTCTCGATTGCGTCCATCACGATGCTGGCCGCGGCGTCGGATCGCCCGCCGCGAGGGGATACGTATGCGATGATCGTCAGCGGGATCGGCAAGGACCCCGAGGACCGTCTGGCCCGCGATCAGATCGTGCGTGATTTCAGCTCATATCTGCAGGAAGGAGGTTCGGTCAAGCCGAATCGATTGACGGTGCTGGTCGCCGGCGTCGACCCCGTGGGCGCCTCGACGGCGGACCGGATCGCCGAGACGATCCGACTCTATGCCTCGCCTATGACTGCGGCCGACCGATTCGTCTTCTACTACGCCGGTCAGGCGAACGCCGTCGGGGATTCGCTGCGCTTCAACCTTCCCGGTCCGGACGTGACGCAGGAAGACCTGGCCAGGTGGCTCGCCGGCGTCAAAGCAGGCGTGCAACTGGTCGTTTTGGACTGTCCGTATGCAGCGGTTGCGGCCAAGGCCCTCGCCCGTCCGGGCAGGGTCGTTGTCCTCGCCTCGACCGCAGAGCAGGCCCATGCCACGCGGTTTGGGATGCATTTTGTGCCTGCCTTGGGTCGGGCCCAGAACGATACGAATCAGGATGGAAGCGTCTCCGTGCTCGAAGCCTTCGCCGCGGCCGCCCGCGAGATTGAGAAGTGGTATCAGGACAGGCGGCTATTGCCCACAGAGACCCCCAGCATAGAAGACAATTGCGATGGCAGGCCCGCCGAGCGGCCCTGGCGATACGAACAGGACGGCGGCGATGGGCGGCTGGCGGCCGGCCTGGTTCTGGCTCCGAAGGGATAGGAACATGGCGCAAGAATCCATGAAACGACGAGATTTTCTGAAGTACGCGGGCGGCGCGCTGTTTGGCGCCGCGGCGATAGGGGCCGGCCGGCGAGATGCATTCCGCATGGAAATCCCATCGGGTTCGGACGATTCCCCATATGACCCGAGCGCGCAGGGCGAGCCAACCGATCTGGACGAGTACGATTTCATCCTGCCGAGGGTCCGTGTCGTCGAACTGCCGTTCCAGGGGCGAGGCAAGGGACCCGATGTCTGGAACGTCCGCCCCGGCGGCGACGCCAACCTGCTCCGCGAGTTGGGTCGCGTCGTCCGCTGTCGCACCAAGCCCATCCAGGGCGCGATCGACTGGCAGCCGCAATACGCTTTTGAAGGCCAGCTCAACGCCGTGGTGACCTTCGATGATCCTGAGCGGCTTCGCCATTACCCGTTCCTCTTCATGACGGGCGAGAACCACTTCGAGCTCAACTCCGACGAGAAGGGCAATCTGAAGGACTACCTCGCTGCAGGCGGGTTCATCCTGATGGACGATTGCGTCGTCAGCTCCGGCGGCGACTTCTTCTACACAAGCTGCTTTCGATTGTTGGAGGAGTTGTTCGGGCGGGGCAGCATCCGGATGATCCCCCGCGAACATGAGGTCTTCCACAACGTCTTCGACCTCGGGGACATCGGGCTGCCGTACCTTGAGTACACCGGCCGGCGAGGGAACCACGGCCAGAACCACGGCGCCCGGGGGCTTTTCTTCGGCGACCGCCTGTCTGTGTTCCTCAGCTCGACAGACCTGCACTGCGGCTGGTGTGATAGCCACGGTGTCGAATGGGCTGCCGACGGGTACCGAAAGAGCATCCAGATGGGCATCAACATCATCACGTATGCCCTGTCACATTGAGTCGGCCGAGAGCAGCACGCCGTTTGTGGATCAGAAGTTCGCGTCGAACGCAATCGATGAGGGCGAGAAGTTGAGCTTCCTGACGAACTCGAACGCTTCTCTTGCACCGAATTCGCGATCCATGCCGGAGTCTTCCCACTCTACGGAGAGCGGGCCCTGATAGTGAATCTGGTTCAGGGCGCGGATGATGGCCTCGAAATCCACATCTCCATGACCGGGCGAACGGAAGTCCCAACCCCGCTCAGCCGATCCGAAGTTCAGGTGCGAGCCCAGGATGCTGTTTCTGCCGGTCAACTGCACCGCCACGTCCTTCACGTGCACATGATAGATGCGATTGGGGAATTCCTGGATGAATCGCGCCGGGTCCACCATCTGCCATTGGAGATGACTGGGGTCCAGGTTGATCCCGAACGCCTCGCGGTTGCCCACCGCATCCATCGCGCGTTTCGTCGTGATCGCATCGAAGGCGATCTCGGTCGGATGTACCTCCAACGCGAACCGGACGCCGCACTCGTCAAACACGTCGAGAATTGGGTTCCACATCCGTGCGAAGTATCGGAACCCCTCTTCAATCATCTGTTCGGGGACCGGGGGCCAACTGTAGATCAGATGCCAGATGGAGGAGCCGACGAAACCAGTCACGATCTGGACGCCCAGATTTTTAGCCGCCCGGGCGGCATCCTTCATTGTTGCCACCGCCCATTTCCGTTTCTCGTCGGGTTTTCCCGCCAGTTCCGGCAGGGCGAACGCATCGGAACGGCAATCGTTGGGATCGCAGACCTGCTGGCCGACCACGTGTCCGCTGATCGCCCAGACCGTGAGACGGTGCTTGTCGAGCAGTGCACGTATTGCGTCGCAGTACTTCTGATCTTTCGCTCCCCGGGTGACATCGAAGTGGCCGGCCCCCAGTTCCAACCCCTCGTACCCGAATTCCGACATCATCCTTGCCAGCTTTTCCAGCGGTACATCGCCCCATTGGCCGGTGACGATTGTGATGGGTCTGCTCATCGCTTCGTTCTCCTTGTCCGAACGTGGCCGGGCGGTCCATGCCGCCGGGCGGGGTTTCTCGCGGCCGATGCAACCAGACACAGCTTGTGTTGACACCACTTTAGTGTAAGCTAAGCATCTCCAAGCGTCAACTACCGACGCGGTGCGACGGGTAGGGCAGTGTTGCGAACAAGGAGCATGGGAGTGCGCGTGTGGGAACTGGCGACGCCATCGATGTCCTCGGACTCGGCTCGGTGACCGTGGATTTCGTCGGGACCGTCGAAGCTTGGCCAGGCAGGGGCGTCAAGACGATGCTCGATCGCTTCACGATCTGTGACGGCGGCCTGGTCGGAACAGCCCTCGTGGCCGTGAGTCGGCTGGGCGGCAAGGCCGCGTTCGCGGGCAAACTGGGCCGGTCGGAGCTGGCGAGACGTGCGATTGAGGCATTTCGCAGAGAGTCCGTCGATACCTCGTTTGTGATCGAGACGCAGGACGCCGAGCCGATTGTCGCCGTCATCCTGATCGACCGCACGGGCGGCCAGCGGAACATATTCTGGACTCGTCAAGGTGTGCAGTACCCGATGCCGGGAGAACTCCCGCAGCAGGACTGGGTCCGGCGGACCCGAGTGCTGCTGATCGACTTCGAATCGGGCCCTGCGGGGATCGAGGCGGCCCGGGTGGCCCGCCGGCACAGGATCCCGGTCGTGATCGACGTGGAACGGGATGAGCCCCATGTCGCCGAGGCGATGCGGGTTTCTTCGCACATCATCGTGTCTGAGGAGTTCGCCTCCGGCTACACGGGCTGTGGCAACGTCGGCGAAATGCTCACAGCCCTGCGGACCGATCCGCAACAGGTGGTCATCATTACCCGAGGCGAAAAAGGGTGCGTCGGTTCCAGCGGCGAGGGGGACTTTTCGCTGCCTGCCTTCAAAGTGGATGTGGTGGATACGACGGGTTGTGGCGACACATTCCATGGAGCATTTTCGCTGGCTCTGGCGCGGGGCCAGGGAGTTGTGCCCGCTGCGAGGTTTGCCTCGGGCGCGGCGGCGCTGTGCGCGACGCAGTTGGGCGGCCGCTCCGGGATTCCGACAGCCGCACAGTTGGAGCAATTCTTGAATGAACGTGAATCGTGACCTTTGTTGGAGAGATGCATGAGCCTGGTGCCGATGTCCGAGATATTGGTTCGTGCCCGTGCCGATGGTTACGCGGTCGGGGCGTTTGAGGTCTGGAATCTCGAGTCTATTCAAGCAGTGGTCGGTGCTGCGGAGGGGCTCGCACAGCCCGTGATTCTGCAGGTCGGACCCGGCGAAGCGGATTACGCCAGGTTGGAGGATATCTCCCTGGCAGCGATCTTTCACGCCAGACGGGCGAAGGTGCCGGTCGCGCTGCACCTGGACCATGGCGACACGTTCGAGCGGGTCATGCGGTGCATCAACCACGGCTTCACCTCCGTCATGCTGGATGTCTCGCACACGCCCTATGCCGAGAATGTCGCCGCCACGAAAGAGGTGGTTCGCGCGGCGCACGCCTGCGGTGTGAGCGTCGAAGGCGAGATGGACCGGATCGGCGGCGGAGAGGGCGGCGCCGATGTTGCCGACGACGATGCGCAGCTCACAAATCCCGACCAGGCCTTGGATTTCGTGACCCGGACAGGCATCGACGCCTTTGCAGTCGCCATCGGCACGGTGCACGGATTCTACAAAGGCAAGCCCAATATCAGACTGGGACTGCTGGAGAAGATCGCAGCTCGTATCCCGATTCCACTGGTTCTGCATGGCGGCTCCGGCACGCCCGAGGCCGATGTGCGCAAGGCCGTGACGATCGGCATCGCCAAAGTGAACATCTGCACCGAGTTCGTCGCGGCTTTTGCCGATACTTTCGCCAAGGAACATGGCGAGCCGGATTTCCGGTACAATGTCCCCGGCGTGTTCCTCAGGCCCAGAGAGGCGGCCCAAAAGCTGGTCGAGAAGAAGATTCGGCTCTTCGCGGGTCTGTAGCAGCCATTTCGTGGAGGTCTCGTATGGCCCACAGCGAAGCGTTTGGTGTTCTGAGCCGGCAGATCGGCGAGATGGAGGCGATCGACGCCCACACGCACGTCAATTCCTCTCACATGGTGGCCCGGGGCCTGCACGACGTGATGCTCTATCACATGGTGATCAGCGACCTCTACGCCGCAGGTTGCCCGAGCGGCCATCGTCTGTCGGAGAATCCCGACGATGACGAGGCCGCCTCGCGAATCGAGGAGGCGATTCCTTTCCTTGAGCACATCCAGAATACCTCCTGCTACTGGCTGATGCGGACGATCCTTTCGGATCTGTACGAGTGGAAAAAGCCCGTCACGCTCGCGAACTGGCGCGACCTGGACACGCGTATCCGCAGCAGGAGTGCGGACCCCGATTGGCCGAGAGAGATCCTCCGACGGGCGCACGTGCGGAGATTGTGCACCGAACTGCCGTTGCGAGGCGACGGCAGCAACGACGATATCCTGTTCTACTCGCTGGAATGGGTGTTCTTCACGCGGAACCAGTGGGGCGTGTTCGACGCGCCGCTGTACGAGTTGGAGCACGCGTGGCAGTTCGACAAACCCGTCAGGCCGCTGCCGGTGACGCTCACCAGGCGAGAACCCGTCAAGAGGCGGATTGCCACGGTGGCCGACGTCCGAGAGGCCATGGCTCACTATTGCCGCGCGATCCCTTACGACCGGATCGTGTCCACCGCGCACCATGTCTCGACCGACATCTGTTACTCCTTGGTGACGGACGAGCAGATGCAGAAGGCCCTGGATCGTCGGGACAACGCCGGCCCGGCCGAGCGGGACGTATATGCCTCGTATCTCTTCGAGCATCTGCTGCTGGGACTGGAGAAGGAGCACTCGGACATTGCGTTCCAATTCTCGCTGGGCGCCGAGCCTCTTCCTTTTGAGACGGACAGCAGGCTCCGCCAGACCACGATCAAGCAACTCGCCGAGATCATCTCTCGCCACCCGAAGATCCAGTTCCACTGTTATCTCTCCAGCAAACACGCCAATCAATCATTGTGCACACTGTGCCGGGAGCTGCCCAACCTGTGTCTCGCCGGGTACTGGTGGCACAACTTCTTTCCGAATTCCATTGCGCAGGTGCTCGACGAACGGCTGGACATGCTCCCGACGAACCGGCAGATCGGGTTCTTCTCCGATGCCTACTGTGTCGACTGGCTCTACGCCAAGTCCAAGCTGGTGCGGACGGAGCTTGCCAAAGCACTGACGAGCAGGGTCGAGCGCGGGCAGTACACGGCGCAGGAAGCCGTGAAGATCGCTGCGAGACTCCTGGAAGAGACGCCCCGGCGTCTGTTGAGGTTGAAATGAAAGGGAGGACATGAACATGGAAGGACGATTCGATCGAGTTCGAGCACTGGCGTGGTCCCGCATTTTGTTCGTCGGGCTGATCCTGGCGGGAGGCAACCTCGCCGTTGCCGAGGTGCAGACGCTCGCCGGCGTGTGGAAGCTGGCGGCCGATCCGGAAAACAAAGGCCGGACCGAGCGATGGTTCGAAAGTGTCCGCCCCGACGCCCAGGATGCGCCGGTGCCGGGTATCATCCAGCAGGTCCTTCCCGCTTACCACGGGGTGGCCTGGTACTGGCATTCCTTCCGCGTGCTGTCGGGCGGCGCAGCAGGGGACCGCGCACTGATTCGATTTGGGGCAGTGGACTATCTGGCGGACGTCTGGCTCAACGGAAGACACCTCGGCGCCTTCGAGGGAGGAGAAACGCCGTTCGAGTTCGATGTCACGGACTCGCTCCGGATGGAGGGTGAGAACCTTCTGGCCGTGCGGGTCCTCAATCCGACCGGCACTCCCATCGACGGCTACGTCCTGGGGGAAACGCCGCACCGCAACAAGACGGTGCCGCCGATGTGCGGCTGCTCCTTCAACAGCGGTGGCATTATGTACCCAGTCGAGATGCGATGGGTCCCTCCGATCTATATCACGGACGCGTTCGTCCGACCGGACATGAAGACCGGTGATGTTGCGGTGGTCGTTACAGTGCACAACAGCGGGACCGCAGCGGTGGGGGGAAATCTCGAGTTGTCTCTCGCTCCGGCTGCAGGCGGCGACGTGTTGCAGTCGGTCCGGCGGCAGGCGGAATTTCCCGCAGGTCCGTCGCGTCACGAGGCGACCGTGCAGGTGAACCAGCCGCATCCTTGGAGCCTGGATGATCCGTTCCTGTACCGCGTCACGGCTTCGGTGACGGCGGCGTCGCAGCGGCCGCACCAATGCTCCGTCCGCTGCGGCTTCCGCGACTTCCGCATCGTGGAGGGCTTCTTCCACCTCAACGGCAAACGAATCTTCCTGAAGAGCACGCACACGGGCAACGCCATGCCGATCGGCCAGCAGGCGGGAGTGACGGCGGACTTCGGCCGTCGCGACATGATCTACGCCAAGGCCTCGGGCTTCAACATGGTGCGGTTCATCGCAGGTGTGGGCTATCCGGAACAGCTCGACCTCTGCGACGAGTTGGGCCTGATGGTCTATGAAGAATGCTTCGCGAGCTGGCTGCTGGGCGATTCTCCCAAGATGGCGGAGCGGTTCGATCATAGCACCTCGGCCATGATCCGCCGGGATCGCAACCATCCGAGCGTCACCATCTGGGGATTGTTGAACGAGACCCAGGATGGCCCCGTCTTCCGGCAGGCAGTGGGTTTCCTGCCCAAGCTGCGAGAGCTGGATCCCACGCGTCTTGTGCTCCTCGACAGCGGCCGCTGGGACGGCCAGTGGTCCATCGGCTCGGCCAGCAATCCAGGCAGCAGGGAATGGCAACCGGTGTGGGGCGTCGAAGGTCCCGGCGCCGCAAGCGCCTCGCTGGGCGCAGGCGGTTACGCACCTCATGCCGGCGATGCCCACTGGTATCCCGCTGTGCCTCAGTCGCTCCAGACGGATCATTTTATCCGCGAGCTCGGGCAAGAGAGCAAGCCGGTGTTCCTCTCCGAGTACGGCATCGGCAGCTTGATGGACGTGATCGACGAATGGCGGCATTATGAGCAAGTCGGTGCCCGCCCTGATCTCGAAGATGCAACCATGTTCCGCGAGCAGAGCGAGGGCCTGATGGCCGACTGGAAACGCCTGGGGTTCGATGCGGTGTATCCATTCCCCGAGGACCTCTTGCGAGAGAGCCAGCGTCTGCACGCACGACAGCGGACCATCGGCTTCAATTGCATCCGCTCCAATCCAAGGCTCTGCGGCTACAACCTGACGGGCATCCTTGACCACGGCATGACCGGCGAAGGGCTCTGGACTTTCTGGCGACGGTGGAAGCCGGCGACATTCGACGCAGTGACCGACGGCTGGTCGCCCCTGCGATGGTGCCTGTTCACCGAGCCGCTCCATGTGTACTCGGGGCGAGATGTGCTGATCGAAGCCGTGCTGGCCAACGAGGACGTGCTCAAGCCGGGGGTATATCCCGCTCGGTTCCGTGTGTTCGGGCCGAATGGGCCCGTCTGGGAGAAAGAGACCCTGGTGAAGATTCCCGATCCGCCGGTTCTGGCGGCGCCGGCGATTCGAGAAACGATCCAGCTCGATGTGCCGGCCGGCCAATATACCTTCGCTGCCAACCTGGAACGAGGCGGTTCGCCGACGGGCGGGCGTCTGACGTTCCACGTATCCGATCCGGCGGTGCTGCCGCAATTGACGGGCGATGTGGCGATCTGGGGGATTGACAACAAGGCCGAGCAGTGGCTCACCGCACACGGGCTCCGCTGCCGGCCGCTGACTGCGGAGGTCTCAAGTCCTCGCGAAGTAGTCCTGGTCGGCAAGCCCAGTGACGCCGAGACGAATCCTGCGCTGTGGGAGAGCCTCACGGCCCGCCTGACCAAAGGCGCCGGCGTCGTGTTCCTCAGCAGCCAGGTCTTCCAGAATGGCAAGGCCGGGATGAACTGGCTGCCGCTGAAAAACAAGGGCCGTTGCCGAGCCGTCCACGATTGGCTCTACCACAAGCTCTGCGTGGCCAATCGCCATCCGGTCTTCGACGGCTTGCCGGGCCCGGGCATCATGGACTGGGACTACTATGGCCCGATCATTCCACGGGAGATCTTTGAAGGGCAGGACACGCCGGACGAGACCATCGTTGCCGGATTCGCAACCGGCAACGCCCAGTTCGGGCGAGGTTATGGCTCGTGTCTGCTGACCGCTATGCACAAATCCGGCGAGGGCCGGCTGATCCTCAGCACGCTGTACATCCTGGAGAATCTCGACTCGCACCCGGCCGCCGACAGGCTGCTGCTGAACCTCATCCGTCATGCCCAGGGGCAGGATCGTTGAAAGGAGAAACCATGTCACGACTCACGCGGTTCGTTCTTGTGTTCTGTCTGTCGTTGTCCGCAACGTGCTGGGCCCTGGAGGATGCCGAGATTCCGACGGACCCGCCCCAGGATGAAGTCATGCCGACCGAAGAGCAAGTGCAGGCGATGCTCGACTGGGCCGGTCTCGCGTTCACCGGTCGCCGGGCGGGGGCTGAGCCGGCAATCCGTGTTGAAGTGAAACGACAGGACCACAGCGTGCTGCAATTCGGCCAGTCCTGTATTGAGACCCCGATTAAGATCGGCCACCAGGACTTCGCTCACGGCCTCGGCACCCATGCCAACAGTGAGATTGTCCTGCACGTGCCCGCCGGCGCCAAGGCATTCGAGGCATTCGTCGGCATCGACAACAACTCCGATACCGCCGGCACGCGGGGCACCGCGCAGTTCGCTGTCGAGGTCGCCGATCGCAGCGTGTTCCAGACGCCCGTGCTCAAAGGCGGCGAGGCGCCCGTTGCGGTGCACGTCGATCTACCGACGGGAACGCGGGAAGTCACGCTCAAGGTGGACACGACGCCGGATGGGTCGGGTTGCGATCAGGCCGACTGGGCCGACGCCAGGATCATCATGGCCGACGGCAGTCAGATCTGGGCGGATGAGGACCGCCAATCGTTCCTGACGGGCGCGACGCCATTCTCGTTTGTCTACGACGGCGTGCCTTCGCCCGAATTGCTGAAGAACTGGGCGCGTGCGGTCGAGACGAAGGAAGAGCCCGGCCGCGTTTTGCACACGGTGTGCTGGACGGACGCTAAAACCGGCCTGCGACTTACCGCCATGGTCACGGTGTTCAAACGCTATGCTGCCGTCGAGTGGCTACTGTACTTCGAGAACACCGGGGTGCAGGACACGCCGATCATCGAGAACATCCAGGCACTCGATGCCCGACTGCGCACGGGGTACTACAGCAAACCCGCGGTCCTGCACCAACTCACCGGCGACGTGTGCGGCGAGAGATCGTTCTTGCCGCTGGAGACGACGCTGGAAGCCGGCAAGCCGATCGTGGTCCTCCCGACCGGCGGTCGTCCATCGAACGGCGCATTCCCGTTCTTCGACCTGCGATATGGCGATGAGGGACTCATCACCGCCATCGGCTGGTCGGGTCAGTGGGCGGCACGCCTGGACCGCGGAAACATGGGTCCCACACGATTGCAGGCGGGAATGGAGAATACGCACCTGGTGCTGCATCCCGGCGAGCGAATTCGAGGTCCCCGCATTCTCGTGATGCCCTGGAAGGGCGACCGCCTCGCGAGCCACAATCGGTTCCGCCGCCTGCTGCTTTTCGAATATGCGCCCAGGCTCAACGGTCGTCCGTTGCGGCTGCCCGTCGCCGCGCAGTGCTTCGACCGCTACAGTTGGACGCGGCCACAGTGGAGTACGGAAGCCGGCCAACTCCACGCAGTTCAAGCCACGCACGATCTGGGCTGCGATACGCACTGGTTCGACGCCGCTTGGTTCGAAGGTGGATTCCCGAACGGCGTCGGCAACTGGTTCTGCAAGCCGAAGAGTTTTCCGAACGGCCTGAAACCGGTCGGCGACGCCTGCCATCGTCTCGGGCTGAAATTCCTGGTCTGGTTCGAGCCGGAACGCGTGGCCAAGGGAACGCAAATCGCCCGCGAGCATCCGGAATTCGTCTTCGGCGGCGCAAACGGCGGTCTGTTCAAGCTGAATGATCCTGAGGCGCGTCGCTGGTTGACAGACCTGCTGTCGAATCGCATCGCCGAGTTCGGCATGGACGTCTATCGCAACGATTTCAACATCGACCCGCTGGATTTCTGGCGTTCCGCTGATGCTCCCGACCGTCAGGGCATCACCGAGATTCGCTACGTCGAGGGCCACTATGCCATGTGGGATGAGCTGCGGGCCCGGCATCCCGGCCTGTGGATCGACAACTGCGCCAGCGGCGGCCGTCGCATCGACCTGGAGACGCTCATGCGATCCGTGCCTCTGTGGCGTAGCGACACCGGCTGCTCGCCTGGCCATGCGGATTGGGACCAAATCCAGACGCTCGGCCTGAACCAATATCTGCCCTTGCTCACCTGTTGTGCCTGGGAGCCGAAGGCGTATGTCCTCCGCAGCGTGGCCACAGGCGGCTCGATCACCCAGTTCGACTACCTGAATGACCAGTTCTCGATGGAAGAAGCCCGACTCGCAATGGCGGAGGTCAAGGAGAACCAGAAGTTCTGGTATGGCGACTTCTACCCGCTTACCCGCGCCGGGACGGGGCCGGATGCCTTTGCCGCCTGGCAACTCCATCGCGCCGATCTCGGCGCCGGCATCGTGCTGGCGTTTCGCCGAAGCGAGTGTCCCTTCCCCGTGTTGCAGACCGGCCTGCACGCGCTGAAAGCCGATGTGCAGTACAAGGTGGAGATCATCGACGAGTCCCGCACTCGCCAAGAACGGACAGTCTCCGGCCGGGAATTGCTTTCGGATTTCGAGCTCCGGCTGCCGAAGAAAGCCACGAGTCTGCTTCTTCGCTATCAGGAGAGTTCCTCGCAAGGCCGGTAGACGACGGCCACTGTCGAATCGTTTTCGGCAGCGAGTGTGGTTGCCAAAGGGGCAGCAATGCGCCCGGCAGGATTCGAACCTACGACCCCCGGTTTAGGAAACCGGTGCTCTATCCTACTGAGCTACGGGCGCGTCTTTCACAAGTCTTTCCACTGTAACTACTTCCCAACACGGCCGTCAACACCTTTTGCCTCGAAATAGGCGCGTGTGCCGAACGCGTGGCAGAAGGGCTGCCCCTCGCGGCCAGCGTGACGACCCGTGCCCAGTCGATCAAGTCGATCCGAACGGCGGGGTGGAGCCGATGCGTGGTCAAAAACCCGCTGTGGGCAGGGAATTGCATCGCGTCGTATTCCGTCAGCCCGTTGGTCAGCCACCGGCTCAGGCATGTCCACCGCAGATCGTGGGAATGGAGTTTTCGTAGATAGGTGCAGCGCCAAGAAATGGGAGAGAGTCCTCCGTGCCTTCTGTGCAGCCGGAGGCAACCGTGGTTTTCTTCCCTGCGGATGCGGGGCGTGTGGTAGAATAGTGCCATATCGCTCAAGATTGTGCTTGCAGGATCGTTCGACCGCTACGAATGTGCATGGGCATGGGACCGGTGCTGGATCTGCAATCGTATGCTGGGGGCGACGACAAGAGCGGTACATGAAGATTTATGGGGTATGGGTTGAGTGAACCGGTGTTGACAACTGGAATCGTGGAAATTGACCACCTTATGGGCGGTCTTCTGCCCGGCGACAATGTGGTCTGGGAAGTGGACTCCGGTGCGCCGGTGGATAAGTTTGTCTCGAGCTTCTTGGCGGCCAGCGAGGCGAAGGGTTCGTCCGTCACGTACATCAGCTTCAACCGCTCGCCGCAGACGATCTACCGGGCGTGCTCCGAGGGCATGTCGCAGGGGAAGTTCCATCTCGTGGACTGTTTCTCTTCGGGCAAAGGCAACAACGACCGGGTCTTTCTGGACTTCTACAAATCGGCCGAGGAGCCGGCGTGCGGCTCGGTCGTCCATGTGACCAATCCCTCCGATCCGGCGGAACTGGAGAAGGCGCTGACCGAGGCCGGGGCTGCTGCGGGAGCCAGTACGCAGTATATCTTCGACAGCCTCACGGGCATGCTGGACCTCTGGAGCGATGAGGATGTGGTTCTGCGGTTCTTCGGCCATATTTGCCCGAGGCTTTTCGATCTCAGCACCATCGCCTACTGGCTGCTCGAGACAGAGGCGCATTCGCAGCGGTTTCTTGCCAAAGTGCGTCACATCACTCAGGTCGTGTTGGAGATCGGCATCTCTCGTGGGCTGCGCACGCTGACGCTTCGCAAGGCCGCCAACCGGCGCAGCACGGCCATCGGTGTGCCGCAGTGGTTCCGGATTGTCGACGGCAAACTGGCGATTGCCGCCGAGTCGCGTGAGGACCGCGAGTTAAGCCTGTTGACCCGGATGGGCGAAGCGCTCGGCACGGCTCTGACTCCCAGTTCCTTTCTCGAAGAGACGATGACCGTGCTGGCCAGCGAGCTGGGCATGATTCGCGGCACGGTCGTACTGCTGGACCGCACGACGAGCAAGCTGCGGATCATGGCGGCCCACGGACTCTCGGCCGCCGAGCGGTCGCGGGGCGAGTACAATATCGGCGAGGGAGTCACCGGTCGAGTCGTCAAGACCGGTCTGCCGGAGGTTGTTCCGGACCTGCATGAGGACGCGCGTTTCCTGGATCGCACAACGGCTCGGCGGGTGGACACGGCCTGGCCCATTGCGTTCATCTGCGTGCCGCTGAAGGTGGACAACGAGATCGTCGGGGCACTGAGCGTGGATCGGCCGTGCGCGGTGGAAGCGACGCTCGACATGGACCTGAGGCTGCTGTCTATCGTGGCCTCCCTCGTCTCCCAGGTGCTC
This sequence comes from Phycisphaerales bacterium, assembly GCA_039683175.1. Lineage (GTDB taxonomy): Bacteria > Planctomycetota > Phycisphaerae > Sedimentisphaerales > Anaerobacaceae > PLanc-01. Next base: position 30,967 of record JBDKRX010000099.1, read on the forward strand.
AAGATCAATCAGTTGCTGAAGGTGGATAAGGATGAGATCCTGCTCCGGGATGAGCAGACGGTACGAGAACTGCGGAGCCGCTACCGGCTCGAGAACCTTATCGGTCAGAGCAAGACGGTTCAGCACGTACTGGCGATCGCCGCGACGGCTGCCAAGTCGAATGCCCCCATTCTCATCAGTGGCGAGACCGGCACGGGCAAGGAGCTTGTCGCCAATGTGATCCACTACAACAGCCCGAGATCGAAGGGCCCGCTGGTCAAGGTCAACTGCGGGGCCTTGCCCGAGACTCTGCTGGAGTCGGAGTTGTTCGGGCACGTCAAGGGCGCGTTCACCGGGGCGATCCAGAACCGCAAGGGCCGATTCGAGCTGGCCGACAAGGGGACCCTGTTCCTGGATGAAGTCTCCGAGATGAGCCCGCGGGTGCAGGTGAAGGTCCTTCGCGTTCTGCAGGAGGGGGAATTTGAGCCGGTCGGCGGTGCGCGGACCCTGCGCGTGGACGTTCGGATCGTCGCCGCGACGAACACGGACCTGAAGGAGGCGATCCGCGGGGGCAGGTTCCGCCAGGACCTCTATTACAGGCTGCACGTCGTGCCCATCGACCTGCCGCCGCTGCGGGAGCGGCGAGAGGATATCCCGCTGCTGGTCGATCATTTCCTCGAGAAATACAACCGCGAGAATCTCAAGAGCGTGACCAAGATAACGCGGGAGGTCCTTGACCGACTGCTGGAGTACCCTTGGCCGGGCAACGTCCGCGAGTTGGAGAACTGCATCGAACACGCGGTCGTGATGAGCCCAGGCAATACGCTGACTGTGAATATCCTGCCCCGGGAGATCCTGGCGAACCTCTCGGCCAAGAGATCGAGAAAGGCCCCTCCCAATGCTGCCGGCCTCGAAGCGGAGATTCGGGCTCTGATCGAGCGGTCCTACGAGACCGCCGAAGAGTCAGCCGGCGCATGGGAACAGTTGCACGCCCTGATCGAGCGAACGATCATCGCCCGGGCCATCAGCGAGGGTATGAGCCAGCGGACCCTGGCCGCCAAACTCGGCCTGAGCCGAACAACTCTTCGCAAGCGGATGGAAGAGTACGGGCTCGAGTAGCGGCGTGAGCGGTCCATGTGCCCGGCAAGCATCTGGGCATCGTCAGGCAAAACAGTCGCAGGCTCTCGGACGGAGCGGTTGACGTCTGCCTGCACCGTGTAGCCCCCCTTCATTGAACCACGCACATACTGCCAACCACGGCATGCCGCCCGGAGGGAAGGGATCTGGTCCAGAGTGGTGAGCCCCAGACGTGTGGTCTATATAATGATCCATGGTACACTATATAGGCCATTGCCTTCGGGTGCAGGAGGTCGCGGCACATGCCGTGCTATATCTCTAAGTGTTTTGTAATACAGATGATACGCGCATTTTGCCTGACGCTCCGTTCTTGGCATGGGTGTTGCGTAATCCATATGGTTTCGGACGAAAAGGCGGTGTTGCCATGCCCGAAATACGACACGAGTGTGTTATCAGATCGGTGCTCTGGCAACGGGAGCCACAGCAAGGGTGAAGGTGAGACCTAAACGCATGAGGCAGGTCGTGAAGCTGACGAGGTTCTACGGCGAGGAGCCGCAGACTTCCGCCCAGGCGCCTTCACCCCAGACCGAGTTGAAGCACTTTCAACATGTGGTCGGCAATGTCACCCAGGACGCCCTGAACACCTGGGCCGAGATCTGGGGAGAGCTTCAGCAGGGCGCGCACACCGGTGTCACGGTCGCGCCCGAAGTGCCCGAAGGTGCAGCGACCTCCGAAACAGGGTCGTCCGCTGGGGAGCCTTTCAAGCCCTCATGCGGATGGCCGGAGTTCATGGAAAAAATGTGGCTTCTGAGGCACTACCTTGACTTCCTGGCTCGCTTCAGCCGCCAGTGAGGATGAACCGATGATCCATCTTTTCTATTGTTCCAACAGCGTGACCGAGAGCGAGGTCCGGCAGCTTGCGGCTCGATTCGGCTCGGATGAGTTGAAGATGCTCAGCCTGCCTTGCTCCGGCAAGATCACCATTCCCTACTTGGTCAAGGCCTTCGAGAGCGGGGCCGACGGCGTCGTGCTGTGCTGCTGTGTGCCGGCCGAATGCCGCAACCTGGAAGGCAATCTCCGGGCGTCCAAGCGGGCCCAGGCCGTGGATTCGCTCATGGAGGAGGTCGGGCTCGGCAAGAACCGTGTCCTGACCGTGACCAAAGGCGAAGGGGACATCGAGCAGGTTATCGAGAGCATCGCGCGTTTTCAAACGGGGCTTCGAGCCGCACCAGTGCCCGGCCGAATCACCATTGTCCACAAGGAATCAACCTCTGGTGCGCATACCCGCAGGGAGACTGCTGCATGAGAACATCCAATGGCACACTCGCCGGCAAAATCAAAGCGGGCGAATTCGTTATCATGGCCGAGTACCTGCCGCCTGCTGCGGCGGATGGCTCGGCGATCAAGGCTACCATCGAAGCGATGGGCAACAGCCTGACGGCGGTGAACGTCGCCGACAACCACGATGGAATCGGAACCTCGAGCATTGCCGCCTCGGCCGCTCTCCTGGGCATGGGTCTGGAGCCGATCTATCAGGTCGTCACCCGGGACAGGAATCGCATCGCCCTTCAATCCGACTTGCTGGGCGCCGCCACCCTTGGCATACGGAACGTCCTGTGCACCTCGGGCAACCATCAGACCCTGACGAAGTGCCCCGACTCGGCCAACGTATATGACATCGACGCGATCCAGCTCATTTGGACCGTCAAACAGATGTGCGACAAAGGGACGCTCCTCGATGGGACCCCCATCGCAGGCAAGTTCTCGATGCTCGTTGGGACGGTGGTCAATCCGTATCTCAAACCGATGGAGCTGAACATGATCCAGCTCGCCAAGAAGGTCGAGGCGGGCGCGGATTTCGTCCAGACGCATCCGGTCTTCGACGGGGACGGGTTCTCTGCCTGGCTGGCTGTGGCACGCAAGGAGAACCTGGTGGACAAGACAGCCGTCATTGCCGGCGTCCTCCCCTTGGTCAGTGCCGAGGAGGCGGAGAAGCTCCGCACCTCGCACACGGACCTGTGTATCCCGGAGTCCGTCGTCGAAAGGCTCAAAGCCGCCGGGAAGGCCGACGCCCAGGAGAAAGAGGGCCTGAAGATTTGTGCCGAGACCATCGGCAAGCTCAAGGCGATGAAGGGAGTCCGCGGCATTCACATCGTCTCGGGAGGCAAAGAGGGAATCGTGCAAAAGCTGCGTGCGGCCGCCGGCCTGTAGATTCGGGTGCAACCATGCCAGAGAGATATCACATAGAGACAAAAGCCATTCCCCCTCGCCGGCCTCGCGTCGGCAAGTTCGGCGTGATCGACTGGCGCGAGGACTGTGCCCGCTGTCACAACTGCGTGAAGAAGGCTTGCGTCTATGACCGCTACCGTGAGGAGGCCCAGTACGTCCGTACGCTGGAGGCGGTGGACGCCCTGTTCTTCGAGTGCATGGGGTGTTTTTCCTGCATCCAGAATTGCACGAAGGGCCTGCTGCGGCTGTCCGTCAACCCGGTCTGGGAGGGGCTGGGCAACGAGTACTGGACGCCCGGCATCATCCAGACGACCTGGGCGCAGGCCGAGACTGCGAAAATCCCCGTCTCCGGGGCGGGATACCGCGGCCCGTTCAGCGGACCGGGATTCGATTCGATGTGGACGGATATGTCGGAGATCGTCCGTCCCACCCGCGACGGCATTCACGGCCGCGAGTACATCAGCACCGCGGTGGACATCGGCCGAAAGCCCGCGTACCTGAGTTTCAACGGCAAGGCATTCCGGGTCGATGGCACGTGTCTCTCGATCCAGATGCCGCTGATTCTGGACGTGCAGTCGTCGCGGCACACGTTGCCGAAGCTGGGTCCGGCGACCCGGGAGACTGCCCGCCGCACAGACACCATCGCGATGGTTCGGCCGTCCGAACTGCCGTTCCTCGACGAGGATGACAACCGTGTGTTGCCCCATGTGGCGTTTTGTCTGAGTCCCGAGGAGCCTGTCGTCCCGCCCGACGCATTGGCACAGACCCGGCTCGTCGAAACCTACGACGGCCCGGACGTGACAAGCCGCATCAAGAGGCTCAAGGACAAATGCCCCAACATCGTTGTTTCCGTGCGAGTGCCTCTCGATGCAAACGGTATGGAGAGGGCCGTTGAGCTGGCCTGTATGCCTGAGGTGGAGGTGATCCACGTCCTGGCGGATGCGAACGGCAACCAGATCGGGGTGGAAAAGCCCATGTTCGTCAAGGACATGGTTCGCCGGATTCACACGACGCTGATCGAAAGGGGCAGGAGAGACGAAATCACCCTGGTCGCCGGTGGAGGGATTGCCCTGGCCGAACACATGGCCAAAGCAATCATCTGTGGAGCGGACCTGGTCAGCATCGACCTGCCGCTGATGGTCGCCCTGGAGTGCCATCTGTGCGATCGCTGCGAGCCCGGCGTGCCTTGCCCGGCCAGGCTTGAGGATATCCCCTTTGACTACGCCGCCGGACGCATGACGAACCTCATCGGTGCCTGGCACGATCAGTTGATCGAGGTCATGGGCGCAATGGGCATGCGGGAGGCCCGCAGGCTCCGCGGCGACGTCGGTCGAGCCATGTTCTTCGAGGACCTTGAGGAGGAAACCTTTGGCAAGCTTTTCGGCAAAAGAAAGTGACCTTCAGGAAATCCTGCCGGCCAAGACGCTCGAAACGCGAGTGCCGCAGATTCAAGTCGAGCGCAAGACCGCGCCGGCCCCGTCGCGCTATCGCAACGAGCTCTCGAAGTACATCCTGCGACGGAGCCATGAGTGCGTTCATTGCGGCAAATGCGCCCAGCTCTGTCCTTACGGCGTCCACGTCCGCAAAGAAGGCTACAAGTACTTCTGCGAGCCGAAGTCGCACCTGTGCATAGGCCCGGCCTGCGAAAAGACGAAGCACTTCTGCGTCGCATCCTGCCCGAAATCGGCTCTGCAGATCGTCGAGAATCCGATGATGGAGATCCTCGGCGATTACCGGTGGACCGCGGACCTGATCCTGGCCACCTGGCGAATGGCCGAGACAGGCGAGGTCCCTCCGCCGGAGTACGGGCTCGATTACGAATGCGGCAATTCCGGCGGCGGGTTCGACAAGCTGCGGTTCCAGTTCCCGGCCAAACCGCCAGTGAACGTGCCCAAGGACCAGATCGACACGAGCATCGAGTTGAACCGGCGGGGCGACGGCCGGCCGCAGATTCGTATCGATGTCCCCTGGTATGGCGGCGGCATGTCGTTCGGCTCCGTCAGCAACGTCACGCAGTTGTCCAAGGCCCGCAGCGCCGTGGCCTGGAACACCTTCACCTGCACCGGCGAAGGCGGCTACATGGAGCGGATGCGGCCCTACGACGATCACGTCATCACGCAGGTCGCCACGGGTCTGTTCGGGGTCCGCGAGGAGACGATCCAGCGAGTGCCCATCGTGGAGTTCAAATACGCCCAGGGGGCGAAGCCCGGTCTCGGCGGTCACCTGCTCGGGGACAAGAACACGCCCGCTGTCGCGAAGATGCGCGAGGCGGTACTCGGCATCTCGCTGTTCTCGCCGTTCCCGTTCCACAGCGTCTACTCCATCGAGGACCACATGAAGCACCTCGACTGGATCAAGCACGTCAATCGCAGGGCCCTCGTCTCCACGAAGGTCTCGACGCCGACCGACGTGGACATGGTCGCGGTGGGCAGCTACGCCGCCGGCACGCACATCATCCACATCGACGGTGGCTATGGCGGCACGGGCGCCGCGCCGGATATCGCCAAAAAGAACATCGCCATGCCCATCGAGTATGCCATCGGGCGGGTCCACAAGTTCCTGGTGGCCGAAGGGGCCCGCGACAAGGTGACCCTGATCGCCAGCGGCGGCGTCCGCACCGCGCACGACGTGGCCAAAGCCATCGCCCTCGGCGCCGACGGCGTGGTGATCGGCACCGCGGAGATGGTCGCTCTGGGGTGTGTGCGATGCAGCCGGTGCGAGAGCGGCCGGGGCTGCCCGCGGGGAATCGCCACGACCGACGTGGAACTATCCGGCAAGATGACCATCGAGTGGGGCACGCAGCGAATCATCAACCTGTACAACGCGTGGCGCACGGAGTTGGTCGATCTTCTCTGGCGATTCGGGATGCGGAGCGTTGCCGAGCTTCGTGGCCGAACGGATCTGCTGATGCATCTGGATTATACGAATGGCGTGGAGCAATAGGTCGTGAACGAGCAGTTGATACATCATTTGGGACATTCGCGAAAGGCACTTGCCGAGGCGTCCGGATACCCGCAGACCGTGCGGAAGGGCGAGGAGGAAGGCGGCTGCGGGGTCGTGGGTTTCTGCTGTACGAAGCCCGTGGCCGGCCGGCATATCTACGAGCCGTCCAAGCAGATGCACAACCGCGGCAATGGAAAAGGCGGCGGCATCGCGGCCGTCGGACTCGTGCCGGAGCAGTTGGGCGTCAGCCGAGAGGTGCTCGACGAATGCTATATGCTGCACATCGCCCTCCTGGACCCGCAAGTCCGAACCGAGGTCGAGAAGGAATTCATCACGCCGCACTTCGACCTGGCGGCCTCGGCCGAGCTGGACAAGGTGGACGACTGGAAATCGGTGGGCGACCTGGAGGTCAAGCCGCCGGATGTGTGGCGGTACTTCGTCCGCGTCAAGTCCGGCGTGCTGGATGCGTTCATCGAACAGAACAGCCTTCAGTCAATGGACCGCCGGGAGGTCGAGGACGAGTACGTCAGTCAGAACAGCTTCCAGCTTAACCAGAAGTTCTACGCCTCGCTTGGCAAGCAGCGGGCGTTTGTGCTCTCGCACGGCCGCAACATCATGATTCTCAAGGTCGTCGGCTATGCCGAGGCCATCGTCAAGTACTACAAGATCGAAGATCTCTGTGCCCACATCTGGATTTCGCATCAGCGGTATCCGACGAAAGGCCGGGTCTGGCATCCCGGCGGGGCGCATCCCTTCGCGGCCATGAACATGGGCCTGGTCCACAACGGCGATTTTGCGAACTATCACTCCGTCAGCGAGTATCTCAAACAGCGGAACATCTTCCCGCAGTTCCTTACCGACACGGAAGTCTCGGCCCTCTTGTTCGATCTGTTGGACCGGACATACCACTATCCGCTCGAATACATCATCGAAGCGATGGCCCCGACGACGGAGCTCGATTTTGACCGCCTGTCGCCGGAGAAGCAGCGGGTCTACAAGGCGATCCAGACGACGCACATTCACGGCTCGCCCGACGGCCCGTGGTTCTTCATCATTGCCCGCAATGTCGCGCGTGAGAACAAATACCAGCTCATTGGCATTACCGACACCGCGATGTTGCGGCCCCAGGTGTTCGCGCTCTGCGAGGGCGAGGTCCAGGTCGGCCTTATCGCCTCCGAGAAGCAGGCCATCGACGCGACGCTGCTGAGTCTGTCGAAAGACGATCCGCGAATCTGCCCGGTTGCGGACAAGTACTGGAACGCCCGCGGCGGCAGCCACACCGACGGCGGCGCGTTCCTGTTCAACCTGGAGAAAGACAAGAACGGCAGGATCCGGATGACCTGCAAGGACAAGTTCGGCCAGATGGTGCCGATGCCCAAGGCGAACGAATCCTGCGATCTCTCCAAGGCCGTCGCCTCCCTGCGTCGCGACAAGGCCGTCGAAGAGAAGATTGACGCTTGTTTGCGGGAGGGCAGTGCGGCAGGTCTGTTCGAGTTCTTCCGCGATGGCATGGCAACCTGGTCATTCGATGTCGTCCGCACGGCGTGCCGGATGTTGTCCGAGCGTGGCGCTGTCAAGGAGAATACAGCCATAGCGATCGAGGTCTTCACGCTGCTCAACGATCGCAGGTTCCCCACAGGGGCGAAGAAGCGAAGCTATATCCTGCATATCGTTCGCAGCGAACTGGATCGACTCTTGCGGGCTCTGCCAAAGATCACCGCTGCCGATCCTGCCCTCGGGTCGTACCGGTTGATCGACTTCCAGATCGCCGGCGCCCTGAGGGCCCCGATCAAGGGCGAGACGACACTGGTCATCGATGCCGCGGGTTTCCCGCCCGAAGGCGACCGGTGCGACGCGACGCTGCTGTTCGACGCCTACATGAAGGGCTGGCGGCATTTCATCACGTTTGACCTGCGCGGGCAGCGATTCCACGGTTGCGGCTTGGGACCCGACACCGACGATGTCACTATTGATCTGTATGGCAGCTCCGGCGACTACCTCGCCTCCGGCATCGACGGCCTGACCATCACTGTCCATGGCAACGCCCAGGACCAGTTGGGCCAGATCATCAAACGGGGCAAGCTCGTCGTGCATGGCGACTTCGGCCAGACGTTCATGTACGGCGCCAAGGGTGGCAGCATCTTCATCCTGGGCAACGGCGCGGGTCGGCCCCTGATCAACTCCGTGGGAAAGCCGAGAGTCGTCATCAACGGCACCTGCCTGGACTTCCTGGCGGAGTCCTTCATGGCGGGCGATCCACTGAACGGCGGCGGATTCGTA
>JBDKRX010000100.1:0-6057 GCA_039683175.1 Phycisphaerales bacterium
CGGTCCACTTGCTGCCCTGCTCAAACAAGCTGCGGCAGGTCGCGGCGAACTCCGTGTCCCCGACGTGACGGGCCATCTCCTCGGCCGCCCGCAGCGCGCCGAGGTACCAGATGCCCATCTGCGGATTCGGGCCGTAGTATTCCACGTCCATCGTGTTGTGCTGGCAACCTTCCATCACGCCGTCCTTGTTGGCGTCCCAGCCGCCGGGAATCCAGCAGAATTCGACCGCTTTCTTCACGTGCGGCCAAAGCGTCCGAAGCGTCTCGTCGTTGCCCGAGAGCTGCCAGTCGCGGTACATCTTCATGATACAGCCCATCTGTCCATCGGCCGCGGCCTTGCCGAACTCTTTCGCCCGCTCCAACGGCAGGTGTACGCGGAAGCTCATCATGCCTTCCTCGTTCGTGGCCTGTCCGAACTCCACCTCTCGCATCATCATCGCCAGGCTGCCGAAAAGCAGTGCGGTCGCGTGCTCGTAATTCCAGACGTGCGTGCAGGACCCATGGCAACAGCCGCCGCGATTGCCGCACCCCTCGAATCCGTAGAACCGCCCGTCCTCGGTGCGGAAACAGGTCTGCGTCCGCAGCGTGCTGACGTTGAACAACGCGGCCTCCTTCACGACCTCAGGCAGATCGCTGTTGCAGAACGCCCGCACGAATCGGAGTGTCTTGTCCTCCAACACGCCGATCTGTGGTGCGACCTTCTCGGCCACGTCCCACGCGTCCTTGTATTGCGTCGTGTAGTAGTTGCCGATCCGGTCCTGCTCGTTGTTCTTGGGTGTCCAGGTTATGCGATTGGGGAAGTGCCACGTGAGGAGAAAGACCACGGGCACTGCCTGCTTGGCGGGCACTTCGACACGGACCGCCAGCGAGGCCATAGGCGTATCTTCCTTGCCTGCTTGCCGCTCGTCGAGCTTGCCGTCGGCGCTGAAGTCGTCCCAGAAATCCAGGCTCACGCTGCCCCAGCCGCCGGAAATCCATGTGGCTCGGTGGGTGACCTCGCCCTGGGTGGGGGTCGTCAGAGCCATCGTGCCCCAATGAGGGGCCCTGGGCGCCACCCCCTCGGAATCCATGAACATGCCGCGGATGTTTTGGCCTTCGCGGTACTGGTTGCGATTGGCCTTGCCTCCGGCGGCAATGAGATCGCCCTGGTAGTCCTTCGTCTGGCCGGAAGCGTCGTTGCCGATGAAGTTGGGGATGTTCCCGCAGACCGAAACCTGCAAGGCCTGGTTGGTCTTGTTGCGGACCACGTATCGCAGAATGGCCACAGGAATGCCGCTTGTGTCGGGGTCCGCCGGCGCCAGCGGATTGAACGCCTGCAATGTCACGTCCACGTTCATATCCGGATCGGAAAGCATGACCTGCCCAAGCGGATACGCGGCCGCGAAGCGGCACTGGCGGAATCGCGGCAGGCCGTGGTTGACCGCGTTGCTGCCGCTGGCGTCCTCGTACTGGGAAAGGTCGATGGGGCCCTCCAGTCCTCTCGCCTGGGTCTGTCCTTTGGCATCCTTCACGAAGATCGCAAAGAACGGCCCCGTCGATCCCCTCGTGGGCGTGAATCCCTTGGCCGGCCGGTTCATGATCTCCCAGTCCCGCAGGTCGCCCCGGCCGCCGAGCGACACGGTGCCGGTCCCGATCCCGCCGAGCGGCAGCGCGATCTTCGCCAAGTGCTGCTCGTCATACGTCTTGAGTACCGGCCAATCCGCCGAGGTCTCCAGCCGGATGGGCGACTTCTCGACGACGGTGTCACCGTCGGAGCGTCCCATTGCCGTTTGCGAAATCCCCAGCCCGACGCCGAGCACCATGGATAGCAACATCGCCTTTTGCATATCGACCTCCCGTCAATGTCACGACCTCGAACCGGTTCCGTGCCGGCCGCCCATTCCGCCGGCCTACGCCCGTGTGCCCAACATACCGCACCGAGCCTGCCATGTTAACTGTTTTCATGGGTGTCCTTGCCGGGATGTTTCACTTCGTTTAGCATGGCGGTCGCTCGCGGGGTTCCCAGAGAATCCGGTCTTGCCTGTTGGGCAGACACGGGTGGAATCGGACAAGCTCAGATCCCGCTCGTGCGAAGAAAAGGAGAGAAGTGCAAATGATGCGACATCTGTTCATCGCCGGCCTGGCCCTGTTGGCCGCTCTGGCCGGCGCCCGGGCGGAAGAAACGAGAGCAAACGCTCAGCTCGAAGACCTTTCGGAATACGCCTCGGCGGCCTCCGTGCAGGCGTTCCTCGCGAAGTTTCCGGCGAAGCCGTATCTGACGTTTCCCGAGGTGCGGGAGCGGCCGATCCAGATCCTGGACGGACTTCCGAAGGCGTGGACCGAGCGGACAGCGGAGACGCTGACGAAGTTCGAAGGCGATCCGCAGCCGGGTGAGTACTATGTCTTTCAGGTCGGTGTGTTCGCTGCCCGCGAGGCCATCGAAGGGGTACAGGTTCGGCGTTCGGACCTGAAAGGCGCCACGACAATCCCGGCCTCGGCCGTGACCTGTTTCAACCTCGAAGGAATCGACCACAAAGGCCGAACGTTTCACAAGACGGTTGACGTGGCCCAGGGCAGGGTGCAGCCGCTCTGGTTCGGCGTCCAGGTGCCCGCGGACGCGCGAGGCGCGTATGAAGGCAAGTTGACGGTCGCTTGTGCGAATGCCCCCGAAACAGACATCGCTGTTCTTCTGAATGTCACCGGCGACGTGCTGACGCACAAGGGCGTCGACGATGCGCGCAGACTGGCTCGCCTTGGCTGGTTGAATTCCACCATCGCCCACGACGACGAGGTCACGCAGGGATACCGCCCGATGACCCGCAAAGGCGGAACATTCGATATCCTGGGTCGCCAGATCCAGCTTTCCGCGAATGGCCTACCGGCGGCGATTCTCAGTTTCTTCGGCCCCAACAATCAGACCCTGATCGAACAAGGACAGCCCGTGCTTGCCGATGGATTCCGCTTCGTCGTGGAAACGTCCGACGGCAGGACAATCCCTCTGGAGCCCGAGCCGATCCGCTTCACCCAGGAGGTTCCTTCCACGCTCGCGTGGTCCGTGAGGAGCACATCGGACGAGGTGGAACTGCTCCTGGAGGGATGCGCCGAGTTCGACGGTTTTCTCGCTTACACCCTGACGCTCAACCCGTTGAAGGATCTCGACGTCAAGGACATCCGTCTCGAAGTACCGATGACAGCGAGCATGTCCCAATACATGATGGGCATGGGCAAGACCGGCGGCCTGCGCCCCGACGCCTGGGACTGGAAATGGGACGTGCAGAAGAAGAGCCAGGATGCGGTCTGGCTCGGGGGCGTCAACGGCGGCCTGCGTCTGAAGCTCAAAGGGCGAAACTACCGTCGCCAACTCGTCAACATCTACTATGAGTACTGTCCTCTGAATCTCCCGGATTCCTGGGGCAACGGAGGACGAGGCGGCGTCGAGATTCGGACGACCTCGCAGGGGGCTTCGATCAAGGCCTATTCCGGGGCCCGGTCGCTTCGCAAGGGACAGACTCTGAACTTCGACTTCGAACTGCTCGTCACCCCGGTCAAGTTGATCGATCGCGAGGTTCAGTTCAACGACCGTTACTTCCATGACGCCGGCTCCCAGGTCTGCGACGGTTTCATTGCCCGGGCGCAGAAGAGCGGGGCCAACATCATCAACATCCACCACGGGAAAGATCTGAACCCGTTCATCAACTATCCCTACGTTGGCGAGAATGTCCCGCACCTCGCCAAGTTCGTGGCCGACGCCCATGCCCAAGACATCCGAACGAAGGTCTACTACACCACGCGGGAGCTCACCGTCAACACGCCGGAGATCTGGGCGATGCGCAGCCTCAACGGGGAAGTCATCTACCCGGGACCGGGCAAAGACGCCAAGACCGTCATCAATCCCAACGGTCCGCATCCCTGGCTGGCGGAGCACTTCAAGGAAGGCTTCATCCCCGCGTGGAAACACAGCTTCAATCAGGGCCCCTACACGGGCCGGGTGGACCTGTCCGTGATTACGACGCCGGACTCCCGACTGAACAACTTCTATCTCGAAGGTCTCGACTGGATGTGCAAGAACATCGAAATCGATGGCATGTACATCGATGACTCGGCCCTCGACAGGACCACGATGAAACGTGCCCGCAAGATCCTCGACCGCAATCGTCCCGCGGCCCGCATCGATCTGCACACCTGGAACCACTTCAACAAGCTGGCCGGCTGGGCCTGCTGCCTGAACCTGTACATGGACCTGCTGCCCTATTTCGACCAGCTCTGGATCGGCGAAGGGCGCAGCTACGACCTGTCTCCCGACTACTGGCTGGTGGAGATCAGCGGGATTCCTTTTGGCGTGACGTCCCAGATGCTGGAGGGCGGGGGCAACCCCTGGCGGGGAATGGTCTTCGGCATGACCAACCGTCTCGGCTGGGGCGGCCCGACCCCCGAGCACATCTGGCGGTTCTGGGATGAATACCGCTTCGTCGGCCGGGAGATGATCGGCTTCTGGGACGCGAACTGCCCGGTGAAGACGGATACTCCGAGCCTTGGGGCGACGGTCTTCCGCGGTGAGAAGGACGCGATCATCGCACTGGCGAACTGGACGGACAAACCCGTCGAAGGACGGATCGCTGTCGATTGGCAGGCGCTGGGTATGAAGGCCGACGCGTGTACGGCCATGGCGCCTTCCATCGCCGATTTTCAGGAAGGCGGTGCGCTGGATCTGGCCCAGCCGGTTCCCATCGAAGGGCGAAAGGGAATCGTCGTCGTGTTGCGGCCCGCCCCGTAGTCGCGGGGCGTGCTGGGCGAGAGACGGACCCTTCGCGTGTTGATCCGCGTGCGCAAAAGAAAAGGGGCTGCACGATAGTCGCACAGCCCCTTGGTGAGGGTTCCAGGGAATGGATTACATGGCGCTGCGCCGTCGAATCCAGCCGACGAGGGCTGTGCCGAGCGAGCCGAGCAGAATCGCGCCGGGGGCGGGGATCGCCACGGTTCCACACAGATCGCTGACCAGCAGCGAGGTGGGGTTGCAGCCGGAGCCGGCCATGTTGTACACACGGAACTCCAGCGTATTCACGCCCGACTGGAAGCCCGAGGCGATCGTGAAGTCGTTCACGGTCTCGTACTCGCGCGTGTCGGTGATCGTGTCGCCCTTGGCGATGCCCGTATAGGAGCCGTTGAGCCAGATCTGGCCGGAGTTGTCGACGCTCCACCGGCCCGTCAGGGTCACGCTGGACGGATCGACGTTGTCGATGGTGAACGTAAGCTGATAGACGTACCAGCCCACCGGGTCGGTGACGCTGGAGCCCGTCGGTCCGATCCAGAGCGAGCCGTCGGGCGGGGTGATCCAGGCGGGGTTGGGCGTGATGCCCTCCGCGGTGGAATCGCCGCTCGGCACGGAGATCAGCGTGTAGGAAGGATCGGCAACGCCGATACCGGCGGAACCCGTATTCTGCAGGCCGGAAACGCCCGCCAGGGCCGAAGAACTGACACATGCACAGAGAACAGCAACCAGGATCGACTTCTGCATTTTACCCCCCTCGATACTTCTGATTTCCGCTGCCCCCCAAAGGCAGGCGTTTACTACAACAGTCAGCATTGTATCAAACAGGCATAGGTCCGGGCAAATCCCCACAGCCCACAATCTCGCGGCTGTGTGCGAGATGGGCCGCCGGACCTCGACCGCCGTGACATTACAGGAACCTGAAGCCTCGCGGGCTCGAAGATTTTTCGGCGACTCCCCGCCGGACCGGCGGCAGCCGACGGCGTCCCCCCACCGACTCCCGGGGACCCGTATCGCGGATCGCCTTGCGGGACGTGTTATTAGCGGTCGTTGATCTCCCCCGGAAAGTCCAGATAAGTGTATTCGCCGAACCACTCATGTGTCTTAGAAGCAGGAGATATGCCACCGAGGCACGGAGGACCCCACAGAGGAGCGAACGAGGTGTGTCTCTGGGACCACAGAGGAACGCGGATAGACGCGCCGGCGGTAGGGTGGGCTCCGCCCGCCGTTGGCTCGACATGGGAAACCACGAAGGTCGCGAAGGGGCACGAAGGAAGACGGGTGCAATTGGAGCCCATCCGGTCCTCCCCC
>JBDKRX010000101.1:0-4475 GCA_039683175.1 Phycisphaerales bacterium
TGTACATAGGCGAAACCCTGGCCAAACCGGTGCAGCAGTAGGCGCGTGCCGTAAGTATGGTTGATGGGGACGCTGGAACAAGCTGCTATAGTTGCGGCGTTCCTCTTGCCGCGTGCCAGATCCTTGCGACCTCTACGGTCCGTTCTTGCGATTTGACTCTGTAAACAACTCGACAGGGTTTGCGAATGACTTCGCGGATGTTGGGGTCATCGAATTCGGGGACAACTCGGCCGGATTCGGGAAAGTCGGCCAACTGTTCAACCGTGCGGAACATGTGTTGGACGAAACGAACAGCTACGGCAGGGCGGGATTCCGCAATGTACGACGCGATCTCTCTGAGATCGAGGCGAGCGGAAGGAGCCCAGATCAGCGTGTAAGCCATTCCGCAAACTCCTCCGTGATCTGGTTGTGCGGGATGCCCTTGCCCTCATCCAGTTCGCGAAGGCCCTTGCGCACGCCAACGACGAAGTTGATCCGCTCTTGAATCTCCTCCCAGGAGACACTCTCGGGGAGTTGCTCAATTGTCTTCAACGCTATCTCTTTGGTCGTCATGACCGTATTATACGCCACGCGACCCGTGTTTGACAATAGGCGAGCCGAACGCCCCGACTGTATTCTCGGGCAGTCCTGTCAAAAAAGGCCCTTGCTTTTTGACCGGGCTGTGGGGTATACTTCAGGCGTGCGGGTAGTTGTGTCCGAGTACGCAAGAAGGGCCGTGTTCAGCACGGTCCGGCTCTCCGAAAACTGGCCGCCCATTTCATTCGATATCGCTCGACTCCTTCATCCGGCGGCCGGCAGGATCCGATGCCCGCAGTAGCGGCAGCAAATGCATCCGATTCGAGAGGTATTTGTCCGTGAGCACGACCGGTTCATCTCGCCCATTACTTTCATTGGAAGGAGGATCGCCATGGTACGAAAGCAGCTCATCGTATGGTGCGGGGCTGTCGCAGTTGTTCTGATTTTGGGGCATGCCGCCGTCGCGGGCCAGGCCGGCCTGGTCGGGCATTGGCGGTTTGACGAAGGGCAGGGCACGACCGCATTCGACTCCTCGGGCAACGGTCTGGACGGGACCCTTCGTGGCAACCCGACCTGGGTCGCAGGCGTGGTCGGCGGGGCCCTGAGTTTCAACGGCAGCAGCGATTACGTGGAGGTCCCGAACAATCCACTGCTGGCTCTCACCACCCAGATTACCATTGCCGCCTGGACCTACATGAACACCAACGCCAGCGGAGAAATGGCGATTGTCAGCAAGGGCGGCTGGGCCGCGAACAACCTGCCCTATGAGGTGACGGAGGACGCCTCCGGCGTGATCTTCTGGCAGTTCTACGACAATGAGGGTCGTGATTCCTGTTCGCCCGACTCGCCGCCGGTGGCCGAGTGGCACCATATCGCCGCGACCTACGATGGACAGTCCTTCAAATGCTATATCGACGGCGTGCTGGGGGAGGAATTCGCCTATGCGGGGAAGATGCCGGTCAATACTGCCGCCCTCACCATTGGAAGGAGAAGCACGGGGGGAACGTTCTACAACGGCATGCTCGACGACGTGCAACTCTGGGCGCGCGCGCTGGCGGACACTGAGGTTCAAAAGATCATGAAAGGCCTGGATGATCCCTCCCTTGCCCAGGACCCGACCCCGGAGGACCTGGCGACGGACGTGCCTTGCGATGTGGTGCTGAGCTGGACGGCCGGAGAATATGCGGCTACGCACGATGTCTACCTCGGCACGGTTTCTGAGGATGTCAATAGCGCCGGCCGGGACGACGCCGGGGATCTGCTGGTCAGCCAGGATCAGGAGGCCGCTGAGTACGATGCCGACGTGCCGCTCGACTACGGCCAGACCTATTTCTGGCGGATCGACGAGGTCAATGCGGCGCCGGACAGTACCATTTTCAGAGGCAGCGTCTGGACCTTTACGACCGAGCCGTATGGGTATCCGATTACGAGCGTGACGGCCGAAGCCGCCAACGAGCAGCCTCCTTCGCCCGCGAGCCGGACCGTCGACGGCTCCGGGCTCGATGAGTTCGATCAGCACGGGACCGACGTGAAGACGATGTGGGTGGGCAATCTGCCGGCCTGGATCCAGTACACCTTCGACAAAGAGTACAGGCTGCACGAGCTGTGGGTGTGGAACGCCAACTCGGAGATCGAGGCATTCATGGGCTTTGGCGTCAAGGATGTGACGATCGAGTACTCCACCGACGGGCAGACCTGGGCCGCATTGGAGAACGTGCCGGAATTCGGCCGGGGGACTGGTACGACGACCTACGCGGTGAACACGGTTGTCAGCTTCGGCGGGGTCACCGCGAAGTATGTTCGACTGACCATCAACGCGGCGTACGGCGCCACGGGGATCGTGGGCCTGAGCGAGGTGCGGTTCTTCTATGTTCCGATTCAGGCGTTCGGGCCCGATCCCGCCGATGGGGCGACGGGCGTCAGCGTCGAGGCGGAGCTGGATTGGCGTCCCGGCCGGGAGGCGACGTCGCACAGCGTCTATATCGACGTGGACGAGGCTGCCGTCGCGGGCGGGACCGCTGCCGGCGATACGGTGGCGGACCATGGGTACACGCCTTCGTCCCTGGACGTCGCAACGGTGTACTTCTGGAGGGTCGATGAGACGGGGGCCGCCGGAACCTATGCAGGCGACGTTTGGAGCTTTACGACGGAGGAATTCGTCGCTGTGGAGGACTTCGAGAGTTACAACGACAGCGACCATTGCCTTTACGACACGTGGATTGACGGCGTGACGAACGGCACAGGCTCCTATGTCGGCTATGAGACCTCCAGGAACGGCACGTTCGGGGAGACGAGCATCGTGCATGGTGGTCGGCAGTCCATGCCGGTGACCTACGACAACACGCAGTCGCCGTACTACTCGGAGGTCGAACGGACATTCGAGTCGTCCCAGGATTGGACCGCCCATGGCGCGGACACGCTGTGCCTGTACTTCCAGGGCGTCGCGGCCAATTCGGCCGAGGGCCTGTACGTGACGGTCAAGGACAACTCCAAGTCCGCGACGGTCGCGCATTCGAATGTGGCGGCCACGACAGTCGCGGAGTGGCAGCAGTGGACGATCCCGCTGAGCGAGTTCACTGCGGCCGGCGTGAAAGTGACCGCTGTCAAGGGGTTGGTGATCGGCGTGGGCAACCGGTCGGCACCGGCCGCCAGCGGGACCGGCGTCGTGTACATCGACGACATCGGCTACGGTCGCCCTCTACCGTAGCGCAGCACGACACAGCACCGGCGACTGGGCTCAGACAATCTCAGCCACCACCGCCGGTATAAAGAAGAACCGATAATACGCCCGGCGGTGGTCGTACGGCGTACGCACGAGACCCGTGAATTCCAGGGCAAGTGCGTAATTTGATGCGAGGAGATGTCATTTGTAGTTGACAAGCGGGGTCTTTTTTGGTACACTAACTACCTCAGGTTGGAAACCTGTCTTTCGGGCATTCTTTCAGGAGGCGGTGTCGTCGGCAGAGGTAACGGGGGATGGCGACGACTCTTTCAGACGGTCCTCAACACGTCGCAGTGCAGAGCAATGCGGCGGTAGAAGGGAAGCAGAGGCGCCGGGGGTCTGAACGCACGCAATGGCAGTGCGCGGGCACACGTGTGAATCGCGCATAGAACCAAACACGCTCAATTGATTTGGAGGATGGTGGAATGAAGAGTGCATTGACTGGTTTGATCGTCCTGTTGATGGTTGGGGCGGTGGCAGGCACCTCGTCGGCTGCCTACATCGACTTCACCGGCGGCACCGCCACGCTCTGGGACGCCAGCACATATGTGCCCAGCGGCAGTGGGTATGTGCAGGGTGTCGACTACTACGTGGAGAACGGCTTCAAGCTGGACTTCATCGAGTCGTCGCAGGGCAACGTGTTCACCTCGATCATTGGGGATTACTACGGCGGCGGCAACGACGTCATCCACGGGCATTGGACCACCGGCGACTATGGCGATCTGACCATGATCAAGGTCACGAAGCTGGATGGAACGGCGTTCGACCTGAACTACTTCATCCTGACTTCGAACACGGACTTCGGTGGTGGGACCGCATCCGGCAACGAACAAGCGTACATCAACGCCTCGCAGGACGGCGTCAACATTTCATACTCCCAGTTGCTGCCGTCGGATGATTGGGGATTCACCGGGACGAACCCGCAGATCTTCCTGGGTTCTCAGTTCGACAACATCATGTGGTTCTCGTTCACCGTGGCGAACAATGTGGATTGCTTCGGCATGGACGACTTCTACATCGATGAGCCGGCCCCTGCGGTTCCCGCTCCGGGCGCCGTTCTGCTCGGCACGCTCGGAGCCGGCCTGGTCGGCTGGATGCGTCGGCGCAGCGCTCTCTAATACGACAGCGCTATGACGAATCCATCTGTTTGTTGGCTCGACGCTGAGTGCGTTTCCGACTTTCATACGAGGCATGATTTCGCCGTTGATAATACTTGCACCGCGCCGTGACCAAGGCC
>JBDKRX010000102.1:0-26688 GCA_039683175.1 Phycisphaerales bacterium
CCAGCATGCCGCCGGCAATGCTCAGCAGAAGGCTCTCGGTGAGCACCAGCCGCAAGACCCGGCTCCTGGATGCACCGAGGGTCATGCGCATGGCCACTTCGTGCTGTCGCATCGTGGTGCGGGCCAGAAGCAGGCTGGCCACGTTCGTGCAGGCGATCAGGAGCACAAATCCCGCCGCTCCCAGCAGCAGCCACAGCAGCCCTTGGTTCGCCCCCAACCTTTGATCCAGCATCCCCCGGACTGTGACGATATTCGCTTCGGGGTCCGTCTCCTTCAGGCGATCGCTGATCACCGTCATGGCCGCACGCGCCTGCTCCAACGTGCAGCCCTTCTTCAGTCGGGCCAGTCCTATCACCGGGTGCCCCGACGGCCAATCGGAATCCTGCTCCAGAATCAGGGGCACCCAGAATGCCCTGCCCTGGCCGAGCGGGAACTCAAAACTGGATGGCATCACCCCGACGATCGTGTGATCCCTGCCGTCAAGGGTCACAGTCTTTCCGATTGCATCGGGGCTCCCGCCAAAGTCGCTCTGCCAAAAGGCATGGCTCAGCACAATCACATGACTGTTGCCCGGCTGATCTTCGCCAGGCAAGAACACCCGGCCCAGCAAGGGCGAAACACCCAGCAGAGGGAACACGTCCACCGAGACGGTGCTTCCCCGGACATGTCTGGCATCCGCGATGCCCCTGATGTGAGGGCGGCAGCCCCAGAAAGCCCCCGTGCGATCGAACACTTGGTTTTGCTCACGACAGGAAAGGAGCCTCGCGTGCAGGATGCATATCTCCGCGTTCTTCGATCGCTCTCTCAGCACCACCAGACGATGCCCCTCGACGTACGGCAAGGGTCTCAGCATCACGGCATTGACCACGCTGAAGATCGCCGTATTGGCGCCGATGCCCAAGGCCAGGATCACGATCACGACAACCGTGAAGCCGGGGCTTCTCGCCAGCATCCGCAACCCATACCGAATGTCCTGCCACAGCGACACCATCCTGAATCTCCACTCCTACTCACATCGCAGCGCCACCATGGGATCGATCCTCGCCGCCCGACGAGCCGGAACCCAGGCGGACAGGAGCGCCACCATCATGAGCATGCCCCCTCCGGCCACGAACGTAATGGGATCGGCCGGAGCAACGCCGTAAAGCTGGCTCTCGATGAATCGCGTGAGAGCAAGAGCGACGGGCAACCCTATCGCCAGCCCAACAGATACGAGAAGGATGACTTCGCGCAGGATCGGCCATGCCACATCTGTCCGCGTGGCGCCCAATGCCATGCGGATGCCGATTTCGCTCGTCCGGCGCGCCACGTTGCAGGCCATCAGGCCGTAAAGCCCGATGCATGTGAGCAGTACCGCAAGGCCAGCCAATGCGCCGACGAGCATGGCAAACATCGTCTCCTGACTGATGCTCTTGTCGAGCACCATCTTTTGTGTCGTGACATCGGAGAGCGGCACGTTTGGGTTGATCGCCGCAACCGCTTTGCGCACGGCTGGAACCAGGGACAGCGGCGGCAAGGCGGTGCGTATCGCGAAATACGCATCGTACGCCTCGGATTGGCGGAATGAATAGTAGACCGTCGGCGGCACCTCGTCCTTGATGCTGGTGTGCTTCGCGTCACGGCAAACGCCTACGATCTCCCAATCCCCATCGCCCTGCTTCAGGATCTGGCCGACTGCGTATTCGTTGGCGAAGTACTCTCGGGCAAAGGTCTCATTGACCACGATGACTT
The DNA here is from genome assembly GCA_039683175.1 of Phycisphaerales bacterium. Lineage (GTDB taxonomy): Bacteria > Planctomycetota > Phycisphaerae > Sedimentisphaerales > Anaerobacaceae > PLanc-01. Next base: position 1,732 of record JBDKRX010000102.1, read on the forward strand.
TCGGCGCACCCTCGGTATCGGGAGCGGCAAAACCGCGTCCCAACAGAATCGGGATGCCCATCGTACTGAAAAACGTCTCGCTGACGGTCAGCCAGTGGGCTCCCATCTGATCTGACGCCCGTTCCGGGTGCGCCGGCAGCGAGAAGAAGCTGCCGTAGTTCTCCATTCCCGAGAGCAGTTTGCCCCCCGTGAGGGCGGCGGAGCGCACACCCGGCAGATTGTTGAGCGAGTCCTGGACGCTTTCGTAGAACCGCGTCGTAGCCGCGGCCCGGAGGCCGGCGGCGTACGGTCTGAGTACGAAGAGCAAGAGGTTCTCCGTCCGAAAGCCTGGATTGATGTGCACCAGATTGATCAGCGTCCGAGCGTAGAGCCCGGCGCCGCCCAGCAGCAGCACGGAGAAGGCAACCTGCGCAGTCACCAACGCTCTTCCGGCGCGCAAACGCGGCGTGCCAGTCGAGCCCTTGGACTTGAGGTCTTCCACGGGATCAACCTGCCCCGCGCGCCAAGCCGGCAGGAGTCCTGACAGCACCGCGGTAACGAGTGTGACCGCCAGTGTGAACACGAGCACACGCAGATCAAGCGACAGGTCATAACGTAATCCCTCCGGCGAACCGGCGAGCAGGCGCGAAACGACCGTCTTTCCCCAGGACGCCAGCAGCAGGCCAAACCCACCGCCGAGCAACGCAAGGAGCAGGTTCTCGGTCAACGATTGTCGAATCAATCGCCACCGGCTGGAACCGAACGACGCACGAACGGCGAATTCGTGCTGGCGCGCGGCGCCGCGCGCCAGCGAAAGTCCAGCGAGATTCGCACACACCACCAGGATGACAACGCCGGCCACGCTGAGCAGGAGCAGGAGCGGTTTTCGGTAATTCTGCTCTCGGTACGCCGGTCCCGCTCTGCCGTCACCGACCTCGATCTTTGGCGTTTTCATCATGGACGCTGCCTGGGGGGCGAACGCCACGTCAAGTGCAGCCTGCAACTGCTCGGAGCTCACACCTGGCTTCACGCGCGCCATCAGGTGGACCCACAAATAATCGAACGAGGTGGTCGACCAACTGGGCCTCAGCAGCGGTTGCGCGGACATCGGGACGTAGAACTCATTGAACTCACGCGCGTCAGCCAGACCTACCCCGCGGAACTCTCGCGGCAGCACGCCCACCACGGTGAAGGCGCTGCTATTCAAGGTGACCGACTGTCCGAGAACATCGGGATCGAGATCGAATTGCCTCTCCCACCAGGCGTAGCTGATGACGATGATCGGCGGTGTGTCGGGATCGTCGTCTCCCATCCCGAACACCCGCCCGAGGAGAGGTCGCACGCCAAGCCCGCTGAAGAAGTTGTCGCTCACCATCAGTCCTTCGGCCATGAACGGCTCGTGCCGCGCCCGGGCGTACCCTCCGATGCCATCGCCGAATGCGAAGATGTCGGCTTGAGCGGCGGTTCGTTCCCGCAGGCTGCGATATTGCGGATAGGCAAACGAATCCGCCAGCCTCCGGCCATTGGCTGTGTCTCTGATGATGCCGTTGATTCCCTGGATCCTGGTTTCAGTACCCGACCAGCGGATGACTCGTAGCTCTTGCGGATCAGGCACCGGCAGCGAACCCAGCAGGATTGCGTTGACGAGCGAGAAAATGGCCGTGGTGGCCCCGATGCCGAGGGCCAGCGAAATCACGGCGACGGCCGTGAAACCATGGCTCTTTCGCAGCATCCGCAGACCGTACTTAATGTCCTGCCACAGAACCGTCATTACAGAACTCCCGTTGTCAGTTCCCAGTTCAGAGGCGCAGCGTCCTGCTGACGACTGTCAACCGTGAACACTCTTCTCATTCGCATCGCGGCGCCACCATCGGATCGACCCTCGCTGCCCGGCAGGCCGGGAAGCAGCCCGCCAGCGACACGACGGCGAGGAGGAATACAGGGACAGCCGCAAACACCAGCATGTCGGGGACGTGAACGCCCGACCGAGGGCCGGACGCAATCCCAGGACCGACAACAAATCGTGCGTCACCCAGGCGCCCTGGATCCGCTCGGCGTTTCCCTCGAAGGACAGCGTGCAACTGTGCGCGGTCCAGGCCGCCATCCCGTCGAACGAGCGGTTCTGCCGCCGCCAGGAATGGAAGTCCGGATAGGACAGCCCCGTGTACTCCAGATTCCAGCGAGGCGAGGTCTCGTCGAGATCCACCAGTCGGTCCGGCTCGTGAAACGGCAGCGGACGCAAAAGGAACGCGTTGAGGAAGCTGAAGATCACGGTGTTGCCCGCCATGCCCAGAGCGAGGGTCACAACGGAGATCGCGGTGATGCCGGGCTTCTTGCGCAGCATGCGAAACGCATAGCGGATGTCTTGCCAAAAGGTTCCCATGGCTACTCCTGTTTACACCTTCTTCGCAGGGATGGCGGTGCAAACAACGTGCCAGACAACGACCGCTCCGGCGGTGTCACATAGCGGGCTGCCGCTCGCGCAAGTGTCCGCTTTCGGGCCGGCGCGCCCGAATCCGGACACTCTCGTAGCACGGCCGTCCCGGCCGTAAGTTTCACGGGCATCTTGCCCGTAGTCTTGAAGACATGGGCGGGACGCCCATGCTACTGAGCCCCCTCACGGGCAAGATGCCCGTGCTACTTGAGCCAATCCGCGATGTTCTGCCGCTCCAATTCCTCCATGCGACGACGTTTCTCCAGGAAATGGCTGTATTTGTCCCTGTCGTCGGCCTCCCAGGCGTTCGCTTCCTCGTAATCACCGCAGAAGGGAACCTGAAGGTCGATCCAGCAGGCGATTCGCTCGACCTCCTCCCCTGCCAGCTTCACGTCGTAGTGTCCCTCCGCCAACAGGGACAACAGCCGGCTGCGGGCCGCCCCACCGGCGTACGGCGGCAACATCGGCGGCGCCGATTGGGCGCTGACCCAGTTCACGAGACCGTCGGTCGTACCCGCCAGGTACTGGTTGTTCTCCAGGGACTTCTCAGTAGCCTGGACTAACGCAAGGTAACTTGCACTCCATTGCCTCTTCGCGAGGTTCTCAACCACCGGCGTGTCCAGCAGACTGAAGGCGGTCTTCGTGGCGAGGGCATCTTGCCCTTGCTCTTTCCCCATTTTGGACCCCGCAAGCAAGGGCAGGACGCCCTCGCCACGAGCAGCAGTCTCCGGCCGTGACGCGACAAGGGCCGCGGCTTGTCCCAGTTTCTCCTGCCATTTCCCCGAATCGTTGTGGCAACCGGCGCAGTGGCGGTCGAGGATCGGTTGGATCTCGCGGGCGAAACTGAAGCCTCGCGGCGGACCGTGAAGAGCGCCAAGGTCTTGGGGGCCCGCTCGCAGCGCGAGACTCAGGGACTTGCTCGCCGGCGGCGCATCGTTCTTCGACTCGTGACAGCCGACACAGGAGACTGCCTCGCCCGGCTGCAGGGTCATCCAGCTCCGCATCGTCTGCACCGCATACCCGCGGGCGTCGATCGCCTGGAAGTACAGAGGCATCCGGGCCGGCAGGGTGAAGAACGCCGAGCCGTCGTCGTAAATGGTGGCTTCACCCAGGACGACCTTCACGTCCCAGGTCCCATTGCCAATCGATACGGGCGTGCAGACCAGCGCATCGCCGGCCGGGCCTGCATTGTAGCTCCAGCCGACACCGGCCGCACGATACTCCAGGCCGACGGCACGGAGTTTCTTGATCGCGCCGCGAGGGATGCCCGCCAGTCCCGGGCCAATGTAGATGTCCTGTACGTAGCAGGTCCCCGTCGTCTGTCGATAGTCCACCAGACTGGGGCGGATGGGCGGCCTTGGTCTCGCGGCCAGAGGCACGGGCTGGCTGCACGAGATATCCGGATCGGAGGCCAACAGCTCTCGACGGCCACCCGCCGCAACCCAGTACAGCTTGAAGAGCGTCGGCGAGCGGGACCAGCCCAAGGGGGCGCAGGCAACCACGAACTGCGACTCCGAAAGCGGATAGGGATACTGGTAGAGGTCCCCATCTTGTCCATAATAATCGATCCGCTCGGCAGGTGTTTCGCGAACCGGGGAAATCAACTGGGTACCTGCATTCTCCTGTCGGCCCCGGCCTGGGTCCACGATCCCGAGCTTGCCCACCTGCCGGGTGTGGTGGCCGGAGAAAGCTGCCACGATTTTTTGCGTGCCCGGGATGCTCCGCGCGTGCAGCAACGAGGTCGGAAACCAGGACTGGTTCCCATAGAGCTCGGTCTGGCCCGTGCCGTCGGGGTTCATCTGGAACAGGCCCTGAACGAAGAGCTGGCCGCGGTCGCTGTACTCCCAGCGGGTGTACACGATCCGGCCGTCCGACATCACGGTCGGGAAGTTGTCGTGTACCTGGTCAAACGTCAGCCGGCGAAGGTAGCGGCCGTCTGGGCCGCACGTGTACAGGTTGCTCACCTCCGTCCACCAGCAATCGACCGTCTGGACGCAGCGAGTGGAGTTGAACAAGATGTCATCGTTTGGCAGGTAGACGCCCTCGTAGTCCGCGAAACCGAGTCCTTCGGTCAATTGCTTCACCGAGCCGTCGGCGACCGTCATTTCGTACAGGTGATAGTCATCCTCGCGGTCTGATTTCTTCCAGGCAAAGAGGACGCGCCGGCCGTCCCACGACACATCGGGGTCCCGGATCACGCCGTCACGGTCTTCGATGAGTGTACGCACGCGAGCCTGCCCGCCGTCCAGTTCGAGCCGGCACAACGCCGCGTCCGGATCGAACTGCCGTTCGTGCTGGGCATCAGACTGGCCCTCGGTGTAAGCATAGTGCGAGCCGCCCAGGGTGTGATGCTTCGTGAAGATCCATAGGGGATACTGCCTGCACAAATCCCGCAGGCGGACTTCGCGACGCAGCTCACAGGCACGGAGGTACAATGCGAGCCAGCGTTCGGACTCAGTAGCCGAAGGATCGCTCACAAGGCGGTCGAACTCGTTCTGGAGGTCCCGACCACGTTCTCCAAGCTCGGCCAGCACATTGGCAGTCGCCTTCTGCGCCGTCGTCGGCATCTCGGAGACCGACAACCAGGGCCTAAAGTCCATCCCGGCATCCTGCAGCCACCAATCCCAGTACAGGGGGAACTCGCGTTCGCTCCGGGCAGAGAGTTCTTCCGCCGCAGCGGAAAACGCGTCGCTCCCCGGGTCGAGCGACGCGGCCTGGGCCTTCGCATCAAGCACAGCAGTCACCCACCTCCGGCCCTGATCGGACAGGGTGTCCCCCGCGCCGGATGCCGAAGCCGCCCCGGCATCCACAATCAGCGCAAGCACCGCCACCACGGCAAAACCGAAGCCGTTTGAACCCCGACGGGCGCCGCCTCCGGCGTCCTGCGACACTGTTCCCATCCGCCACTCCTGTAGATATCTTCATACCAGACGTTGATGGACCATATGCATCACAATAGAATATCCGATTATGGTGGACGTTTTCAACCTGGAAGGACGTTACCCGGAATCCCAGACACCCTCATCCAGTCCCCAGGAGGCAAGAGAATACATCGCGAGGTCTCAGGAGGTTCTGACATGGTTCACCGGTCAGTTGTAGAGGTGCTCCGACGATACCTGCGGAATCTCGTGGATCGTGGCATTCTACCTCGCATGGGGATACCGTTCGGTTCTCATGCCTCAGGTCATCGCCACGAACGGAGCAGCATTGATCCCCTCGTTGTCTCTTCCACGTTCGACGGTGCACTTTCGCGAGAGGCCATCAACTGCCTGTGTCGCATGGCGGCACGCACTGACAGCCGCATTGAACCTGTTCCCTGCGGCGAGCGACAATGGATCGAGGATATGACAACACCCATCCTTGAAATCGCTCGACGGGAAGACGTGCAGGTGACGCCCGACGATCTCGGTGGGTAACTTCTGTCAGGACATTGCACACAGAAGCCAAACCTGTCACGGAGAATCTCTATGTGGTGCCAAGTGGCAGTTGCAGGCAAGCTCGGCAACCGGGCGCATTGTGGTGGTTCTCCAGGGTGAGGCTGCCGCCGTGGGCTTCGGCGATCTGGCGGCTCAGCGTCAAGCCGATGCCCGAACCGTGGTCCTTCGTGGTGTAAAACGGTACAAAGACATCCACCCCGTCGGCCAGACCCGGTCCGTCGTCGTCGACGCAGATCTCGACCGCCTCGCTGCCGGCCTGCCAACCGATGGCGACCTGCCCATCACCCTGGGGCCGGCTTTGCAGGCTCGCTTCGACCGCGTTGGCGATCACGTTGATGAGCAACTGCTCCAGTTGGTCGCGGTCGCCCCGGACGTGGATATCGCACCCGGCCACGATGGCGACCCCCATCCGCGTTTCGAGACCCGCGACCCGGCGCAACAGTTGGGCGACATCCACCTCCGCGAAGCTCGGCTGGGGCAGATGCATCAGTCGCGAGTAGGCACCGATGAAACGGTCGAGTGCCTCCGCCCGTTCGGAGATCAGTTCGAGGCCGCCTTTGAGGTCATCCTCCCAGTCGTCCGCCAAGGGCTTGCGGCCGACCAGCACACGCAGGCTGTCCGCCACCGACTGGATCGGCGTCAGCGAATTATTCACCTCGTGGCGCACGGTCCGGATCAGTCGTTTCCACGCCCGCCGCTCTTCCTCGTGCAGGGTGCGGGTCAGGTCCGACAGGAAGATCAGGCTGTGCGAGACGCCCTTCTCCCGATAGCGTCCGCGCCGCAGTTCCCATCGGCCCGCGCCGCCGGGGAACGCGACATCGACCACGCGGGGCGTATCGCCCGTCAGGCAGTCCGTCAGACCCAGGTCGTCCGCCCGGCAGCCCAGAAGCTCCTCATCGGTCCGGCCGAGAAGTCGTTTGCCGCTGTCGTTCACCAATTGCAGCCGGCCCTCGTTGTCGAAACCGAACAACGCGATATCGATCTGCGCGAGGATCTTCCGAAGCAGGGCCATCGCTTCCATCGCGCCCAGCCGCTGCTCGCGAAGGAATCCGGCCAGGGCGTTCGCCTCCCAAATCAGCTCGCCCATCGCGTCATCCGGCCGAGCGCCCTTGACCCGCAGGGAGTAATCCCCTTCACGCAGCGCGCCGAGGAGGTTCGAGAGAGTGCGCAGGGGAAACACCACCCTGCTGTGAAGGCTCACCACCGCAACGAGCCAAGCGAAGAGGATCAAGACAACCAGCGCCAGACGCACGCTGACCGTGAGGTCGCACTGCCACAGCAGGACGAACGACGTGAGAGAGCCGGCCAGACCCGCCGCAAAACCAAGAATCAGGATGCGATGCTCGTACTTCATAGAAGTGTGATTTGTGATTTGTGATTTGAGGACCCGCCGCGGATGCGACAGTTCCCAAATCAACAATCACACATCAACAATCAGAGATCCTCTATTCGATCCCATGTTTCTCCAACCGCCGATACAGGGCGCCCCGGCTCAATCCCAGGGCCTCGGCCGCCTTGCTCACATCGCCCTGGAAGCGGGACAGCGCGCTGCGGATCATCATCTGCTCGACCTGATCGATCGTCATATTGTCAATCGTGGGTCCCGCCTCCAGCCTCGGCTCGATCCCGAGGTCGCTGGCCTGCACGACAGCCGTGTGCGCCATGAGTACGGCCCGCTCGACGGTGTGGTCCAGCTCCCGAACATTACCCGGCCAGGAGTAGTCCAGGAGCACCCGTAGCGACGCGGGATCGAAGCCATCCAGGGATTTCCGGTATCGCCCTGCATGTTTCTGCAGGAAGTGCGTCGCCAGCAGCGGGATGTCCTCCCTGCGTTCCCTCAGCGGCGGGATGCGAATCTCGACCGTCTTGAGCCGGTACAACAGGTCCTGACGGAACCGCGAGGCCGCAACCTCTTCCGCGAGATTGGCGTTGGTCGCCGAGAGGATTCGCACGTCCACCCGATGCGTCTTCGACGACCCCACCGGCTCGAACTCCCCACTCTCCAGCACACGAAGCAACTTCGATTGCAGGTTCGCCGGGATGCTCGCGATCTCGTCCAGAAAGAGGGTCCCGCCATCCGCCAGTTTGAACCGCCCGATACGGTCGGACCGAGCATCGGTAAATGCGCCGGCCACGTGACCGAACAACTCGCTCTCAAACAGGGTCGCCGGGATGCTCGCGGTGTTGACGCTCACCAGGGGTTTGTCTTTTCTCAGGGAGGCCCCGTGCAAGGCCTGGGCGACGATCCCCTTGCCGACGCCGTTCTCGCCGGTAATCAGCACGTTGGCATGCGAGGGGCCAACGCGGGAGACCGTTTCGAGCACCGGCTGCATGGCCCGCGATTCGGCGATGAAGAACGGCCGGTCCTCGCTTCGCAGCAGGATGTTTTCCTGCTCGAGCTGGCGACCTCTGCGAAGGGCCCGACCCAGCTCCACCTGCGTGCGCAGGATGGCCAGCAGACGCTCGTTCTTCCACGGCTTGGTCAGGAAATCCCGGGCCCCCCGCCGCATCGCTTCGACCGCCAGTTCCACACTGCCCCAGGCGGTCATCACCACGACGGGCAACGTGCTGTCGATCTGTTGGACCTTCGAGAGCAGGTCCAGACCTTCCTGGCCGGAGGTGCTGCCTCGCACGTAGTTGAGGTCCATCAGGACCACGTCGAAATCCTGACGCCCGATCGCCTCAACGATGGCGCCGGCCGAGGCGACCGTCTCGATCTCATAGCCCTCGCCCTTGAGCAGCAGGCGAAGGGCCTTGAGCATGCTGAGCTGGTCGTCCGCCAGCAGGATGCGCGGGGGGCTGTTGCGTTCGGCTATCTCCATCCGTCCTTCTGCGTCCTTTTCCAACCATTATACAGCGAGTATGTCATTCAAAATCGGCACTCCACACCCATTCTACACGCCAGTACCCTCGCGGTCCATACAACGGGCCACATGATCCACGCCTATGTGCACGAGAATCATGCCGTCTCGACGGCGGCACAACAGCGACATGACGTATTTTATGCGATTGCCCTGCGGTGTGTTGCATAAGGCTTGTCGGTCGGATAGAATAGGGTTGTGTGGTAGCGGCGATCTCCATCCGGTCGCCGCAACGTACGCGCAGCATGCAGTGCGTGGGCTCATTGAAAGTCCGGTCGGGGCTCCCCCCGCCGCGATTCATCGCGTTGGAGCCTGACACCATTCCTCAGATCTGGAGGACATCCCTATGAGACGGTCGAATGGATTCACCTTGATCGAGTTGCTGGTTGTCATTGCAGTAATCGCGATCCTGATGGCGATCCTCATGCCCGCCTTGAAGAAGGCCAAGAACCTGGCGCAGGGAATCGCCTGCAAGGGCAACATGAAGAACTACGTTTTCGCGATTGCGATGTACTGCGACGACAACGACGGCAAGTTCTGCAACCCCAACAGTTGTTACTTCTCCCAGTCGGAGCCGTACTCGGTGGAAGCCGGGCTCTCGTCGTACATTCATGTTCGCTGGTGCAACGGGAATGTGGACCTCAAGAGCCATCCGGAGTACGGCGGCAATCTGTTCCGCTATCTCGGCGACGCCAAGGCGTTCATCTGCCCGACGTACAAGGCGGTTGCGGTTCGGAACTCGGAGGACCACTTCTACGCCGCCGACGCCGCGAACCTGAAGAACTACGAGCCTTGGTACAATTACACGATGAACGCCTATCTGGGCAGCCCGGCCGACGAACTCAAAAAGACCGTCGTCAAGAAGATATCCGATGTCAAACAGCCCGCCATGACGTTCTCCTTCTGCGAGGAGAGCGCATACGTGGATACGGCGTACAACGTGTCCGGCCTGAACGATACCTACATGATCCCAGGCAACGACACGATGATCCAAAGTTGGCTCAGCAAGGCCGGGGGCAATCCGTGGAACGTCGAGCCCGGACCAGGCACTTCCCCCACCTTCTACGATGTCCTCGCAGGCTATCACAATGCCCCCACGGGCGACCTGCTCAAAGGCCGGGGCAACTGCGCCTTCCTCGACGGCCATGTGGACGCTCACGCCCGCGCGGAGACCTTCCCGCTCGCCTATCCGAGGAAGTAGGTTTCACTGGCCTGTTGCGTCTGCCGGTTCGGCGTTGGCCGCGCCTGGCGTGGGTTCCGTGAGGGCCACAAAGACGCAGGAACCGTCGCTCTGTTCCCAACGGCCGAGCGAGACGCCCGCCTCGGAGGCCCCGAACTCCTGCTGTTCGCTGTAGCCGGTGAGGACGCCTGCCGAGCCGGAGTGCAGGTACACCGTCTCCCCCTCTTTGCTCAGTCCGAAGGGTACCCGACAGCCGGGATCGTTCTCGTTGTCGAAGTGCAGGCTCTCGTAGAACACGAGGTAGCCGCCGGCGGCGATCACCGTGCTCTCGGCGATGCAGTACTTCGTCAGGTCGTCGTTGTCGTCGCTGAGATACCAGCCGCCGATGTCGATGTTCTGACCGGTCGTGTTGTGCAACTCAATCCAATCGGGGCCGCTCCCGTCTGAGTTGGCCAGCAGCTCATTGATGATGACCGAGCCGGACTCGACGACGAGTCCGCCGTCGTCTGAGCCTGGGGAGCCGCCTGCGTAGGCGCTGGGCCGCCAGGAGTCCTTGCTGTCGAGACTGTCCGCGCCCGCCGTCTGCGGGTTTCTCACGGTCAGAGAGAACCCGCCGCCGTCAGTCAGATCGAACCAGTCATCGCCGTACTCGAAGCTCTGGATGATGTTCCCCATCGCGTCGACCAACTCGATCCGCTCACCCCGATTGCTCAGACTGCCGGTGTATCGTCCGACCACAGGCAGATCCACTCCGTACCGGGCCGCGAAGGCCGCGGCATCTTTGATGAGCAGACAATAACCACCGGCGGGCAACGGAACGCTCGGGAAGGTAAAGTCGATCCCGTTGGTGAACCGCACCAGGTTCAGGTTGATGGCCTGCGAGCCGACATTCGTCAGCTCGATATACTCGGTGTTGGGATCGGCGGGGTCGCCCGTATTCGGAGGATGGTACATGATCTCGCTGACCCGCAAACTCTGAGCCACCGGGCCCACCGCGAACACTGCATCACTTAGCGCGCTCCATCGGCCGTTGAAGGCACGGGCCTTGACGTGGGTGCTTTCCGTCAGCGTGATGGGGCCCGTATAGGCCTGTGCGGTGGGTGAGATCGCGCCTGGACTGATCTCTCCTGCCACAAGCTCGACCGAGAACAGGAAGTCCGTGCTGTCGGCCGACGCGTTCATGGCCTGGACGGCCAGCAGATTCGTGCCTGCCCCGAGCAGGCCCACGTAGTCGGAGATATCGATGGCCGTCTGGCCCACCGCGACGCTGTCGGAATTCGACGCGTTGGCAACGGAGTTCCAGGCCGGATTGTCCGTGAAGTTCCGGCGGGCAACCTCGGCACCGTTCAGATAGACGATGAACCCGTCGTCATAGCGAACCTTGAGCATCATATTGGAGAACTCAGTTTCGCCCACGACGAAGGGAATACGGATGTAGCAGCTTCCATTTACGTTGAACATCTCCGCGCCGACATCGATGTCGAAGTACGACTCGTAGCCCGTGCTGTTCTCGTAGCCGACGCCGCCGGTCCCGAGCCGCCAGGAGGAATCGTTGAAGGAGTTCGTATACCAGACGTTGCTCTCGCCGACCTGGAGGCCGCCGTTGGCCACGTCACCGACCAGGCGGAAGCTGGTCGAGCTGAACGCGGCGAAACTGCCGCGGGCAGCGAAGAGCTCCAACTCCGAACCGCCCCCCTGCTCGTAGAAGACCAGACGCAGGTCGTGTGCGCCGGCCTCCATCACGTTGAACACGGTCAGCGTATCGGCAGGACCCCGCGGGTCGGGGTAGGCGCTGGTGTATGTCTTGCCCCCCTTGGCCAGGGTCATCGAGTACCCATCGTCGCTGTTGACGCCGAACGTCCAATTACCCGCTTGCGGGATCAGGACTTTGCCGGTGACGAGGATCACGTAGTTCTCCACATCCACGTTCAGCGTGGTGCCCGGGAAGGCACGATCCGTGCCGAAGTGGCCAAGATCGCCGGTATTGAAATAGTTGATGACCTGGGCTTGCTCCTTGGCGGTGGCGCTGCGCAGGTTCGCATTGGCGATCACAGCTTCAGCGGCGCTGATGCTGTCCACCGCCCCAGTGGCCTTATAGTACGTAACCGTGAAGCCCGATGGCAGGTTGCTCAGCAGGTTCCCGCCGTTGGCGACGCTCGGGACCAGGACACGTTTCGACGCGTTTTCCGAGAGCAGAGTCACCATCTCGTTGTTGGTCGATACAGCCGAGGGCAACCGCGGGTCGCTGCCATCGGTCGTGTAGCAGACGCCGGAACCGGTCATCGTCAGCAGGCTGTTCAAGGGGACTATACCCCCTTGTTGAACAGCACCGTTGATCTGGAAGACGGGGGCCGTCGTGGTGGGATAGAGACCCACGTTCTTCAATTGCTCCAGGGCGATCGCCGGTCGTTGCGGCATGTACGTGTTCAGGATGTAGTCCCGCGTGCTGGTCCAATCCGCCAGCGTATAGGGCGTCGAGCTGGACTGATCTCCCCAGCGAGCCGACTCGGCGATGATCGCCAACTCGACCTCGTCGGCCAGCTTCTTATAGCGAGCGTAGGAAGGCCCGGCCGTCGCAGGGCCATTGTTGAAGAGGTGCTTCTGCACGTGGTCGGCAAAGAGCAGACAGAATTCGGGGTTCTGACGCAGAGCCGCATACGGGATCGCGGCGCCGTCGCTCACGCTGGTCACATTGGCGTTCAGGCTGGACCAGATGAGGATCGCACCTTCCGCGTCCCAGTTGAAGAACTTGAAGCCGGTGGAATTCGGGGCCCGACGGCAGGCAGCGTAGTAGTTGTGTCCCGGCCAATCGCCGGTGCCGCCCCAGAAGTTGCAGAACATGTAGTCGATGTAATTGTCCACGTCGAGCAGGTCGGCGTAGGCGGGATTGGGGGTCCCGTCCGGATTGTTGCCCTGGATCTTCTGGTAGGAGGCGGAATCAGCCAATCCTGCCCTGGCCTGGTTGAGCATCGTGTTCCAAGTGGTCAGGTTGCCGTCGCCTCGCGCCTCGCCGCGATTGATGGCATCCCACTCCTCCTCCTCACCGCCGAAATAGGCGGCACAGAAGGACTCAACCGGCCGCTCCGTCAGGTTGTACAGACCCCAGTAGAGCCCATTGAGGTACAGGTGTACGAACGTGCCGTGCGGCGACGGCTGGCCCAGCGCCAATTGCGTACGCCGCATGAACTCATCGATGATGTACTGCGTGCTGCCCCGACCCCAGTCGTTCCAGCCGTCGTTGGCGCCGGCACGCAGGATGATCATGTCGAAGCTCGTCGTCGCGTCCTCCTCCTCAAAAAGGGGAAAGTCCAGCTTCGTCGGGCCGTACTCGCGTTTGAACAGCAGACGGAACGATTTCTTGCGCGTCAGATTGAATCCACGGAATGCGCCACCGTAGATCCGCACACCGGCATCGACTTGGAAGCCCGTCGTCCCGTCCCTGTTGATCCACTCGACGGACGCCCCTCGCTCCCAGTCCACTCCCTCACTCCACGGGTTCGTGTAGATCCCCTGTGTCCCGAACAGGTCGTCGACAGACGTCACGATGGACATCGTCGGCAGCGACGTCAGTGCGGCCCTCATCCGATTCTTGTACAGGGCGCTATTCGTCACGTCCGGGTCCATCTCGTAATCCGCCTGCACGCCGGACCACAGAGTGGGGTAGCCGGCGGGTTTGGCCGGCTGGGCGGAGACCTGGTCGATCATGATGTACGTGTGCGTGTCGATCTTGCTCGTCAAGGAACCGGTCTTGAAGGCCGCGGCGCGGACGCACGTTGTCTTGGAGATGGAGATCGGCCCAGTGTAGATCTGGCCGCTGGTCGCCGTGGGCGGACTGCCATCGGTCGTATAGCGGATCACCGCCCCGGAGGTGTCGCAGGACAGCGTCAGCGCGAACGACGCTGTGTAGAAGCCCCGCTCGTGGCTGAACTGCGGACTGGCAACAACATCGACGGCGCTGGAAGTGTTCGCCTTCCCGGGCGTCGGAGGGCTGAAGTACTGGGGAATACTGGCTTGGCCGGAGGCGGCCAGTTCCGGGGCAAGGAACAGCGTCTCGTCGCCGGGGTCGTCGTTGAGCCCCTGGATCGCCAGGACATTCCGCCCTTCCCGCAGCAAACCCGTACGGGAGGAGAGGTCGAAGACGACGGTCTGGCCCGTCAGCGTATCGGCGCGATCGCTGCTTGCGCTGGAATTCCACCGCGGCGTGCCCGTGACGTTGTCCCGGGCGACTTCCACGCCGTTGAGCCAGGCGACAAACCCGTCTTCATACCGCACCTGCAAGGCCATGGAATCGAAGAAGTCCGTCTCTTCGGCCTCGAACTCGATCCGCGTCCAGAGCGAGGCGTTCTTGCCCAGCATCTCGGCCGTGAGGGAGTTGTTGGCCTGACTCCCGAAACTCACCTCGTCGAACACCGCCGCACAGATGACCCCCGTCGCGTGCGACGTCACGCACAGACCCATGTAAGCATCCTGGGCCATGGCGATCGTCACTGTGCCCTGCGTTGTCCAGGTGACGCCATCGGCGGAGAGATAGCCGGTGAACTGATTGCCGTGCCGGGCGATGCGGACCCAATACGGCACAGTCCAGGCGTTTCCCGATGTGGAGACGGAGGCCCCATTCGCGGCGGTTCGCCTCTGGAAGAGAATCCCGCTGCCCGGCGTCATTACCTCCATGGCGTACCGGGAACCGGCTGCGAGCGACTCGCGGATCATCACGCCCGCCTTGGCAGCCGGATCGGTATCGAACATCCCGACGACCTTGGCGGTCAGCTCGCCATCGCCCTTGAACGGCGTGTAGAGATAGTAGAACGCGTCGGTCGTGCCCCCGATGTCGGCGCCATCGCCGTAGACCATGTAGCCGGTGGTCCCCTGGGGAGCGTAACCGCCGGGAACCGACGGGTTGCCGATGTCCCGGCCGGCCAGTTGCGATGCCTGCGACAGGCCGAGACTCGCCTGGGATGTGGGCCAGTTCTCGTCGTCGAAATCCAACGCGGTCCAATCGAGACCAGCGTCGGCCTGCGTCGGCACATGATAGGACATCGTGGATTGCGACGTGACGAATTGGGCCTCGTTCCGGGCCAGTCCATATGAGACGTCGAGGAGCTGCGCCGGGTAGACCGGCGCATAATCGTGAGCTACGGTTTGCCCGTCGGACATCACCAGGGCCAGATAGCCCCCGTCGCTGCTGAGCCGGAAGTTCGTGTGCAACTGCCCTGCCGTGCGATCCTTCCCCGAGGCGAAGACGAGCAGGTACCCATTCGCGGAGATCGCCGTACCCGCGGGAAACCGCCACCGAGCGAGGTCGTTGGCGTCATCCGTCAGGTACCAGCCGCCCAGGTCGAAGGCCTGTTGCGTCGGGTTGTACAGCTCGATCCAGTCGGAGGAATCGCCGTCGGAATCGAGAAGCTCCCCGGCGCCCAGCGGCGCGGCGCTACCGTTGCTGGCGACAAACTCGTTGATCACCGGTCCCGTCAGATCGGCCTGCCAGTTCGCCGCCAGCCACGCGAAATCGGTCAGATTCACCCGGCCGGCCTCGTCCACGTCCGCGCTGCAGCCCGGCTCCTCACAGTTCTCGTTGAGCCAGTTCGCCGAGAGAATTCGCAGGTCGAAGAAATCCACCTTCTGATCGCCGTTGATGTCTCCGACGGGGTAGACCGCCGCCTCCAGCGAGAACGTGCAAAACAGGCATAACAGGATCGACAGCGGCTTTGCGGTCATGAAGCAGACTCCTCCGACAGATGAATCCGATGGCGCCGCCCTTTTCCCCAGGTGCGGGCAACTGTATGGTCTGGACTGGTCACTGCGTGACGCACGTTCGATATATCGGCTCAATAACACCACGAATCCTGAGATTTCTCTCTGGGCATTATAGCAGAAGGCGTCCTCGGGTCAAAACGTTATCGGTCTCGGATATTGCGTCGAGCCCCTTGCCGACGCCGTCACGAGAGCATACAATACTGGATTATTTGCTGGGTCTGGTCATCGCCACGGCAGATGAATCTGAACAGAGTGAGGCGCCCGCTCTCGATGCGTCGAGCAGGCGGTCTGTCCTCGGCAACGCGTCTTTTGCCTTTGTACGGGGTATCAATGAGCACACAGATCATAGAGCAGCTCAAGCAGTTGAGCCGGGGAACCGTGGAGATTTATACGCAGCAGGAGCTGGGCCAGAGACTGACCGAAGCCGCCCAGTCGGGCCGGCAAATGCGGATCAAGCTCGGCCTGGACCCGACCAGCCCGGACATCCACCTCGGCCACACGGTGGTCCTGCGGAAGATGCGACAGTTTCAGGACCTCGGCCACAAGGCCGTGCTCATCATCGGCGACTACACCGCCCGTATCGGCGACCCGACCGGCCAGAACACGACCCGGCCCATGCTCACGCCGGAGCAGATCGAGCGAAACGCCAAGACCTACTTCGAGCAGGCGGGCAAGATCCTCGACACCGCGCCCGGCAAGCTCGAAGTCCGTCATAACAGCGAGTGGCTCGCGGACCTGCGTCTGGCGGACATCATCCGCCTGGCCAGCAACATGACGGTCGCGAGGATGCTCGAACGCGATACCTTCGAGCTTCGCTACAAGAAAGGCGATCCCATCGGCGTCCACGAGTTTCTCTATCCGCTCATGCAGGGGTACGACTCCGTCATGGTCCGCAGCGATGTGGAACTGGGCGGCACCGACCAGACGTTCAACAATCTCGTCGGGCGGGACCTCCAGCGTATGAACGGGCAGCCGCCGCAGATCGTCATCACCAGCCCAATCCTCGTCGGTCTGGACGGCAAGGACAAGATGAGCAAATCCAAGGGCAACTACGTCGGCGTCACCGACGAGCCCTCCAACATGTTCGGCAAGATTATGAGCATCTCCGACCAGATGATGGAGAACTACTACACGCTGCTGACCGATCTGCCGACCGAGCGGATCGCCGAACTGACGAACCCGGGCAAGACGCATCCCAAGGAGGCGAAGGTCCTGCTGGGCAAGACCATCGTCGCCCAGTTCCACGGCCAGGCCGCTGGGGATGCTGCGGCGGCGGAGTTCGACAAGGTCTTCGCCCAGGGCCAACTCCCGGAGGATATGCCGGAGATCGCCCTGCCGCCGGAGGCGATCAGTGTCAAGAATCTGTTGACCACTTGCCGGCTGGTCGAGACCGGCGGAGAAGCCAAACGCATGGTGCAGCAAGGCGGCGTCAGCATCGATGGTCAAAAGGCCGCCGATGCGAACGCGGAGATCACCCCGCGCGACGGCATGGTCGTCCAGGTCGGCAAACGCCGTTTCGCGAAGCTACGGGTGAAATGATGGCGCAAATGGCACAGACGCGAAGAGCATTCGTCGCATTCGGATTGATTGGATTGGCGGTCAGTGTCCTGGTTGGCTGTCACGCCACGGGGAACATGCCCCAGCCTCCCCGCACGCTTCGCGTGCTCACCTACAACATCCACCACGGTGAAGGGACTGACGAGCGATTCGACTACGAGCGACTGGCCGGAGTCATCAAGAAACTCGAACCGGACATCGTCGCGCTGCAGGAGGTAGACCGCGGCACAGAGCGGGCCTCGGGCGTCGACCAGGCCAGACTCCTCGCCAAACTCTGCCGGATGCATTGTGCGTTCGGCCAAGCCATGCCACACCAGGGCGGCCAGTACGGCGAGGCGATCCTCTCCCGCTTCCCCGTCGAGAAGACCATCGTTCACCCGCTGCCCTATCAACTCGACCTCGAGCCGCGAACGGCCCTGGAGGTTGTGATCCGGCCCGACGGCATCGGGCCAGTCTCCTTCGTCGGCACGCACCTGTGCCACAAGAGCGATGACCTCCGTACCCTCCAAACCCGGCGGATCAGCCAGTTGTTCCCGTCGAAGGAGGGCAATCCCATGATCCTGGCGGGCGATTTCAACGCCCGGCCCGGCAGCGAGCCCATGAACGTCCTGCTCAATTCCGGTTGGATCGATGTGATCTCGCCCCGCTCGATGATCGACTACGTCCTGGTCCGGGCGTGCGACGGGTGGACGTCGAAAGAGGTAGTCATCCTGGACGAGCCGGTCGCCTCCGATCACGATCCCGTGTTGGCCGTGCTCGAATGGAAAGGCGGAAATTGACGTCAGGTTTCGGCGTAAACGGCAGACACGCTACCGCCGGCGGATCTTAACCACAAACGCTGCAAACTCTCCACGTACCGGGACGCGGATCGCACCCCTCTGGCAAACCGCCTTCGCCGCCGGCTCGCTGAACAGGTTCTCCGGGTCGTACAACTCGGCAGTATCGCCGTCGTCCATGAACCCGCCGACCTCCACGGGAACGAGGCCGAGCCCGGCCCAGTTGAAAACCGCCAGGTGGGCACGATTCCAATCGTATCGGTTTGGGAGAAGGAGGGATTTGCGGTATTCCGTGCGGGGCGTGTCGCTCGTGGGAATGACCAGATTGTCCTCCCAGATCACATTGCGGTAGCGCGAGGTTTCCAGTTGGCCGTTGACCACGACGTTGTCGCGGATTTCGCAGTCTTCATTGTACGGCGCGCTGTAGCCGATCTTCATCCCAATGCCATAAAGCCAGTTTCCACACACCCGAATGCCCCGGCTGGGCCGCCCGCTTCCGACCAGGAAAGGCCCCCGACCATAGCAGATGTTCTCGGCGAGCAGGTAGTTGTTCACATACGCCTGCTCCGTCCCATAGGCGTGCATGGTGTAGCTGCCTTCAAAGGGGCAGGTCATAATGCAGTTGGAGATGGTTTTCACGCCTTCATCGTTTTGTGTGTAAATGCAATGGCCGTGCCCTCGATCCACGCCCTCCCACCCATTGGCGTAGATGACACAGCCGTAGATCTCCGGATTCAACTCATCCTTCCAGCAACTGATGCCCTGGTTGCAGTGATGGATGACGAGGTTGAGGTACTTGCAGTCGCTGCCGCCGTGCAGATGCAGGCCGCCGGCGGGTCGGTTCAAGTCGCGGGGTTGCGACCCCGCGCTGACCGGCTTGTCCGGCAGAGGCTCCGATACAAAGATCTCCAGATCGCGGATGCAGACGTGCGATGAGGGACTTCGGACCGACAACCCGCCATCAATCCGAACCTTCTGGTGAACGGCAGGCCGGATCAGGATGGGGCTCTCGGCGGCGCCCTGCAGCCGGATGTCAAACACATCGTTCGGCCGCCTCCGGTAGACGCCCTCGAGCAGATAGATCGTGTCTCCCGGCCCGACTCGTTGTTGGCCCCCGAGAGCGGATGCAAGATCCCACGGCTCATCGGCCGAACCGGGATTATCGGTCTTGCCCTGAGGGCTCACGTACCAGGCGGCTCCCGTCTGGCCCTCATATCGCTGGCGATAGTCCAGAATCGGGGTCCCCAGGGGAACCATGACGCGGTCGAAATTGATGATCTCACCGTCCGCCACCAGTTCGATCTCGATTCTCGCCCGGTGCTTGAACCCGCTCGGGACCTCGCCGATGGCCAGGGCCCACGTCATTCCGTCCTGCGAGAGCACGACATACTCGGGCAGGGAGCCGTTCGGCATGTGGATCGACTCCGGCCACGGAGGGCCCACCGGCAGCATCCTGCCTCCCGGCCTCTGGGCCGAGCTGCCGTAGACCGGCGTGTAGATCCGAACGGCCGGCTTGTCGTTCACGAACAGATCCTCGCTCTTCTCGCTGCGAATCAGAACATTGCGGACCCGCAGCGGGGCGCCGGCGCTCTTGAGCTGGAGGAGGGCGGGCCACACACGATCGAATTCCTCAGAGGTCCGAAAACCAATCTCGTAAACGTTCTCGCGGATGCCCGTGCTGATCTCGAACGTCCTGGCTCGATCCCTGCAGGATTCCAGCGGCTTGGGCCAATCCGCCGGCCAGAGGCCTTGTTCATGAATAGACACAAATCCGGATGCCGAAGCACAGCAAAAGAAAGCCGTCACAAACCATGCAACGGAGAGAACCAGGTTCTTCATCATGCACACCGCACCAATCCCCACACCCCCCGCACGGCTTGGCCCGCTGCATTCGTCGTTGACATCCCACATCCTATTTCTCATCGGCACCACAGAAACCAGCGTTTCGCGAAATTGTCAAGGAAATTGCCGGGCGAGACGGCACGGCTCTCTCCGCCGGCCGGCGGGGGCCCGTTTTTTCCTTGAAAGCACTGGGGGTTCGGTGTACGTATCTGGTGTGAGTCGTGCGTATACGCAAGGAAACAGAAGGAGGATTCACGCATGTCGAGAAAACTCGCGTTCTACATCGTGTGCACAGCCTTGGCGACGGCGATTCTTCCCCGGATTCTCCCGGCGCAGCAGGCCAACTATGACGAAGCGAAGGTGCCCCAGTACACGTTGCCCGATCCGCTCGTCTGTACCGACGGCACGAAGGTCGCGGACGCCGACACGTGGCGGCAGAAACGCCGACCGGAGATCCTCAGGCTGTTCGAGGAACACATGTACGGCAAGGCCCCCGGCAAGCCGGCCCTCATGACCTTCATGACCATGTCCGTCAATAAGAACGCCCTCGACGGCCTGGCCACCCGCAAGGAGGTGGTCGTCTATTTCACCGGCCGCGAGCAGGACCCCAACATGATGATTTTGCTCTATCTGCCCAACAAAGACTCCAAGCCGGTCCCGCTGTTCGTCGGACTGAACTTCCAGGGCAACCACGCCATCCACACCGACCCCGGCATCACGATCACCAAGAGCTGGGTGGAGAGCGGCGATCATCGCGCGACGGCGGACTCCCGAGGGAAAGCCGCCGGCCGTTGGCCGGTCGAGCGAATCCTGGAACGCGGCTATGGCCTGGCGACGATCTATTACGGCGATATCGATCCTGACTTCGACGACGGCTTCAAGAACGGCGTTCACCCCCTCTTCTACAAAGATGGTCAGGTCCAGCCAGCCCCGGACGAGTGGGGCTCCATTGCGGCCTGGGCCTGGGGCCTGAGCCGAGCGATGGATTACTTCGAGACCGACTCGGACATCGACAATAAGCACGTGGCGGTCATGGGCCACTCCCGGCTGGGTAAGACCTCGCTGTGGGCCGGCGCAACGGACGAGCGATTCGCCCTCGTCATCTCCAACAACTCCGGCTGCGGCGGCGCCGCCCTCTCCATGCGGGCCTTCGGTGAAACCGTCCAGCGAATCAATACCGTCTTTCCCCACTGGTTCTGCGACAACTTCACGAAGTACAACGCCAAAGAAGGCGATCTGCCCATCGACCAGCACATGCTGATCGCGTTGATGGCCCCCAGGCCGGTCTACGTCGCCAGCGCGGAGGAGGACCGCTGGGCCGACCCGCGAGGCGAGTTCCTCTCGGCCCTGCACGCCGGCCCTGTCTACAAGCTCCTCGGCGCCGAGCCCCTTCCGGTCACCGAGATGCCCCCGGTCAATCAGCCTGTGGCAGGCACCATCGCCTACCACATCCGAACCGGCAAGCACGACGTCACCAACTACGACTGGGACCGCTACATGGACTTCGCGGACAAACACTTCGGCCGTGCGAAGAAATAGTTGAAGGGAGTAGTATCGATGGAGAAAGCCAAATTCGTCTCGCTATTGCCGATCACCGGTGTCTTTTGCATCGTTGGATTGACGCTGGCTGTGCCGGTCGCCTGGGGCACGTTCAAATCCCGCGCAACGGGCACGTCCACCGCAACCGCTTCGGAGCGTTGGGAGTACAGGATCATCGAGTTTGGCGACGTCGTAATCGACGTGCGGCTGTCCGATCAGGAGATTCGCGAGGCCGAGAAGCTCGGTGTCCAGAAGGCCAGAAGCTTGGAGGACCGGTTCAACCAGCTTGGTCAGGACGGATGGGAACTGGTCACGTTTGGCCCCAGTGCGGCTGCTTTCAAGCGGCCGATGCGATAGCTTCGCAGGACACGGCGAAGAACGCAGGAACGCAAAGCGATTCGTCCGAGGGCTCGCAGGAGCGGTCGGACCAGGGAGTGACCATGAGAAATGCGGTGTCGATCGGTCGATGGTGGCTTTCAATACCTGTGATCCTATGGGGCGCCCTGGCGGTCTGCGCTGCGTTTGATCCGGCGACGATGGCCGAACAATACACACCGAGGCTGGAGAGGATTCTGACGACCAACATTGTGCCGTTCTGGCATGACAAGAGCCTGGATCGCACGAACGGCGGATACATCATCAGCTTCGACGCCCAGGGCAAGCTCAGGGAGCCTGTGACCAAGATGGTCGTGACGCAGGCCCGCCAGGTGTGGCTGTTCTCCCGGCTGGCCCGTGCTGGCTATGAGCCAGCCAGGAACCTGGAGGCCGCGGAACTGGGGTATCGATTCCTCAAAGACAAGATGTGGGACTCCGCCAACGGCGGCTTCTACTGGGAGGTGGATATCACGGGCAATCGCGTGCTCAGGCCCAACAAGCACCTCTACGGCCAATCGTTCGCGCTCTATGCCATATCCGAGTACGTGTTGGCCAGCGGCGACAAGAAGGCCCTGGACTTCGCGGTCCGGTTCTTCAATCTGCTCGAAGCCAAATCGCACGACAAGGTCCACGGCGGCTACGTTGAGTACTTCAATCCCGACTGGACCAGCCCGCCGGAGGGGGCGTCGTCCTACATGGGGACACCCGCCGGCTTGAAGCTGATGAACACGCACCTGCATCTGCTCGAAGCCCTCACGACGTTCCACCGGGCGAGCAAGCTGCCCGTGGCCCGAGAGCGGCTCCTGGAACTCATCAACATCGAGACGAACGCGGTGGTGCGAAAGGGCCTCGGCGCCTGCACGGACAAATACGAGCCCGACTGGACGCCGCGATTGGAGGGGGATTACGCCCGCGTCTCCTATGGCCACGACATCGAGAACATCTGGCTGCTCATGGACGCCTGCGACGCCGCGGGTGTCTCGAACTACCCATTTCTGGACCTGTATACAACACTGTTCAAGTACTCGCTGCAGCACGGCTACGATGAGCGCAACGGCGGCTTTCACTACACCGGGCGGTTCCGCTCCCCCGCCGACGACCGCAGCAAATCCTGGTGGGTCCAGGCCGAGGTGATCGTCAGCTCGCTGCGGATGTATAATTACACGAAGGACCCGAAGTACCTGGCGGTCTTCGAGAACACATTCAACTTCATCGAAAAGAATCTGGTGGACTGGGACACAGGCGAATGGCATTCGACAGTCACGGCCCAGGGCGTGGCCGAGGGCGACAAGGCCAACCCCTGGAAGGCCGGCTACCACAACGGCCGGGCCATGATCGAATGCATAGAGATACTCCAGGCATGGAAGAAATGACAATACAAGGAGCCGAAAGATGTCTGACCTGAAAGAACGGATCCTCAAGGTTCTCCAACAGCTACAGATGGCCAGCCTGGCCACAATTACGCCGGACGGCAAGCCGTGGGTGCGGTATGTCATGACAGTCGCGTCGGCGGACATGACGATTCGATGCGCAACATCCGTCGACGCCCGCAAGGTCAAACAGATCAAGAAGAACCCGGAGGTCCATCTGACCTGCGGCGTGACCGATCCGCAGAACGCGGGCCCTTATCTGCAAGTCCAGGGTCGAGCGGCGCTCAACGCGAGCAAGGAGGCACGTCACGGCTTCTGGAGCGACATGCTGGCAGGCATCTTCAGCGGCCCGGACGATCCGAACTACGGCGTCCTGGAGATCAAGCCCTACTGCATCGAGTACAACGCCCCGGGATCGCACAAGCCGGAGGTCTGGACCGCGAAGTAACGCACGCACATCGGGAGGCAGCAGATATGCGACGAGGACGTCACTTCTGTCCGTCGAGGCGCTTGCGGAACAGGCGAGTCTGGAGGGCATTCTGCCAGGCGGTCCAGTTCGATTCGCTCATCTCGCCGTCAATGGCCGCCGTCACCTGGTCCATCTTCGCATCGAGGTCGTCGATGTAGTAGACCATGAACGCCTCGGCGGTAGCCGGCAGTTTGGGCGAGCCGAACTCGTACTCCCCGTGATGGGACAGAATGATGTGGCCGAGCGAATCCACGATCTCGGCGTCGATCTTCGTCCCGGCGGCACGGAGGGCGTCGGCCTTGCGGTGGATCATCAACAAGCTCTTGCTGATGTGCCCGATGAGCTGGCCGGAATCGGTGTAGGAGAACGCCATGTCGTAGGCAAGTTCTTCAGTCTTGCCCATGTCGTGGAGGAAGATGCCGGCCAGGACGAGATCCGACTGGACCCGCGGGTACAGCGGCAGAATCGCCTTGGCGACGTGGAGCATGTTGTGCGTGTGCTCCAGCAGGCCACCGATGCAATCGTGGTGCATTTTCATGCCGCCGGGAGCCGAGCAGAAGGCTTTCATCAGGTCCTTGTCCACCAGAAACGCCTTGCACAGAGCCGCGACTTGTGGGTGACGGATCGAGCCGACGATCTCCTGCACCTCTTTGAACATCTGGTCGCAGTTTTTGGTCGTCCTCGCCAGGTAGTTCTCGACGTTCACCTTGCTCGGGTCGATGGCCGCGATGGTGTTGATCACGATCTGGAGGTTGTTCTGGTACAACTCGCTGCGGCCCTGGACATGGACGAAACCAGGCTTCGGCAAAGACTTATAGACAATCTCCGACGCCTGCCACATCCGACCGTTCAACTGGCCCGTGCGATCACACAAAAACATCGCGATATACAGGTCGCCGCGGGACGTGCTGCGGAGGATCGGGTCGCGGACCACATACACCTCGTTGATGGTCTCGCCCGCTTGAATCTGATTGATGAACTTATGCGTATGTACTGCCTGTGCCATTATGGACCCCGTGATTGGTTACATTCATAGTCACAAGGGACCATCATAGTGGACGCCCGGCAGCTTCGCAAGGGGAGGATTCGTGGAATCGAGAAAAAGCCGCCCCTGTCTATTGCGAAGGCGGTGATTCCCGGCCGTTCTCCACGCGGAACCGTTCGCGATCCCATTCCAGACTTGCAGCAACCGACTCCGGGAACTGCCAACCGCCAGCCGTCCCCCCTCGCAGCAGCACGTTCGCCCGCTCCGCCGCCATGGCGACCGCCTGGGGCATGTCGAGAAGACGAAGCACGTTGAGAAACGTCGGTCCCTGGGCGTGTGTCGCCGGCAGGTCGGTCAGATCGAGTTGCCCAACGCCCGGCTCGAACAGCGCGGCATACA